>NZ_JBEORG010000013.1:0-163484 GCF_040302145.1 Spirillospora sp. NPDC127506 | reverse complement strand
GCCGCCGGCGGCACCGGCAGCGGCGGGATCTCGGACCGGCCCCGCCGCGGCGCGGCGGACCGGCGCTCGGCCTCGTCCGGCAGCGCGGCGCCCTGCACGTCCAGCGGCAGCCCGAGCAGCACCGTGCGGCGCTCGGCGACCGCGGTCCTGCAGGCGCGCGCCACGTCGTCGAGCGCGGTCTGCGGCGAGTGGACCCGCTCGGGGACGGCGCCGACCGCCGCGGCGATCGCCGCCTGGTCGATCCGGAAGTTGGAGCGGACCGCGGCGGCGGCCACCTCGCCCGCGACGACCAGCAGCGGCGTGCGGCTCTTGGCGGCCTCGGCGATGCCGGTGACGGCGTTGGTGAGGCCGGGCCCCTGGTGGACGGTGAGGACGCCGAGGCCGCCGCTCACCCGCGCGTAGGCGTCCGCCATCGTCGCGGCGCCGCCCTCGTGCCGGGCGGCGACGAACCGGGCGCCGTTGGCGATCATCGCGTTCGTGACGTGGAAGTTGCCGCTGCCGACGACCCCGAAGACGGTGCCGGCGCCGAGCCGGGCGAGGGCCTCCCCCACGGCCTCCGCGACGTTCATCGCTCGATCAGCGCGAGGACGCGGGCGGGGCTGCCGGATCCGCCGACGATCGGCAGCGGCGAGGCGAGCAGCACGGCGCCGCGGACCGGCAGCCGCTCCAGGTTCTGCAGCTGGGTGAGGCCGTACTTGCCGGCGCCGAGGAAGTAGGAGTGGCAGGGGAACGGCGGGTCGAACGCGTGCGCGCCGCCCGCGTCGGTGCCGACGGTCTCCACGCCGAGGCCGATGACGGGGGTCTCCTCGGCGAGCCACCGGGCGCACTCGGCGGAGATCCCCGGCGTGTGGGGGCCGTTCTCGTCGGCGTTGAGGAAGCTCTCCTGGTCGCCGGACCGGGCGTCCCAGCCCGTCCGGTAGAGCAGCCAGCCGCCGTCCGGGAGCGGGCCGTGCCTGTTCTCCCATGCCCGGACGTGGTCGATCTCCAGCAGGAAGTCGGGATCGCCGGCGGCGCGCTCGGACGCGTCCAGCACCACCGCCGGGGCGAGGAGCCGGCCGGGCGGGACCTGCGAGACGTCCTCGCCGTCGCGGCCGGTGGCCCAGTGCACGGGCGCGTCGAAGTGCGTGCCGACGTGCTCGCCGGTCTCGATGTCGTTCCAGTACCACGCGGGGCCGCGGTCGTCGTACCGGCTGATCTCCTTGAGCCGGAACGGCACGGTGTTGGCGAACGGCTCCGGCAGCCGCAGGATCGGAGTCCGCTCCGAGAGGGGCGCGGTCAGGTCGACGATCTCCACCGAGCCGTCGGCGACGGCGGTGAGCAACTGGGCGAGAACGGACATCGTTCCTCCGGGCGCGGGCTGCTGTGGGGGTCGCGGGGGCTCCCCGAACGTACCGCAGATGCCCCTGTTCGGAGGGTCACCCGCCCCAGGCCGCCGGACCGTTCACCCATCCGCACGCCCGGCCGCGGATTTTCGTCGCCGGGCCCATGGACGAGCGCCGGAGGCGCGCTCACCATCGGGGCGGAACCCCGGCCGCCCCGCCCCCCACGGAGGTCCGATGCGCCGCCGACGCTGGACGCTCACCCTCGCACTCGCCACCGCCGCCGCCCTCACCGCTCCCCCGGCGCTCGCCGCCTCCCCGGCGCGGACCCCGGCGGAGGCCCCGCCGCCCGCGCCGCCGACCGCGCCGCCGACCGCGGTCACCGGGAACGCCGCCGGCTTCGACCCGCTGCTCCCCTCGTCGCACCCGGTGGAACTGCGCGAGGCGCCCCGGCCGCTGTCGGTCACCTACACCTACGAAGGGCAGAAGCACACGCTCGACGACTACCTCGCCCGGACGGGGACGCAGGGCTTCGTCGTCCTGGACGGGAACGACATCGTCCTCGAGCGCTACGTCACCGCCGACCGCGACACGCTGTTCCAGTCCTGGTCGATGGCGAAGTCGTTCACCTCGGCCGCGGTCGGCATCGCCCTCGGCGAGGGCTTCATCGACTCGATGGACGACCCGGTCACGAAGTACGTCCCGGAGCTCAGGGGATCGGGATACGACGGCGTCTCCCTGCGGGACCTGCTGCGGATGTCGTCGGGCATCGAGTGGACGGAGACCCGCGACGTCCCGTTCGTGCACGTCGCCGCCAGCCTCGGATACCCGCTGACCGAACTGGCGAAGCAGCGGAGGCGCGGCTGGGAGCCCGGGACGAGGTTCGAGTACACCAGCATGAACTCGTTCGTGCTCTCCTGGGTGGTGGCCGAGGCGACCGGGACGCCCTACCACTCCTACGTCCAGAAGAAGATCTGGGGGCCGGCGGGGATGGCGTCCAAGGCGTACCTCGGCAACGACTCCAACGGCAACAGCATGGGCTACTGCTGCTACTACGCCACCGACCGCGACTTCGCGCGGTTCGGCCTGCTCTACCTGAACGGCGGGAAGGCGAACGGGCGCCGGGTCGTCCCCGCCTCGTGGGTGGCCGAGTCCACGCGCCCGTCCGCCCCCTTCAACCAGGGCTACGGCCTGCAGTGGTGGCTCGGCGCGGACGGCGCGTTCTCCGCCAACGGGCTCGGCGGACAGCTCATCTGGGCGTCGCCCCGCCACCGCGTCGTCATCGTCAAGTCGACGCTCGCCACCCTGTTCGCCGGCGAGGAGACCGACGCCGCGTTCGAGGCGGTCGCCGCCGAGGTCGCCCGGACGCGCGGCTGACCGGCGGATCCCCCGGGCCTGGAACAAATCCGGCGTCCCCGAAGGTTAGGGTCCCCTAAGTACTGTGATCCGCATCATCGGAGGACCGCATGGCGACGGGACCGGCCCGCAGGGGACGCACGCTCCACCGGGGGACGGTGCTGCGCACCGAGCGCCTCACCCCGCACATGATCCGCGTGGTCCTCGGCGGCGCCGGGCTCGCGCAGTTCCGCGCGGGCGAGTTCACCGACCACTACGTGAAGCTGCTGTTCCCGCGGCCGGGCGTCGCCTACCCCGAGCCGTTCGACATGGAGCGGGTGCGCGCCGAGATGCCGCGCGACCAGTGGCCCGGCACCCGCACCTACACCGTCCGGGCGTGGGACGCGGAGGCGCGCGAGCTGACGATCGACTTCGTCCACCACGGCGACAAGGGGCTCGCGGGCCCCTGGGCGGCCGGCGCCCGGCCGGGCGATGAGATCCACTTCAACGGCCCCGGCGGCGCCTACGCGCCGAGCGCGGGCGCCGGCTGGCACCTGCTGGCCGGCGACGAGAGCGCCCTCCCCGCGATCGCCGCGTCCCTGGAGCGCATCCCGGACGGCGCCGCCGCCCGGGTCTTCATCGAGGTCGCGGGTCCCGAGGAGGAGCAGAATCTCCGGGCGCCCGCCGGCGCGCAGATCACCTGGCTGCACCGCGGGGCCGGCCAGGTCGGCGACCTGGTCGCCGAGGCCGTCCGGAAGCTGGACTTCCCGGACGGCGAGGTGCACGCCTTCGTCCACGGCGAGGCGGACTTCGTCAAGGTGCTCCGCCGCCATCTCCGCGTCGAGCGCGGCCTGCCCATGGCGCAGCTGTCCATCTCCGGCTACTGGCGCCGGGGCCGCGACGAGGACGGCTGGCAGTCGAGCAAGCGGGAGTGGAACCGCCGGGTCGAGCAGGAGGAGGCCGCGGCCCTCCAGAACTAGCCGGTGCCCCTCGCCCAGGCGCCGGCCCCGTACTAGGCGGTGGCCTGCGCCTGGTCGTCGAGGTCCTCGGGGCCGTCGTCGTCGGCGAAGCCGGGGAGCCAGCGTTCGGCCTCGGCGCGGAAGGGGCCCTCGGTCTCCAGCTGGCAGAGGACGCCGCCGCAGCCGGACAGGGCGCGGCTGACCGCGAGGTACTGCGGCGGGAGGCGGAAGGCGCGGGCGAGCGCGCCGGGCCGCATGTCGGAGGCGAGGCCGAGGCCGCGGGCGGTCTGCTCGCGGAGCCATTCGCGGGAGTAACGGAAGCGCTCCACGGCGAACGGGGCCGCGTGCGGGGCGACCAGGGCGGCGATCTCGTCCGGGTCGACCTCGGCCTCGGGGACGAGGAAGCCCTCCTCGCAGAGGGCGTCGACGATCTCGTCGGGGTCGCCGAGGGTGCCGATGCGCAGCAGCCGGCCGATCGACCACTGGAGTTCCGCGGGGACGCGGGCGGCGCCGCCGAAGTCCAGGACGCCGAGGCGGCCGTCGTCCAGCAGGCGGAAGTTGCCCGGGTGCGGATCGATGTGGATCATCTCGCAGCGGGCCGGGCCGGACAGCAGGAAGCGGAACAGCAGGAGCCCCGCCCGGTCGCGGGCCTCCTGGCCGCCCTCGGCGATGACCTTGGCGAGCGGGGTGCCGTCCAGCCACTCGGTGACCAGCACGTTGCCGGACTGGGCGACGACGGCGGGGACGGCGAAGTCGGGGTCGCCGGCGTAGGCGTCGTGGAAGGCGGTCTGGGCGCGGGCCTCGTCGACGTAGTCGAGCTCCTTCTCCAGGCGGCGCTTGAGGTCGGCGACGACCGGCTTGACCTCGACGCCGGGGAACAGCGGCGTGAACAGCCGGCTGAGCCGGGAGATCTGGTTGAAGTCGCTCATCAGGGCCTGCGCGGCGCCGGGGTACTGGACCTTGACCGCGACGGTGCGCCCGTCGTGCCAGACGGCCTTGTGGACCTGCCCGATGGACGCGGCCGCGGCCGGGCGGTCGTCGAACTCGGCGAAGAGGCCGCGCCAGTCGCCGCCGAGGCCCTCGGCGAGGACCTGGTGGGTCGTTGCGGCGGGCATCGGGGGCGCCGCCTCCTGGAGGCGGGTGAGGCTGGCGCGGAACGGCCCGGCGATCTCCTCGGGCAGCCCGGCCTCGAAGATCGACAGCAGCTGGCCGACCTTCATCGCGCCGCCCTTCAGCTCGCCGAGCACGGCGAACAGCTGCTCGGCGGTGCGGCGCTGGACCTCCAGCGCGACGGCCTCGGCGGGGCGGCCGAGGGTCCGCTTGCCGAACCCGAGGGCGGTGCGCCCGGCGAAGCCCAGCGGGAGGGTCGCCAGCTTGGCGGTGCGCGTCACCGCGCGGCGGGGGATGTCACTCACGGCCCTGCCGTCCCTCTTTCGACGATGCGTCCAATGACTAAGCCTCTCATGGCGAGCGCATGCCACAAAGCGGTCATCACTCGTCCAATGTTCAGCGTCCGGCCGGGGCGGAAGATTCCCCCGCGCCGGGCCCGCAGGGGCGCAGCAGCAGCTCGACGACCTCCATGGCCTGCTCGATCTCCGGCCGGTTCCCGCCCAGGTAGTGGGCGTACATGAACGAGTCGGCGACCCGGACGATCGCCTGCGCCAGCGTCCGGGTCGGCAGCGGGAGGCGCAGCGCGCCGCGGTCGATCTCCGCCTGCAGCTCGCGGGTCAGCAGCTCGGTCGCGCGGTCCTCGATGGTGCCGGGCATGGTGGCCAGCCGGATGAACAGCCGCGGCTCGCGCTCGGTGAACGCCTTCAGCGGGGCCGCGTTCACGACCGCGCGCATGAAGCGCTCCAGGACGGTGAGGATCCGCTCCGCGCCGCTGCCGCCCACGCCCTTGACCGCCACCTCGTAGGTGCGCTCGGTCATCTCCGCCAGGACCCAGCCGAGGAGCTGCTCGCGGCTGCCGACCCACCGGTAGAGGGTCGCGCGGCCGACGCCGAGCTCGGCGGCCAGCGCGGACATGTCGATCGGCTCGCCCCGCAGGTAGTGCTCGGACGCGGCGGCGAGCGCGGCGGACGGCCCGGTCGGTGGCCGGCCCGGGACGTCCGGGGGAACGGGGCTGCCGCTCATCCGCACAGCATGGCACAGCGCCGGGACCGGACCGGACGGGAGCTCCTCGCGATCGCGCGACTACCCGGGGTGATCAAGGGGTAGTTCGCTGGTGTGAAGGACAAACATGGGAGTGCCGGACGCAAGGGCCGGCTGCTGATCATCGGTGGGGCGGAGAACCGGACCTGCGGGTCGGGCCCGCTGGAGACGTTCGTCGAGCTGTCCGGGGCCGAGGACGCGCGGATCGTGGTCGTGACGACGGCGACGGAGGTGCCCGAGGAGGTCGCCGAGGAGTACACGGCGGTTTTCGGGCGGCTCGGCGTGCCGTCGGTCCGGGAGCTGCGGCTGCTCGGCCGGGCCGCGGCCGACGACCCGGCGACGCTGCGGGCGCTGGAGGCGGCGACGGGCGTGCTGTTCAGCGGCGGCGACCAGTCGCGGATCCGGACCCTGGTCGGATCGAGGACCAACGAGCTGCTGAAACGCCGGCTGGACCAGGAGGGCCTGGTCATCGCCGGGACGAGCGCGGGCGCGACCGCGATGGGCCACTGGATGATCCTGGGCGGGCACGGCCACGAGGTCGCCGCGTCCAGCGTGAAGGTGGGCCCGGGGCTGGGGCTGCTCGACAACGTGCTGATCGACATGCATTTCAACGAGCGCGGCCGGCTGCCGCGGCTGATGAGCGGCATAGCGCTGGACACCCGCCTGCTCGGCGTGGGGATCGACGAGGACACCGCGATCGTGGTGGGCGACGGCCAGTTCGAGGTCGTCGGGACGGGCGTGGTCACGGTCGTGGACGCCGGGCAGTCCACCATCGCCTACGCCGCCTCCGACGACGAGCCGATGGCGATGTTCGACGTGTCGCTGCACCTGCTGCCGGCCGGCTGCACGTTCCAGATGAACGACAAGCTGCCGGCCATCGGCAACATGCGCGGCCCGGACGAGGAGGACTGAACCGTGCGGCTCGACCATGTGCGCCGCCTGAGCGGCCCGAACGTCTACCTGTCCCGTCCCGTCGCGATCGCGCGCCTCGACCTGCAGGGCCTGGCCGGGCACGAGACGACCGACCATCCCGGCTTCGCCGAGCGGCTGGTGGCGGCGCTGCCCGGCCTGGCGGAGCACCACTGCTCGGCGGGCCGGCCCGGCGGGCTGCTGGACGCGATGGCGCGCGGCACCTATTTCGGCCATGTCACCGAGCACGTCACGCTGGAGCTGTCCGGGCTGATCGGCCGGGAGGTGTTCTTCGGGCGCACCGTCCGGGCGGGCGGCCCCGCCGAGTACGACGTGATCCTGGAGTGCCCCCGGGACGAGCCCGCGAGCAGCGCGGTGGTGGAGCGGCTGATCGCGCTCGCCCTGCGGATCGTGACCGGCGCGCTCGCCGGCGCGGTGCCCGACGCGTCCGGCGACCTCGCCGAGGTGGCCGCCGCGCACGAGGGCGAGCGCCTCGGGGTGAGCACGGCGGCGCTGGCGCGGGCGGCGCGGGAGCGGGGCGTGCCGGTCCGCCGCGTCGGCGACCTCAACCTGCTGCGGCTCGGGTACGGGCGGTACCGGCGGACGGTGTGGGCGGCGATGACGGACGCCACGTCCGCGATCGGGATGGAGGTCGCGGGCGACAAGCGGCTCGCGCACCGGGTGCTCGCCGACGCGGGCCTGCCCGTCCCGGAGGGCCGGGTCGCGGCGTCGGCGGCGGAGGCCCTGGAGGCGCTGCGCGACATCGGCGGGCCGGTGGTGGTCAAGCCGCTCGCCGGGCACCAGGGCGAGAACGTCCACATCGAGCTGACCGAGCCGCCCGAGGTGGTGGCCGCGTACGCGGCCGCGGCCGGCGACGAGGGCGAGGTGCTCGTCGAGTCCTACATCCCGGGCAAGGACTACCGGGTCCTCGTGGTCGGCGGCCGGGTCTCGGCGGCGGCCGAGCTGACCGCCGCGTGCGTCACCGGCGACGGGGAGGCGACGGTCGAGGCGCTGGTGGAGCGGGTCAACGCCGACCCGGCGCGCGGCGAGGGCCACGACCGGCCGCTGACCCGGCTGGCGCTCGGCCCGACCGAGCTGGCGCTGCTGGCCCGGCAGGGGCACGGCCCCGGCTCGGTGCCCGGCGGCGGGGAGCGGGTGTGGCTGCGCCGGAACGCGAACCTGTCCACGGGCGGCACCAGCCGGGACGTGACCGAAGAGGTGCACCCCGACCTCGCCGCCATGTGCGTGCGGGCCGCGGCGGCCGTCGGCATGGACGTGTGCGGCATCGACCTGCGGCTCCCCGACATCGGCTCGCCGCCGCCCGCCGAGCGCGGCGCCGCCGGGATCCTGGAGGTCAACGCCGCGCCGGGGCTGCGCATGCACCTGGCGCCGCACGAGGGGGCGGGCCGCGACGTCGCCGGCGACGTCCTCGACCTGATGTACCCGGCGGGCACGCCGTCCCGGGTCCCGGTCGTGTCGGTGACGGGCACCAACGGCAAGACGACGACCGTCCGGATGATCGCGCACATGCTGGAGCTGGACGGTCGGCGCACCGGCATGACCAGCACCGAGGGCGTGCACGTGGGCGGGCGGCTCGTCCACCTGTCGGACGCGTCCGGGCCGCGGTCCGCGGAGATGGTGCTCGGCGACCGGTCGGTGGAGGCGGCCGTGCTGGAGACCGCGCGGGGCGGCATCGTCCGGCGCGGCCTCGGCTACGAGCGCGCCGACGTCGCGGTGGTCACCAACGTCACCCGCGACCACCTCGGCACGGACGACACCGAGTCGGTGGACGACCTGCTCGACATCAAGGCGCTGGTCGCCGAGGAGATCCGGCGCGGCGGGCACCTCGTGCTGAACGCCGAGGACGAGGCGTCGGCGAGCCTGGCGGTGCGGCCCGCGGTCCGGCGCCGCGACCCGGTGCTCCGCCTCTTCTCGCTGTCGCCGGACGCGCCCGCCCTCGCGGCGCACCTGCGCGGCGGCGGCCTCGGCTACTGCGTGGCGGACGGCTGGCTGACCGAGGCGCGCGGCGACCGCCGCACCCGGATCCTGCCGGCGGGCGAGGTGGCCGGCGCGTTCGGCGGGCACGCCGCGCACGTCCTCGCCAACGCGCTGGCCGCGTCCGCCGCCGCCCGCGCCCTCGGCGTCCCGGTGGACGTGCTGGCGCGCGCGCTGCGCTCGTTCGACCCGCACACCCGCAACCCCGGCCGGGGCTGCGTGTACCAGGTCGGCGCCAACCCCGTCCTGGTCGACTACGCGCACAACCCGGCGGCGGTCGGGGCGATGGGCGCGTTCGTCGAGCGGCGCTGGGGCGCCGGCGGGGTCGCCGCGGTCACGCTGCCGGGCGACCGGTCCGACGAGCTCGTCGGCGAGACGGCGCGCGCCCTGGCCGGGACGTTCGGCCGCGTCGTCGTCTACGAGGACGAGGACCTGCGCGGCCGCCGCTCGGGCGAGATGACCCGGCTGATCGTCCAGGGGCTGCGGGAGGCGCGCCCGGACGTGCGCCACCACCCGGCGGGCGACCTGAAGGGGGCGCTGACCTCGGCGCTGGACCTGGCCGAGCCGGGCGAGCCGGTGCTGCTGCTGTACGAGAAGCTGGAGCCGGTGACCGAGCTGCTGGAGACCCTGGGCGCCGAGCCGGCCGGCTAGCCGGGCGGGGCCGGCTCCGCGGCGGGCGGGCGCAGCAGGAGGACGCCGGCGGCCAGCAGCACGAGCACCACGATGCCGTCCAGCCAGTAGTGGTTGGCGGTGCCGACCACGACCGCGATCGTCACCGCCGGGTGCAGCAGCCACAGCCAGCGCCACCGCGTCCGGGACGTGACGATGAGCCCGAGCGCGATGACCGCCGCCCAGCCGATGTGCAGGGACGGCATGGCCGCGTACTGGTTGGCGACCGTGTCGGTCTGCGGCGGCCCGTACACGGCCGGGCCGAACTGCGCCGCGGTGTCGATCAGCCCGGTCGCGGGCAGCATCCGCGGCGGGGCGAGCGGCACGAGCAGGTGCAGGACGAGCGCGACGGCGGTCAGGGCCACCATGACGCGGCGGACCCACCGATAGTGCAGGGGCCGCCGCAGGTAGATCCATAGCAGGAACGCGATCGCCGCCGGGAAGTGCACGTACGCGTAGTAGGAGTTGGCCGCGTGCACGAGGAGCGGGCTCTGCAGCAGGCCGTGCTGGACGCCGGTCTCGCTCGGCAGGAGGACGAGGCGCTCCAGGTGCCACACGCGGTGGGCGTTGTCGAACGCCTCCGCGACCCGGCCGTTCGCCAGCAGCCGGCCGAGCTTGTAGACCGTGAACAGCACGGTGATCAGCAGCAGCTCCCCGACGGCGTGCGGGCGCCCGCCGGGCCGCCCGCCGCCGGGCGGGTCCGCGGCGGCGGGCCGGAGCGCGGGCCGGCGCAGCCGCGCGAGCGCGCCGGCCGGCCGGGACGGGCGGTCGAGGAGGCTCACGTCGGTGTCCTTCTGTGGGTGGCCGGGCCGGTTCCGGGCCGGGGCGGGTTCCGGCCGGGCGGCCGCCCGCCGGAGTCGGCGAGCGGACTCCGTAGCCTCTCACCTTCCACGTCCGCGGTGGGAACCGCCGCCCGTTCCGGAGGCCACCGCGCGGCGCGGCCGCCTAGCGCCGTCACCGCGCCGGCCGGAAGGACGGCCGTCATGCCGGGAGCCCGGTGCACGGCAGGGCGACGAGTACACGCCGGCGGAACGAGAACCGGCCCGGCCGGTACGGCGGCGTGGCCAACGGGACCCCCAGTCGGTCGTGAAACGCGGACATCTCACCCGTGATCGTCCACGCTAGACCGAACTTGCCCAGACGGTAAAAGTTCAGACGCTGCCAAATCGCGTGACGTACGTCTCACCGCACCGCCGGGACGGGACGGCCCCTAGAAGATCGGAAGGCCGGTGTAGTTCTCCGCCAGGGACGCCTTGGCCGCCTCCGACGAGGCCACGTAGTCCAGGTGGGACCGCTGGAGGCGCCGCTCGAACTCGCTCGCGGCCGGGTCCACGTGCAGCAGCGTCGTCATCCAGTAGGAGAAGTGCTCGGCCCGCCAGACCCGCCGCAGGCACAGGTCGGAGTAGCCGTCCAGCAGGGTCTCCGAGCCCGAGGCGTACCGCTCGGTGAGCGCCCGCGCCAGGATGATCACGTCGGACACGGCGAGGTTGAGGCCCTTCGCCCCCGTCGGGGGGACGATGTGCCCGGCGTCCCCGGCGAGGAACAGCCGGTCGTGGCGCAGCGGCTCGGCCACGAAGCTGCGCATCGGCGTGACCGACTTGTCGGTGATGGGCCCCTCGTGGAGCTTCCAGCCGTCGTCGGTGGCGAACCGCGTCGCCAGCTCGTCCCAGATCCTGGCGTCGGACCACTCCGCGAGGTCCTCGTCCGGCGAGACCTGCAGGTACAGGCGGCTGACGTACGGGGAGCGCAGGCTGTGCAGCGCGAAGCCGCGGTCGTGGTTGGCGTAGATGAGCTCCTCGGTGGACGGCGGGACGTCGGCGAGGATGCCGAGCCAGGCGAACGGGTACTCCCGCTCGAACGTCCGCAGGCCGGGCACCGCCGGGCGGCTGACGCCGTGGAACCCGTCGCAGCCGGCGATGTAGTCACAGTCGAGGGTGTGCGTCGCCCCGCCGCTGCGGAACGTGACGCTCGGCGCGGACGGGTCCAGGCTCACGGCCTCGGCCTCGAAGCGCACGTCGCCGCCGTCCGCGAGCCGCCGCGCGACGAGGTCCTTGACGATCTCGGTCTGCGCGTAGACGGTGACCGTCCGGCCGGTCAGGTCGGTCAGCGGCACGCGGTGCCCCGCGCCGCCGAACCGCAGCTCCAGCCCGTGGTGGACGAGGCCCTCGCGGTCGAGCCGCTCGCCGACGCCGCTCTCGCGCAGGATGTCGGTCGTGCCCTGCTCCAGCATCCCGGCCCGCTGCCGATGCTCCACGTAGTCGCGGTCCCGGCTCTCCAGGACCACCGAGTCGATCCCCTGCAGGTGCAGCAGGTGGGACAGCAGCAGTCCGGCGGGGCCGCCGCCGATGATCGCGACCTGGGTACGCATCGAGCCTCCTCGTCGTCGGTTCACCCGGCGATGCTGGCGTGCATCGCCGCAGGTTCAAGCACCGGTCTTCCGCTCACCGGAAAAGAAGTCCGGATCGCCGCGCCAGTGCGCGGCGACGTCCCGGGACAGGGCGCGCGCCGCCGTCTTCAGCGGCGGCAGCAGCCGCCGCAGGTCCGCGCCGCGCGTGCCCGCGACCAGCGAGAGCGCCGCGACCACCTCGCCCGCGCCGTCCCGCACCGGCGCGCCGACCGACGAGGCGCCCAGCGTCATCTCGTCCCGGGTGAGCGCGTAGCCGGTGCGGCGGACCTGCTCCAGGTCGCGGCGCAGGTTCTCCGGGTCGGTGATGGACCGCACCGCGTACCGGGCCAGCTCCCCGGCCAGGACCTGCTCCCGCACGTCCGGCGGCGCGTACGCCAGCAGCACCTTGCCGACGCCGGTGGTGTGCAGCGGCAGCATCGCGCCGACCTGCGTGACGACCGGCACCGAGCGGGTCCCGCGCAGCCGCTCGACGATCAGCACGCGGTCCTCGCGCAGCACGCCGAGCTGCACGTTGTCGTGCGTGGCCTCGTACAGGTCCTCCATGTGCGGCAGCGCCAGCTCCCGCAGCCCGGTGACGGCCGGGGCCTGGCTGCCGATGCGCCACAGCCGGGTGCCGATGCGGTACGTGCCGTCCGGGACCCGCTCCAGGAACCCGCCCGCGGCCAGCTCGCCGACGAGCCGGTGCCCGGTCGCCAGCGGCAGCCCGGAGCGGCGGCAGATCTCGCTGAGGTTGAGGCGGACGCCGCCCTGAGCGAAGGCGTTCAAGATGGCCATCACCTTGCCCGCCACGCTCACCGGCCGCGCGCGCTCCGCCATGTCACTCTGTCACTCCGGGTCCGTCCAGCTCGCCTAGTACCCGCTGGGCGACGGCGAAGGCCGAGTTCGCCGCGGGGACTCCACAATAGATCGCCGTCTGCAGGAGCACCTCTTTGATCTCCTCGTGCGTCAGCCCGTTGCGGACGGCGGCGCGCACGTGCATCGCGAGCTCCTCCAGGTGGCCGCCGGCGACCATCGCGGTGAGCGTGATGCAGCTGCGGGTCCTGCGGTCGAGGCCGGGCCGGCTCCAGATCTCGCCCCACGCGTACCGGGTGATCATGTCCTGGAAGTCGGCGGTGAAGCCGTCCTTGCGGGCCTCGGCGCGGTCGACGTGGGCGTCGCCGAGCACCTCGCGGCGCGTCCGCATGCCCTGCGCGTGCCGCTCCCCGTCGGTCATGCGCTCGGCGCTCATCTGCCGTGTCCCTTCCACGTGCGGTCGAGGTGCGCGGTGATCTCCCTGGTCACCGCGACGGGCCGCTCGACGTTGGCCAGGTGCCCGGCGCCCTCGACGACGGTCAGCCGGGCGCCGGGGATGCCTTCGGCCAGCCGGTCGGCGTGGCCCCGCGGCGGCGTGGGACCGTCCTGCGCCCCGGCGATCACCAGGGTCGGCGCGGAGATCGCGCCGAGCCGCGCGGTGGCGTCGAATCCGGCGAGGGCGTCGCAGCAGGCCGCGTAGCCCTCCGGGTCGGTCGCGCGGAGCATCGCGGTGTAGGTCTCCGCGCGGGTGAAGGCGGGGGTGAACCAGCGGCCCGCGGCCGAGTCGGCCACCGGGCCGACGCCCTCGCGGCGGACGAGCGCGGCGCGCTCCCGCCACGCCCCCGGGTCGCCGAAGCGGGGGGACGTGCAGCACAGGACCAGGCTGGCGACGCGGTCCGGGGCGCGCAGGGCGAGCGCGGTGCCGATCGCGCCGCCGAGCGACACTCCGGCGTAGGCGGCGCGCTCGGCGCCGAGGCCGTCCAGCAGGGCGGCGACGCCGCCGGCGAGGTCGTCGACGGTGAACGGGCCGTCGGGCACCGGCGCGCCGCCGTGGCCGGGCAGGTCGAAGCGCAGGACGCGCCAGGCGCGGGTCAGCGCGGGCAGCTGCGGCAGCCACAGGTCCGCGGACGTGCCGAGGGACGGGCCGAGGACGACGAGCGGCGCGTCCTCGGGGCCGTCGAGCCGGTACCGCGGCGTGATGTCCGTCCGTGTCACCGCCGGCTCCTCCGGTAGGCGTCCAGGGCCCGGTCCACCAGGACGGCGGCGTTGCCCGGCCCCGGGTCGCCGCCGAGCACGTCCAGCAGGTCGCCGAGGCCGGCGCGCATCGACTCGGTGGAGACCTCCAGGCCCTCCAGCAGCTCGGCGGCCGTCTCGGCGGCGCCGCCGGTGAGGCGCAGGCACTCGCGCAGCGGCTGCCACTCGGCGTGCCACTCCCCCGCCGGCCGCTCCTGCGGCGCGGCCTGCGCGGCGAGGATCACCTGCGTCTGCGCCGGGACCTGCAGCGCGGCCGAGCGGATCAGGGCGGACAGCGCCGGGTTGCGCTTGTGCGGCATCGACGACGAGCCGCCCCGGCCGGGGCCCGCGGCCTCGGCGGCCTCGCCCACCTCGCTCTGCGACAGCAGCCACACGTCCGTGGCGATCTTGCCCAGCGCGCCGGCGGTGACGGCCAGCGCCGCCGCGAGGCCGGCGACGGGCGCCCGGCGGGTGTGCCAGGGCAGGACCGGGCGGTCCAGGCCCGTCTCCTCGGCGTAGGCGGCGACGAGGTCGAGGGCCCGGTCGCCGAAGGCGTCCAGCGTCCCGGCGGGGCCGCCGAGCTGCACCGGCAGCGGCACGGCGGCCAGGCCCGCGCGGGCGTCCAGGCAGCCCATCAGCCAGTTCGCGGCCTTGGCGCCGAACGTCGTCGGCAGCGCCTGCCGGCCGAGCGTGCGGGCCGCCGTGGGGGTGTCGCGGTACCGCTCCGCGAGCCCGGCCAGGGCGTCCAGCGCCCGGTCGAGGTGGGCGAGCACGACGCGCCTGGCCCGCGCCGCGACGAGCATCGCGCCGGTGTCGGCGATGTCCTGGCTGGTGGCGCCCCTGTGCACGTGCTCACCGGCGGCTCCGGCGAGGGCGCGCAGGTCGGCCACCAGCGGCACGACCGGAGTGCCGGAGCCGCGGGCCCGGCGGGCGACCGCGACGAGGTCGAACCGGCCGGGGACGGCGGCGGCCGTGATCGCCTCGGCCGCCGCCGCCGGGATGATCCCCAGGCGGGCCTGCGCGCGGGCGAGCGCCGCCTCGGCGTCCAGCATCGCGGTCAGGTAGGCGGGGTCGCCCGTGGCGGCCTCCGCCTCCGTCCCGGCCCGGACCGGCGACAGCAGGCCCGCGTCGGGGCCCGGCCCGCCGCAGGGCTCGTCAGTAGGCAAGGAAGACCGTCTCTCCTTCCCCTTGCAGCCGGATGTCGAAACGGTACTCGCGCTCGCCCGCCCGCTCGGCGACCAGGGTCGCGCGGCGGCCCTCCGGGACCTCCGCGAGCAGCGGGTCGGCGGCGTGCACCGCCTCGTCCTCGGGGAAGTACAGCCGGGTGAAGACGGGCTTGAGCAGGCCGCGGGCGAAGACGAGCACGGCGATGTAGGGGGCGCCGGCGCCGGACGCGCCCGGCTTGACGGTGCTGAACCAGTAGCCGCCGTCGGCGTCGGTGCCGCACCGGCCGAAGCCGGAGAACCCGTGCCCGGCCCGGACCAGGCCGCCCGGGCGCCGCGGGATCGCGCCGTCCCCGTCGGGCTGCCAGATCTCCAGGAGCGCGTCGGGCACCGGCTCGCCCGCGCCGTCGAGGACCCGCCCGCGCACCTGGATCGCGTCCGGCCGCCAGGGCGGCACGACCTCCGGGCCCGCCGCGTAGGGCAGCGCGAAGCCGAAGAACGGGCCGACCGTCTGGGACGGCGTGGCGGGTGACGGGGTGAGTGAGGGAGTGCTCATCAGGTCTCCATCGGGGTGTCGCCGAGAACGATGTCCCACTGGTATCCGAGCGCCCATTCCGGCTTGGTGATCTCCATGTCGAACCGGGAGATCAGCTTCTGCCGGTCCTTCTCGTCCGGGATCGACTGGAAGATCGGGTCGTAGGCGAACAGCGGGTCGTCGGGGAAGTACATCTGCGTGACGAGCCGCTGGGTGAACGCGGTGCCGAACACCGAGAAGTGGATGTGCGCGGGCCGCCACGCGTTGTGGTGGTTGCCCCACGGGTAGGCGCCCGGCTTGATCGTGATGAACCGGTAGCGGCCGTCGTCGTCGGTGAGGCAGCGCCCGGCGCCGGTGAAGTTCGGGTCGAGCGGCGCCGGGTGGATGTCGCCGAGGTGGTTGTACCGGCCGGCCGCGTTGGCCTGCCAGATCTCCACGAGCGCGCCCCGCACCGGCCGGCCGCCGCTGTCCAGCACCCGCCCGGTCACGATGATCCGCTGCCCCTGGGGCTCCCCGGAGTGCTGGACGGTGAGGTCCTCGTCCAGCCGGCCGAGCTCCTGGTGCCCGAAGACCGGCGAGGTCAGCTCGACGCTGTCCGGGCCGAGTTTCGGCATGATCAGTTCCTGCTTCGGGGCTCTGAGCACGGTGCTCTTGTAGCCCGGGTACAGGTACGGGGGGTGGGTCATGCGCTCATCCCTCATTCCCACGTCGCGGACACTCCCCACCACCCTGGCAGGCCATGCCGGAGGAGCCGCAGGCGGGTTTCCGCTCACTGGAAGAGCGGGAGGCCGATCAGAGGTGTTCGGCCAGCCCGAACAGCGGGAACAGGCTGGTGTCGAAGAACACCGAGACGTGCGAGACGCCCTCCGGGGTGACGCTCAGGACCTGCAGCTGGAACGCGCGGAGCACGCCCTCCTCGTCGCGCTTGTAGAGCCCGAACGCCGGCTGCCCGTTGGCGGCCGCCGGGACCATCCGGATGTCGCCCGGGCCGGGCCGGCACTGGGCGATGATGAGCCGCACGACGTGCTCGGCGCCGACGAACCACTCGGGGAACGGCGGCATCTCCCAGACGACGTCCTTCTTGAACAGCTCGATGAGGCCGGTGATGTCGGCGTCCTCGAACGCCTTGGCGTACCGCTCCAGGAGGTCGCGCTGCTCGGGGTCGGTGGGCTCGACCAGCTCGTCCCGCATGGGGGCGTCCTGCTCCAGCTGCGCCCGCGCCCGCTGCAGCGCGCTGTTGACCGCCGCCGTCGAGGTGCCGAGCAGCTCGGCGACCTCGGCGGCGCGCCACTTGAGGACGTCCCGCAGGATCAGCACCACGCGCTGCTTGGCGGGCAGGTGCTGCAGCGCCGCGACGAACGCCAGCCGGGTGCTCTCCCGGGCGGCGACGATCGTGGCGGGGTCGGCGGCGTCGGCGCCGAGGACGGCGTCGGGCGCCGGCTCCAGCCACGGCACCTCCGGCGAGGCCACCACGGGCCGCTCCGGGTCGTCGCTCGGCGCGCCCAGCCCGGACGGCATCGGCCGCCTGCCGCGCTGGTCGATCGCGGTCAGGCACACGTTCGTGGCGATCCGGTACAGCCACGTCCGCAGCGACGACCGGCCCTCGAAGTCGCCGTAGGAGCGCCACGCCCGCAGGTAGGTCTCCTGCACCAGGTCCTCGGCGTCGTGGATGGACCCGAGCATCCGGTAGCAGTGCGCCAGCAGCTCCCGACGGTAGGGATCGGCGAGTTCCTGGAAGTCGCGGTCTGAATCGATCGTGGTGTTCGCCATGGTGATCGTCACCTTCGTTCGGCGGCATCGCTCCGTCGGCGCGGCCGGCGGGCCCCGTCGCCCCCGACCGTAGGAGACCCCACCGACAGAACGCGTGCATTCCGGATCCTACGCGCCCGCCTCACCGGTGTCCCCGCTCGCGGCCCCGCCGCGGGCGGGGCTCACCCGAGCAGGGAGGCGAGCAGGCCGCGGGCGTCGTCCGCGGACTCCCGGTCCCCGGTCCTGGCGCAGACGGCGGCCGCCCGCGCCAGGTGCGCGCGCGCCTCGCCGGGGCGGCCGAGCGCGAGCTGGATCCGGCCGGCCAGCAGCAGGCTGCGGCCGCGCCCCCACCGGTCGCCGATGGCGACCTGGATCTCCAGCGCGTCGAGCGCGTGCCGCAGGGCCTGCTCGTGCTCACCCGCCTGGGCGTGGACGCGGGCGATGTTGTCGAGGGTGTCGGCGGTGCCGCGGCGGTCGTCGATCTCATACCGGATGGCCAGCGCCCGGCGGCCCTGGTCGAGCGCCTCGGCGGTATCGCCGAGCCGCCGCATGAGGCGCGACAGGGTGTTCAGGCTGTCGCCCTCGCCGCGCCGGTCGCCGATCTCCCGGCGCAGCGCGAGGGCCTGCGTGACGAGCTCCAGCGCGTCGGCGAAGCGCCCGGCGTTGCGGTGCACGCGGGCGAGCAGGTCGAGGATCTCGCCCTCCCCGTGCCGGTCGGCGTTCTCCCGGTGGAGCCGCAGCGCGTCCAGCCCGGCGGCGAGCGCGGCGGCCTCGTCGCCGAGCCGCCACCGCGCGTGCGCGAGGGTGCCGAGGCTGTCGGCCTCGCCGCGCCGGTCGCCGATCTCCCGGTACAGGGCCAGCGCCCGCTCGGCGAGGCCCACGGCGACCTCGTTGCGGCCGAGCCTGCGGTGGTTGCGCGACAGGGTGGCCAGGCTCTCGGCCTGGCCGTGCCGGTCGTCGGTCTCGGTGCGGATGCGCAGCGCGGCGCCGGCGTGCCGCAGCGCCTTGCGGTAGCGGGCCATGCAGTAGCAGACGCGCGCGAGGCCGTCGCGGGCCGCGCTCTCGCCGTCGAGGTCGCCGATCTCCCGCAGGATCGCGATGGCCTTGCGGGAGTGCCGGACGGCGGCGCGGAACGCGGCCTGGTGGCAGCACACGTCCGCGAGCAGCGTCCGGGTCCGGCCCTCCGCGGCGAGGTCGCCGATCTCCCGCTCGATGCGCAGCGCCTCCTTGAGGACGCGCCGGGCCGCCGGGTACTGCGCCAGCCGGCGGCGGACCCGGCCGATCGCCTCCAGCGTCTCCGCCTCCCCGTAGCGGTCGCCGGTCGCCCGCTGCAGCCGCAGGGCCTCGGCGAGGTGCGCGAGCGCCGCGTCGTGCCGGCCCAGCTCGCCCTGCAGCCGGCCGATGAGCGTGAGCGCCTCCGCCTCGCCCGTCCGGTCGTCCATCTCCCGCTTGGCCTCCAGGACCTCCAGGGCGGTCCGCAGCGCCCGGCCGTACCGCGCCTGCCTGCGGTCGATGTGCGCGAGGGTGAGCAGGTCGTCGGTCTCTCCGTGCCGGTCCCCGGTGCGCCGGCAGATCTCCAGTGACTCCTGGGCGCACTCCCGGGCCCGCGCGTAGCGGGCGGTGCGCGCGTGGATGCGGGCGAGGACGTACAGCGCGCCGCTGGCCCCGGCGAGGTCGCCGATCTCCCGCTGGATCGCCAGGGCCTCCCGCGCGCGGCAGAGGGCCTCGTCGTAGCGGCTCTGGTGCCAGCGGACGAGCGCCAGCTTGGCGATGCTCTCGGCGACGCCGCGCCGGTCGCCGATCTCGCGGCGGATCCGCAGCGACTCCTCGGCGTGCCGGGCGGCCTCCGGGTACCGGCTCGTGCGGATGCCGAGGCGGGCGAGGACGTCCAGCGTCACGCTCTGGCCCGGCCGGTCGCCGGTCTCGCACTGGAGGCGCATCGCGGCGGTGGCGTGCCGCAGCGCGGCCCCGTGGTCGCCCATCCGGCACTGGATCCTGGCGATGGTGGCGAGGCTCGCGCCCTGGGCGATCCGCTCGCCGCCGCCGACGCCGGCCCGGGCGTGGTTGGCGAGGGCGGCGAAGGCGTGGCCGAGGGCCTCGCCGTACCGGCCGGCGCTGCGCTCGATCTCGGCGAGGTTGGTCAGCGTCTTGCCGAGGCCGTACCCGGCCTTCATCCTGCGCTGGAGGGCGAGGGCCCGCTCCACGTCGCGGCGGGCGTCGGCGTGCCGGCCGAGCCGCCGCTCCACCAGGGCGACGAGGTTGAGCGCCGACGCGACGCCGTGCTCGTCCCGGATCCGCCTCCGGATGGCCAGGGCGGCCCGCGCGTGCCGGATGGCCAGCTCGTACCGCCCGGAGTCGTGGTGGAACTGGGCGATGGTGCACAGCGCCTCGGCCTCCCCGTACTGGTCGCCGACGTCCCGGCAGATGCGCAGCGCGCGGGTCGCGTCCTCGAAGGCGGCCGGGCGGTCCCCCAGGTTCTCGCGGACGCGCGCCCGGCTGATCAGGCTGGCGGCGACGCCGGTGAGGTCGCCGACGTCCTCCCGGATGCGCACCGCGTCGTCGGCGCGGGCGAGCGCCTCGGCGAGCCGGCCGCTGCGCCGCAGCGTGCGGGACATGCCGTCCAGGACCTCGCCCTGGCCGCGCCGGTCGCCGAGCCGCTCGCGGACGGCGAGCGCCCGCCGGGCGTAGCGCAGGGCCAGGTCGACGCGGCCGAGGCGGCGCAGGATCCGGGAGATCAGCTCCAGCGCCTCGGACTCGCCGGCGCCGGCCCGCAGCTCCCGGTGCAGGCGCAGCGACTCGCGGGCGTGGCGCAGCGCGGTGCGGTAGTGCGCGAGCCTCCAGTGCACCTGCGCGATCTGCGCCAGCGCCTGCCCGGCGCCGTGCCGGTCGCCCTCCCGGGTCAGGATCTCCAGCGCGCGCTCGCCGAAGCCGAGGGCCTCCTCGTTGCGGCAGCACAGCCGCTCCGCGCGCGAGCGCGTGTTGAGCGCCCAGCCCGCCCGGCGGTGGTCGCCGAGCTCGGTGAAGATCTCGTACGCCGCCTTGGCGTCCGCACCGGCCTCGGCGTGGTTGCCGCGGTCGCAGTGCACGACGGCGAGCTGGTCGAGCATCAGCGCCTCGGAGTGCCGGTCCCCGGCGGCCCGCGCCGCGGCGAGGCCGAGCCGGTGCACCTCCAGGTTGTCGGCGCCGTGCTTGTCCCGGCGCAGCAGGTGGAACAGCGCGTCGGCGAACCGCCAGGCGAGCGCGGGCTCGCCGCGCTCGGCCGCCCGCCGCGCCATCGCCACGACGGCGGCCCGCTCCGCCTCGAACCAGGCGAGGGCCCGCTCGGCGGCGGCCGGGGACAGCGGCTCCGCCGCGCACGCGGGGCCGGTCGCCGACGGCGCGATCGCCGCCGCGGCCTCGCGGACGCGGGTCAGGTACCAGCCGAGCAGCCGCCGGGCCGCGGGGCCGGCCGCCGCGCCGTCCTCGCGGGCGAGCCGCTCGGCCGCGTACTCGCTGAGCAGCTCGTGCAGGCGGAACCGGCCGACGGTCCCGGGCTCGACGAGGTGGCGGCGGACGAGGCCGCGCAGCAGCCGGCGGGCCTCCGGGACGGGCACGCCGAGCAGCGCGGCGAGGCTCTCGGCGCCGAAGTCGTAGCCGTGCAGGAGGCCGAGCATCCGGAAGACGCCCTGCTCGCGGGGGGTCAGGCCGTCGTAGGACAGGTCGAAGGCGGGCCGGATGGCGAGGCCCGCGTCGCCGTCGAGGGCGAGCACGTCGAGCCGGCCGCCGCAGGTCAGCTCGTCCACCACGGCGGCGACCGAGTCGAACGGCCCGGCGGCGAGCCCGACCACCGCGATGCGGATGGCGAGCGGCAGCCGGCCGCACGAGTCGGCGAGGTCGGCGACCGCGTCCGGCTCCCGCTCCCCGCGGTCGCCGCCGAGCAGCCGGGCGACGAGCTCGCACGACTCGTCCGTGGTGAGCGGGGCGACCGGGACCGACACGGCGCCGAACCGGGCGTCGAGGCCCTCCAGCCGGGTGCGGCCGGTCACCACGACCAGGCAGCCGGGGCCGCCCGGCACCAGCGGGACGATCTGGCCGGCGTCCGCGGCGTTGTCGAGCACCACGAGGACGCGGCGCTCGGCGACCAGGGAGCGGAACAGCGCGGCCCGGCGCGCCTCGTCCGCCGGGATGTCGCCGGCCGCGACGCCGAGGTCGCAGAGCAGCCGGAACAGCGCCCGGGCGGGCGTCGCCGCGGTCCGCCGGGACAGCCCGTGCAGGTCGAGGAAGATGTGCTCGTCGAAGCGGCCCGCGTTGCGGTGCGCCCAGTGCAGCACCAGCGACGTCTTGCCGACGCCGGCCATGCCGTGGATGTGCACCACGGTCGCCGAGCCGCGGCCGCCGGACGAGGCGAGCGCCTCGTCCATCGCGGCGAGCTCCCGCTCGCGGCCGACGAAGTCGCGGGGCGCCGCGGGCAGCTGCCGGACGGGCGGCGCGAACCGGGGCGCCGCCTGGTGGACGATCTTGTCTCCGGCGACGATGTCGCCGTCGGCGTGCACGGTGTCGTGGAAGTGCGCCGCCGCCCCGTCCGCCGGGGGGCGCCGGCGCCGCGCGAGGCCCGCCGCGCCGCCGCCCCCGTCCGGGCCGCCGGACGCTCCCCCGCCGAACCCCTCGCCGTCGAATGCGTGCTCTCTCGTCATGGCCGGGTGCCGCCTTCACCTGTCATGATCGGGGTCGTTTCCAGGAGAACCCCCGGGCGCGGCCCGCACAACGCCTCGTCCAATGCCCGTACAAGGCCGTACGCGGCCGGGCACGGCGCCCGGTCCCGCTGCGGCGCGGCGCCGCGACGGACGGTGAGGAACCCCGGGAAAACCCGGAAATCGAACTAAATGTCCGCATTTATGTCATTTGACCTTTTCTGCGGCGGCGCCGGGTGTCTGACTCGGAGCGTCAGACGGACCCGGACCCGCCGCGGAGGTTCAGATGGCCCACAGCGCACCGTCCGGCGACGGCGCGGAGGCGCCGGACCCGCGCCGGATCGTCACGCGGCAGGACTTCGCGCGGGAGCTGACGCTGCTGCGGGAGCGCGCGGGCCTGACCGTGCGGCAGGTCGCGCGGAACGCCGGGATGCCGGACGCGAGCGCCGGCGGCTACTTCTCCGGCCGGCATCTGCCGCCGCTGCGGCCGCCGCGGCTGCCCCAGCTGCTGCGCGCGTGCGGGGTCGCCGACGCCGGGACGGTCGGGCTGTGGCTGGACGCGCTGCGCCGGGTCCGCCGGAGCCCGGGGCGCCGCCCGGCCGTCGTCCCGTACCGGGGGCTGGCCCGCTTCGAGCAGGAGGACGCCGCCTGGTACTTCGGCCGGGAGGAGCTGACCGCGACGCTGGCCGCCCGCGTGCGGGCCCTCGGGGGCCGCGGCGCGCTGGTGGTCGCGGGGCCGTCCGGGGCGGGCAAGTCGTCGCTGCTGCGCGCCGGCCTCGTCCCCGCGCTGCGCGGGGAGGCCGCGATCGTGCTCCGCACGGCCGGCGAGCTGAAGGCCGCCGAGGTCCCCGGGCTCTGCGGCGCGGGGCCCGCGGTCGTGCTCGTCGACCAGTTCGAGGAGGTCTTCACGGGCCGGTCCGAGGCGGACGCCGAGGAGCTCATCGGCGCGCTGCTGGACCTGCCCGCCGCCGTGGTCCTGGCCCTGCGCGCCGACTTCTACGCGCGGGCGCTGCGGCATCCGGGGCTCGCCGGGGTGCTGCAGGCGGGCCAGGTCGTCGTCACCCCCATGAACGAGGACGAGCTGCGCCGCGCGATCGTCGCGCCCGCGCAGCGGGCGGGGCTGGAGCTGGAGCCCGGCCTGGCCGACCTGCTGCTGCGGGAGATGAGCCCGGCGCCGGGCGCGCGGGCCGGCGCCGCCCACGAGACGGGCACGCTGCCGCTGCTGTCGCACGCGCTGCTGTCGACGTGGGAGCGGCAGCGGCAGGGGATGCTCACCATCGCCGGCTACCGGGAGAGCGGCGGGATCGAGGGCGCGGTGCGCGCCACCGCCGAGGAGGTCTACCGCGGGCTGGACGAGGAGGAGCGCCTCGTCGCGCGGCGGCTGTTCGGGCGGCTCGTGCACATCGCCGACGACACCGGCGTGACCCGGCGCCGGGTGGCGGAGCGCGAGCTCGGCGACGAGGTACGGGAGGTGCTCGACCTGTTCGTCGCGCAGCGCCTCGTCACGGCCCGCGCCGACGGCGTGGAGATCGCCCACGAGGCGCTGCTGTTCGCCTGGCCGCGGCTGCGCGCGTGGCTGGACGCCGACCGGGCGGACCTGCGCACCCACCGGCGGCTCACCGCGGGCGCCGAGGCGTGGGAGGAGTCGGGCCGCGACCCGGGGACCCTGCTGCGCGGCGGGTGGCTGGCCGAGGCCGAGGAGCTGGCCGCCGACCCGCGGCGCGGCGCCGCCCTCAACGAGCGGGAGCGGCGGTTCCTGGACGCGTCGGTGCGCCAGCGGGACGCGGAGGCGCGGGCGACGCGGCGGCTGGTCCGGCGCGGCCGGCGGCTGATCGCCGTCCTGTCGGCGGTGTCCCTGCTGGCGCTCGGCCTGGCGGCGGTCACGCTGCGCCAGCGGCACGCCGCCGACGCGCAGCGCGACATCGCGGTGTCGCGGCAGGTGGCGATCGAGTCGGGCAGGCTGCGCGGCAAGGACCCCGCGCTCGCCGGGCAGACCGCGCTGGCCGCGTACCGGGTGGCGCGCACCCCCGAGGCCCGCGCCGGCCTGCTGGAGGCCTACTCCGGCCCCGCCGCGACCCGCGTCGTGAGCGGCCCGCGTCTGCTGCAGTCGGTCGCCGTGAGCCGGGACGGCCGCATGCTCGCGACCGGCGGCGCAGACCGGGCCGTGCGGCTCTGGAACGTCGCCGACCGCGGCCGCCCCGCGCCGGCCGGGGAACCGGTGCGCGGCTTCCCCGACACCGTGTACAGCGTGGCGTTCGGCCCGGACGGGCGGACGCTCGCGGCCGGGAGCGGCGGGGGCACGGTGCTCACGTGGCGGCCGGGCGGGGCGCCGCGCGCGCTCACCGGGCCGGAGAGCACCGTCTACGCGGTGGCGTTCAGCCCCGACGGCCGGACGCTCGTCGCGGCGAGCGCCGACCGCACGGTCCGGTACTGGGACACCGCCTCCCCGCGACCGGACGGCCGGGTGCTGTTCGAGGGCGAGGCCCCCGCGCACAGCGTCGCGTTCAGCCCGGACGGCTCGACGCTGGCCGCGGGCTTCGCCGATGGAACGGTCCAGTTCGTGGACGTCCCCCGCCGCGCGCGGCTCGGCCGCCCCCTCGCGGCCGGGACGCGCACCGTCTTCTCGGTGGCGTTCAGCCCGGACGGCCGGATGCTCGCGGCGGGCAGCGCCGACGGAAGCGTCCGGCTCTTCCGGACCTCCGACCGGTCCCCGGCCGGCAAGCCGCTGACCGGGCCGAAGAGCTGGGTGAACGGGACGGCCTTCGCGCCCGGCGGCGAGTCGGTCGCGGCGGCGAGCTCCGACGGCAGGGCCTGGGTGTGGGACACCCGGACGCGCGCGCTCATCGCGACCCTGCCGCATCCGGGGCCGGTCACGTCGGTGGCGTTCCCCCGCCCGGGGACGGTGGCGACCGCCGCGTCCGACGGCGCCGCGCGGCTGTGGGACCTCCCGGGGCCGGTCATCGAGGGTCCGGGCGGCGACGTGTTCGCCGTGGGGCTGAGCCGCGACGGCCGGGTCCTCGCGCTGGCGGGCAACGGCGGCGCCGCGCGGCTGTGGTCGGTGGCCGACCCGCGCCGCCCGTACCCGCTCGGCCCGGTGATCGAGCGGGCGGCGGGCCCCGCCGCGGCGTCGGGGGCCGCCGCGCTCAGCCCGGACGCCGCGACGCTGGCGATCGGCGCCACCGACGGCTCGACGCAGCTGTGGGACGTCCGCTCCCCCGGCCGTCCCGCCGCGATCCCCGCCAGGCTCACCGGCCCCGGCGACATCGTGCAGGGCCTCACGTTCAGCCCGGACGGCCGCCTTCTCGCCGTGGCGGGCAACGACACGAAGGTCTGGCTGTGGGACGTGAGCGACCCGTACCGGCCGGAGCGCCTCGCCGAGCTCGCGGGCGCGGGCAACTACACCTACCAGGCCGCGTTCAGCCCCGACGGCCGGACGCTCGCCTACGGCACCGCGGACCGGACCGTCCTGCTGTGGGACGTCGCCGATCCCCGGCACCCGGTCAGGCTCGGCGGCGCCCTGACCGCCCACGGCGGCTACGTCTTCGCCGCGGTGTTCAGCGCGGACGGCGGGACGCTGGCCACCGCGGGCGCCGACAACACGGTGATCCTGTGGGACGTCCGGGACCGGGCGCGCCCGCGCCCGCTCCCCCGCCGCCTGCGGGGCCCGGCCAACTACATCTACTCGCTCGCCTACGGCCCCGGCGGCGTCCTCGCGGCGACCGGGGGCGACGGGACCGTCTGGCTGTGGGACGCGTCCGAACCGTCCGATCCGCGCCATCTGGCGACCCTCACGGCGTCCACCGAGGCCCTCTACATCGACATGGCGGTCCCGAGCCGCCCCCTTCTGGTCACCGCCGGGGCCGGCCGCGAGGTCAGGCTGTGGAACCTGGACCCGGAGGAGGTGGCCGCGCACATCTGCGCCACGGCGGGCACCGCGATCACGCGGGCCGAATGGCGGCGCTACCTGCCGTCCGCCCCGTTCGCCCCGCCCTGCCGGTGAGGCTCCCGCCGGGGAGCCTGCGGCGGGCGGGGCTCCTACCGGTGGGGTTCGATCATGGTGATGCCGGGGCCGGTCATCTCCGTGAGGGCGGCGGGCGCGTCGTCCAGGGCGAGGACGCGGCTCACCAGCAGCTCGGGGCGCAGCGTGCCGGCGCGGACGAGCTCCATCATCGGGCCGTAGGCGTGCGCGGCCATCCCGTGGCTGCCGGCGATCTCCAGCTCCCACGCGATGACCCGGTCCATCGGGAGGGAGGCGCGGCCCGCGCCGGGCGGCAGCAGGCCGACCTGGACGTGCCGGCCGCGGCGGCGCAGCGACTCGATGGACGCGCGGGCGGTCGCCGGGCTGCCGAGCGCGTCGAGGGAGACGTGCGCGCCGCCGCCCGCGGCGTCGCGGACGGCCGCGGCGGGGTCGTCGCGGCCGGAGGCGTCGACGACCGCGGACGCGCCGCAGCGGCGCGCCAGCTCCAGGGCCCCCGGCGAGACGTCGACGGCGACGACGCGGGCGCCCGCCGCCGCGGCGATCATGACGGCGGACAGGCCGACGCCGCCGCAGCCGTGCACGGCGACCCACTGCCCGGCGGCCACGCCGCCCTGCGCCGTGACGGCCCGGAACGCGGTGGCGAACCGGCAGCCCAGCCCGGCGGCGGTCGTGTACGACATCTCATCGGGTATCGGGACGAGGTTCACGTCCGCGTTCTCGATCGCGACGTAGTGGGCGAACGAGCCCCAATGCGTGAAGCCCGGCTGGGTCTGGGCCTCGCACACCTGCTGGTCCCCCGCCGCGCAGGACGGGCAGCGGCCGCAGGCGCACACGAACGGGACGGTCACCCGGTCGCCGGGGCGGTGCCGGGCGACGCCGGCGCCGGTCTCGGCGACCGTGCCGGCCAGCTCGTGGCCGGGGACGTGCGGGAAGGCGCGGATGTCGGGGTCGTGGCCCCGCCAGCCGTGCCAGTCGCTGCGGCACACGCCGGTGGCCTCGACGCGGATGACCGCGCCGCCCGCCGGGACGGGCGGGTCGGGCAGCTCGCGGACGGACGGCGGCGCGGCGAAGGCGTCGTAGGCGACCGCCCGCACTAGGAGCCGGACCGCACTAGAACTCGAAGCCGCCGGGGCGGCCGTTGCGGTCGGCGATCAGCCCGGCGAGGGTGGCGATGGCGATCTCCGCCGGGGACCTGGAGCCGATGTTCAGCCCGATCGGGCGGTGCACCCGGGCGATGTCGCTCGCGGGGACGCCGAGTTCGGTGAGCGCCGGGATGTGCGGCGCCGGGTGCCGCGGGTTGCCCATGACGCCGACCCACCGGACGGGCTGGGTCAGCACGTCGCGCAGGACCGGCCCCAGCTCGGGGCGGTGGTGGTCGGTGACGACGACGTCGGCGGTGCCGTCGAGGGGCGGCAGGTCGGCGGCGCCCTCGCGGTCCTTGTCGGGGTCGACGAGGAACGTCCGGTAGCCGAGGTCGGCGCCGTAGCGCAGCAGGTGGTCGGCGACCTGGCCGGCGAACACCGCGACCAGCGTGCGCTCCGCCGCGGGCGGCGGGGCGTCGCCGTGCGCGACGGCGCAGGCCGGGTCGGTCTCGTGCGGTGTGCCCATACCCGAAGTGTGCCGCGTGCGGCGGCGGCCGGTCCAGGGGGCGCGCCTTCATCGGAGACCCGTTCATCGGAAACCCGCGTTTCCCGAACGTGGCACTCCCCCCTCGGAGCGGGTACGCCTAAACTACCTGGCACCCGGCGCACAGGAGGGATCGTGATCGCGAGACCGGAGGGCGGCCCCCGTGTCGTGGTGGGGGTGGACGACTCCGCGGGCGCCCGCTGCGCGCTCTCCTGGGCGATCGGCGCGGCGCGGCTGCGCAGGCTCCCGCTGCTGGTCGTGCACGCGGCGCCGCTGCCGCCGCACGTGTCGGCGGCCGGGCAGCTCGGCTGCGGCATCACCGAGGCGCTGCGCGGCTCCGGCGCCGAGCTCATCGCGCGGCTGCTCACCGAGGTGTCGGGCGGGCCGCCGGAGGGCGTGGAGCTGACCGCGCTGGCGCTGGTCGGGGAGCCGGGCGCCACGCTGGTGCGGCTGGCGGGCGACGACGACATCCTGGTCGTGGGGCACGGGTCCCGCGGCCCGGTCTCCCGGCTGCTGCGGCCGTCGGTGCGGCTGCACTGCGCGCGGCGCGCCCGCGCGACGCTGGTGTGCGTCCGGCAGCCCTCGTTCGAGACCCTGATGGAGGGGCTGGCCGTGTCGGACGAGTCGCCCGAGCACGTCCAGGATTCGCGTTTCCGCAGGCTGGGGCGGCGGCTGCGGCTGCCGCTCTGACCGCCCCGCCCTAGGCTGGAGCCCATGCGCAAGTACGTCATCATCGGGGCCATCGGCAGCGGCAAGGGTACCCAGTCGGGACTGCTCGCGCGGGATCTGGACATCGTGCACATCAGCGTCGGGGACATCTTCCGCTGGCACGTCAAGAACCACACCAAGCTGGGCGCGCAGGTGCGCCGGATCATGGCGGCCGGCGAGCTGGTCGGCGACGACCTGGCGGAGAACGTCGTCCGGGAGCGGCTCGGCCAGCACGACTGGAACTACGGGTTCGTGATCGACGGCTTCCCGCGCAGCCGGCGGCAGACCGAGTTCTTCCTGGAGAGCTACGACATCGACGGGGTGATCCACCTCGACCTGCCGGACGCGGAGGTGCGCCGCCGGGTCCTGGCGCGGCGGCTGTGCTCCCGGTGCGGGATGGACTACAACCTGATCGCGGACCGCCCCACCGAGGAGGGGCGCTGCGACGTGTGCGGCGGCGAGCTGGTGACCCGCGAGGACGACACCGAGGAGGCGCTCGCCGAGCGGCTGCGCCAGTACCACGAGAAGACCGACCCCATCCTGGAGCTGTTCGGCCGCAAGGAGTACGTCGTCACCGTGGACGCCCGGCCGGGCATCGACGAGGTGCAGCGGACGCTCCGCGAGAGGCTCCGGCTGCCGATGCCGGGATGACGCCGCCGCGATGACCTCCCCCGTCGCCGAACTGGCCGACGACCGCGCGGAGCGGCGGGGCCTGCGGCTGTTCCTCAAACGGGACGACCTGGTCCATCCGGAGCTGCCCGGCAACAAGTGGCGCAAGCTCAAGCACAACCTCGGACCGGCCCGCGCGCACGGGACGCTCCTGACGTTCGGCGGCGCCTACTCCAACCACATCCGCGCGGCGGCGGCCGCCGGGAGGCTGTACGGGTTCCGGACGATCGGCGTGATCAGGGGCGAGGAGCACCTGCCGCTGAACGACTCGCTGGCCTGCGCCGAGCGGATGGGCATGCGCCTCGCCTACATGGACCGCACCACCTACCGGCGCAAGCACGAGCCGGACGTCGTCGCCGCGCTGCGCGAGCGGTGGGGCGACTTCTACCTGCTCCCGGAGGGCGGCAGCAACGCGCCGGCCGTCCGGGGGTGCGCGGAACTCGGCGCGGAGGTGCCGGGCTTCGACGTGGTGTGCTGCCCCTGCGGGACGGGCGGGACGCTCGCCGGCCTGGCGGCGGGCCTGGCCACGCACCAGCGGGCCATCGGTTTCTCCGTGCTCAAGGGCGGCTTCATGGACGGCGAGGTGGAGCGACTCCAGCGCGAGACCTACGGCGAGCGACGGGGGAACTGGCGCGTTGAGCACGGCTTCCATTTCGGCGGCTACGCCAAGCGCACCCCCGAGCTGGACGCCTTCGTCGACGACTTCGCCGACCGGCACGGCCTGGTCCTCGACCGCGTCTACACGGCCAAGATGATGTTCGGCGTCCTCGCCCTGGCCGAGCGCGGCGCCTTCCCTCGCGGGACGCGGATATTGGCCGTCATCACCGGCTGACCCGGGCGGCCCCGCGTCCGGGGCCGCCCGGGCGGGCGTCAGGCCGGGGGCAGGTCGACCAGGGCCGCGAGCGCCGCCCGGTGCCGGTCGGGCGTGCCGAGCGCGATCGAGTCGGCCTTGGCCCGCTTCAGGAACAGGTGCGCGGGGTGCTCCCAGGTGAAGCCGATCCCGCCGTGCATCTGCACGCACTCCTCGGCGGCCTTGACCGCGACGGCCGAGCAGTGCGCCTGGGCGACGGCCGCCGCGACCGGCGCGTCGCCGTCGCCGGCGGCCGCGCAGGACGCGGCGTGCCTGGCCACCGCGCGGGCCTGGGTGATCGACGTCCACAGGTCGGCGAGGCGGTGCTTGAGCCCCTGGTAGGAGCCGACCGGCCGGCCGAACTGGTAGCGCGTCTTCACGTAGGCGACGGTGTCGTCGAGGCAGCGCTGAGCGAGCCCGAGCTGCTCGGACGCCAGCATCGCCGCGCCGGTCAGCAGCGCGGCGCGCACGGCGCCGACGTCCCCGACGCGCCGGGCGGGCGCCGCGGAGAAGGCCGCGTCGGCGAGCCGCCGGGTCATGTCGAGCGAGGTCACCGCGGTCCGGCGGGCGTCGGCGGCGTCCACCGCGTACAGGGCGCCGGACGCCGGGACGAGGAACACGTCCGCGGCCATGCCGTCGGCGACGCTGGTGACCTCGCCGGTCAGCGTCCCGTCCGCCGCCTGCACGGCGGGGACCCCGTCCCCGGGGGCGGTGCTGAACGGCACGGCCAGGACCGCGATCCTGCTCCCGGCGGCCAGCTCGGCGAGCAGGTCGCGCTCCCCGGCGGCCAGCAGCGCGGCCGTCGCGATGACCGAGCTGGTCAGGAACGGGACGGGCGCGGCGGTCCGGCCCAGCTCCTCCATGACCACGGCGGTCTCCCGCCAGGTGGCGCCGGCGCCGCCGAGGTCCTCGGGCACGGGCAGGCCCGCGCAGCCGAGCTGGGCGGCGAGGGCGCGCCACAGCCCGGCGTCGTAGGGCTCGTCCTTCTCGGTGCCCGCCAGCACCGAGCTCCAGGGCGCCTTGTCGTCGAGCAGCTCGCGGACGCCGGCGCGCAGGTCGTTCTCGATCTCGGAGTACAGCAGGTCGCTCACTTGGGCAGGTCCTTCCACGCCACGTCCTTGTCGACGCGGATCTCGCCGGGCAGGCCGAGGACGCGCTCGGCGATGATGTTGCGCAGGATCTCCGAGGTGCCGCCCTCGATGGAGTTGCCCTTGGCGCGCAGGTAGCGGTAGCCGGGCGAGCGGCGGGTGAAGTCGACCCCGGTGGGGCGGCGCATCGTCCAGTCGTCGTAGCGCAGGCCGTCCTCGCCGAGCATCTCCAGCTCCAGGCCGGAGACCTCCTGGTTGAGCTTGGCGAAGGCCAGCTTGGCGCCCGAGCCCTCGGGGCCGGGCTGCCCGGCGGCGAGCTGCTGGCGCAGCCGCGCCCCGGTGAGCCGGGCCGCCTCGGTCTCCACCCAGGCGCGCATGAGCGCGTCGTGCAGGCCGGGGGTGCGCAGCTCGGGCCGGTCCCGCCACAGCGCGGCGACCACGCCGATCATGCCGCTCTCGCGCGGGGCGGCGTTGCCGCCGATCGCGACCCGCTCGTTCATCAGCGTCGTGGTGGCGACCCGCCAGCCCTCCCCGACCTCGCCGAGCCGGTGCTCGTCGGGGATGCGCACGTCGGTGAGGAACACCTCGTTGAACTCGGCTTCGCCGGTGATCTGCCGCAGCGGCCTGACCTCGACGCCGGGCGCGGTCATGTCGCACACGAAGTAGGTCATCCCGCGGTGCTTGGGGACGTCGGGGTCGGTGCGGGTGACGAGGATCGCCCAGCGCGCCTCGTGGGCCAAGGACGTCCAGACCTTCTGGCCGTTGACCGTCCAGGCATCGCCGTCGCGGACGGCGCGGGTGGCGAGCGCGGCGAGGTCGGAGCCGGCGCCGGGCTCGCTGAACAGCTGGCACCACACCTCCTCGCCGGTCCACAGCGGGCGCAGGAAGCGGCGCTTCTGCTCCTCGGTGCCGAACGCGAGGATCGTCGGCGCGGCCATGCCGAGTCCGATGCTGTTGCGCTCGGGATGGTTGGCCGGCGCACCGGCCTCGGCGAACGCCCGGTCGACGGCGGGCTGCAGGTGCCGCGGGGCGCCGAGCCCGCCGAGCCCCTCGGGGTAGTGGACCCAGGCGAGCCCGGCGTCGAAGCGGGCGCGCAGGAACTCCAGGGGTTCCATGGCCAAGGGGTCGTGTGCGGCGAGGAACTCGCCGACCCGCCTGCTCAGCTCGTCGGCGTCGGGCGGTGCTGTGCTCACAGGGCGGACCTCCGCGAGGGGTCGGCGGACGGCGGCCGGGCCGCCCGCTCCGGACATACCAACCGGTCGGTATGGCAGGTCCACCCTAGAAACCCGAGGGACGCCGAGTCAACCGGGACGCCGAGTCAACCGGGACGCCGAGTCAACCGCCCCGCACCGCGCGCGCCAGCCTCCGGTGGTCGTGGTAGTCGCGCGTCTCCACGATCAGGCCGTCCCGGACCCGCAGCACCTGGATGTTCGCGACGCGGAACGTCCGCCCCGTGGCGGTGACGCGGCCGTCGTAGTCGAACTCGGCGACGACGACCTCCGGGTCGGCGGTGTCGTGCACCACCGCGTTGCGGGCCCGCAGTTCGAGGGGGCCCCGGGCGGCGGCGCGGAAGTGCCGGTCGATCGCGGCGCGGCCCTCCAGGCGCGAGGGCGCCGGCGGCGGCGCGAACGGCTGGTCGACCACCGCGTCCTCGGCGTACAGGGCGCCGAGCTCGTCCCAGCGGCCGGCCGAGATGCCCGCGCTGAGCCGCCCGAACACCTCGCGCGGCGTGCCGCCGCCCGGGGCGGACGTCATGCCATCGCCTCGTCGAAGGCGCGGTGGTGGGCGTAGTCGCGGGACTCCACGATGTGCCCGTCGCGGACGCGCAGCACGAAGATGTTGGGCACGACGAACTCGCGCCCGGTCTCGGTGTTGCGGCCCTCGTACTCGAACTCCGCGATGATCACCTCCGGGTCGGCGGTCTGGTGGACGACGACGTTGCGGGCCTTCAGCTCCATCGGAAGGGTCCGCAACCGGGCGAAGTGCCCGCGCAGCGCCTCGCGGCCCTCCAGGCGCGAGGCGGGATCGGCGAACGGGTGCACGACCACGGCGTCCGCGGCGTACAGCCGCGGCAGGTCGTCGGGCCGCCGCGCGGTGATCCCGTCGATGAGCCGCTGGAAGACGGCCCGGGGGCTGGCGAACTCGGACATGACTCTCCCCTACAATCGGAGTCCGTGCTCCGTATGAGAAAATACGGAGTCAAGACTCCGTATGTCAACGGAAAGGCCGCGATGACCTCACCCGCGTCCGGCAGGCCCCTGCGCGCCGACGCCCTCCGCAACCGCGCCAGGGTCCTCGCCGCGGCCGAGGAGGTCTTCGCCGTCCAGGGGACCGCCGCCTCCACCGAGGAGGTCGCGCGGAAGGCGGGCGTCGGCATCGGCACGGTGTTCCGGCACTTCCCGACCAAGGAGTCGCTGCTGGAGGCCGTCCTCGTCACCCTGCTGGAGCGGCTGGCCGGCGAGGCGGAGGAGCTGCGGTCGGCCGCGGACCCGGGCCGGGCGTTCTTCGGGTTCTTCGCCCGGGTGGTCGCGCAGGCGGCGACGAAGCACGCCGTCACCGAGGCGCTGGCCGAGGCCGGCGTCGACGCCCGCGAGGCCACGGGGAGGGCCGGGCCGGGCCTGCGGGCCGCCCTCGGCGTCCTGCTGGAACGGGCGCAGCAGGCCGGAGCCGTCCGCGCGGACGTCGGCGCGGCCGAGGTCATGGCGCTGCTGGCCGGCATGTCCTACGCGGCCGGACGCGCCGGAGCCCGCGAGGACGTCCTGCGCATCGCCTTCGACGGCCTGCGCCCGCAGCCGTGCCGCGACGAGCCGGCCGCGGGCCGGCCACGGCTCCGCCAGTCCGGCGGGGAGGCCGGACCGGTGCAGGACGGTCAGTGACGTGACGGCGCGGGTCGGCGCGACGTAGAGGCGGGCGAGGCCGCGCGCCGGCGCAGGGCGGCGCGGGACTCGGCGAGGTGGGCGCGTTCGGCGGCGAGTGTCTCCGGTCCGCCGGTGCCGGCGGGCATGCGTGCGGACCTCCGTGGTGAGAGGGGCGGTGAGCGGCGGGGTGTGAGCGGAACCCGCCGTGTTACCCGCCGATGCGGAGGGTCGGCGGCGCTTCGCCTTGCCCGGCCGGAGGGGCGTGTGTGACGTTGTGCGGCATGGTGTCTTTGACGGGACGGTCCGCGTTGGTCACGGGAGCATCGTCCGGCATCGGCGCGGTCGTGGCGGAGGCGCTCGCCGCGGCCGGCGCCCGCGTCGGGCTGGTGGCGCGGCGCAAGGACAGGCTGGAGCAGGTCCTCGCCCGGTGCCGCGAGCACTCCCCCGGCTCGGCGATGTGGACGGCCGACCTCGGCGACCTCGACGGGATCGGCGAGCTGGCGGCGGCGGTGGAGCGCGAGTTCGGCGGCGTGGACGTGCTGGTCAACAACGCGGGGGCGCCGAAGCGCCGCCGCGTGCAGGACCTGTCCCCCGCCGAGGCCGAGGACGTGATGCGGCTGAACTACGCCTCCCCGGTGCGGCTCACGCTCGCGCTGCTGCCCGGCATGATCGCGCGCGGGCGCGGCCACCTGGTGGCGATCGGGTCGGTCGCGGCGCGGCTCGGCCCGCCGCACGAGGGCGCCTACGGCGCGTCCAAGGCGGCGCTGACGGCGTTCTGGGAGAGCATGGCCGTCGACCTGGACGGCACCGGCGTGCAGGCCCACGTCGTCCAGCCCGCGCTCATCGCGGGCACCGAGCTGTTCACGCTGCCCGGCAACGAGCCGCCGCTGAGCGACCTGTCCGACGCGCTGCCGCCGCGGGAGGTCGCCGACGCCGTCCTGGAGGTGCTGGACAGCGGGAGGTTCGAGCGGTACGTGCCGGCCTGGTTCGACGAGATGGCCTCCGGCAAGGCCGCCGACGTGGACGCGTTCATCGCCGGCGTCAAGGAGTGGACCCGCGACCGCCTGGCCCCCTGACGGGAGGCGTTGCCGCCGCCCCGGCGCGTCTATAGGGTGTGGGTCCACAGTGATCCACATCACAGTGAGCCGAGGTGCGGATGACCGCCGCAGAAGGTCTTCGGGTCCGCGACGTGACGGTCCGGTTCGGCCGGCTGACGGCCGTCGACGGGGCCGCGCTCACCGCGCCGCCCGGCACGGTGACCGGGCTGGTCGGCCCGGACGGCGCGGGCAAGACGACGCTGTGCGACGTGATCGCCGGGCTGCGCCGCCCCGCGGCGGGCACCGTCCACCTCGGCGGCGCCGACCTGACCGGCAGCGCGGCGCGCGAGCGGGCCCGGCGCGGCATCGCCCGCGCGGCCCCCGCGCCGGCCGGTTCCCGCACCGTGCGGGAGGCGGTGCGGGCCGCCGCCGCGCGGCACGCGCTCACCCGCGAGCAGCCGGGCCGGACGGCCCGCGACCGGTGGCGGCGCCGCCTGGACGCCCGGCGGGACGCCGGGCCGCGCGCCGACGAGATCATCGCCCGGCTCGGCATGGAGGAGTACGCGGACCGCTGCGCGCGCACCGCGCCGCCGGGCATCGCGCTGCTGACCGGCCTGGCGCGGGCCCTCGCCGCCGACCCGGCCGTGCTGCTGCTGGACGAGCCGTGGGCGGGCCTCCCGGAGCGGCGCGCCCGCGCCCTGGAGGTGCTGCTGCGCGACCTGGCCGCCGGCGGGCTCGCGGTGCTGGTCGTCGAGCGGGAGCTGGAGCCGGTGCTCGGGGTGTGCGACGTCCTGCACGTGCTGGACGGCGGCCGGATGATCGCGGCCGGCGCGCCCGCGGAGGTCCGCGCCGACCCCCGGGTACGGGACGCCTACCGGGACGCCTACCGGGACGCCGGCCGGGGCGTCACCACGTGTCGATCCACCGCCGGGGCCGGTCCTGCGCGGGCGGGGCTCCGGCGAACACCGTCGTGATCCAGCGGCGCGTGTCGGCGGGGTCGATGACGTCGTCCAGCTCGAACACCGTGGCCGCGTTCAGCGCCTTGCCGTACTCGTAGGCGGCGGCGACCATCTGCTCGAACAGCGCCTCCGGGTCCTCGGCGGCGGCCAGCTCCTTGCGGTACCCGAGCCGCACGGCGCCCTCCAGCCCCATCCCGCCGATCTCTCCGGTCGGCCACGCGACGGTCGCGAGCGGCGCCTTGAACCCGCCGCCCGCCATGGCCTGCGCGCCGAGCCCGTAGCCCTTGCGCAGCACGATCGCGGCGATCGGGACGCGCAGGTTCGCGCCGATGACGAACAGCCGGCTGAAATGCCGGACGGTCGCGGTGCGCTCGGCGTCGGGGCCGACCATGAAGCCCGGGGTGTCGCACAGGGACACGACGGGCAGGCCGTGGGCGTCGCACAGCTGCAGGAACCGGGCGGCCTTGTCGGCGGCGTCGCGGTCGATGGCGCCGCCGAGGTGCGCGGGGTTGCTGGCGATGAGGCCCATCGGGCGGCCCTCGATCCGCACCAGCGCGGTGATGATCCCGACGCCGAACGCGCGGCGCAGCTCCAGCACCGACCCGGTGTCGGCGAGGTGGCGGACGGCGCGGCGGACGTCGTAGGCGCGCTTGCGGTTCTCCGGGACGACGTGCCGCAGGACGCGCTGGTCGTCGCACGCCCACTCGTCCCGCGGCCCCTGGAAGTAGGAGAGGTAGCGGCGGGCGGCGGCGACGGCCTCCGCCTCGTCGTCCACGACGATGTCGACGACGCCGTTGGGCTCCTGGTCGGCGATCGGGCCGATCTCCTCGGGGGCGAACACGCCGAGGCCGCCGCCCTCGATCATCGCGGGGCCGCCCATGCCGATGTTGGCGTCGCGGGTGGCGATGATGGCGTCGCAGCAGCCGAGCAGGGCCGCGTTCCCGGCGAAGCAGCGCCCCGACGCGATCCCGACGGACGGGACGAGGCCGCTGAGCCGCCCCATGGCGTGGAAGGTCGTGACGTCCAGGCCGGAGACCGCGGAGGTGTCGGTGTCGCCGGGCCGTCCCCCGCCGCCCTCGGCGAACAGGACGAGCGGCAGGCGGCGGCGGCGGGCGATGTCGAGCATCCGGTCGGTCTTGCGGTGGTTCTGGTGGCCCTGCGTCCCGGCCAGGACCGTGTAGTCGTAGGACATGACGACGGCCTTCTCGCCGTTGACGTCCCCGATCCCGCACACCATGCCGTCGGCGGGGGTGCGCTCGATGAGGTCGTCCAGGGAGCGGCGCCGCCGCTGCGCCGCGATCGCGAGGGCGCCGTACTCGACGAACGTCCCCGGGTCGCACAGGTCGGCGATGTTCTCGCGGGCGGTGCGGTGCCCGCGCGCGTGCCGCTCGGCGACCGCCTCGGGGCGGGCCGCGTCCAGGCCGATCTCGTGCCGCCGCAGCGTCTCGGCGAGGTCGGCGCGGATCGCGTCGAGGTCGGCCTCGTCCTCCTCGGCGGCGTGGTCCCCGCCGACGTCGGCGGGCTCGACGAACAGCAGCGGCGCGCCCTCGGCGACGGTGTCCCCGGGCGCGGCCGCCAGCGCGCGGACGACGCCCGCCTCCCCCGCGCGGACGACGTGCTCCATCTTCATCGCCTCCAGGACCAGCACCGGCGCACCGGCCCGCACCGCGTCCCCCTCGGCCGCCTCGACGCTCACGACCGTCCCCTGCATGGGCGCGGGGACGGCGACCGTGCCGGGCGGCGCGTCCACCGCGGCCGCGGCCTCCGGTTCGGGCTCGCGCGCGGTCTCGGGGTGGTAGCGGCGGTGCTCGCTCTCCAGCAGCTCGGCCAGATGGTCCGCGACGAAGGAGGTGCCGGCGCCGCCGGCGGTGAACCGCGGATGCCGCAGGATCCCCTGGAGCAGCGGGATGCTCGTGGCCACGCCCGCGATCTCGAACTCGCCGAGCGCGCCGTGCGCCCGCGCGGCGGCGGCCGGGAGGTCCTCCGCGCGGGCGATCACCTTGGCGAGCAGCGGGTCGTAGCGCAGGCTGGTGCGGTACCCGGCGTATCCGCAGGTGTCGACGCGGACGCCCGGTCCGGACGGCGGCGCGAACGCGGTCAGCGTCCCGGCGCGGGGCCGCGGCGCGCCGTCGGCGTCGATCGTCTCGGCGTTGACCCGCACCTGGACGGCGCAGCCGGAGGCGGCCGGCGGCCCCGCCAGCCCCACGTCGGCGAGGCCCTCCCCCAGCGCGAGCCTGATCTGCGCCTTCACCAGGTCGACGCCGGTGATCTCCTCGGTCACGGTGTGCTCGACCTGGAGCCGGGGGTTCGCCTCCAGGAACCAGAACTCCTCGCCCGCGACGAGGAACTCGAACGTGCCGAGGCCGTCGTAGCGGACGCGGGCGGCCATGCGGAGCGCCGCGTCCAGCAGCGCGTCCCTGACCCGGCCGGGCAGCGCGGGCGCGGGCGCGACCTCGATGAGCTTCTGGTGGCGCCGCTGGACGCTGCAGTCGCGCTCCCACAGGTGGGTGACGGCGCCGGTCCCGTCGCCGGCGACCTGGACCTCGATGTGGCGGGCGCGCGGCACGTACTTCTCGGCGTACAGGTCGCCGGCGCCGAACGAGGCGAGCGCCTCGGACCGGCACCGCTCGTAGGCGGCGGCCATCTCGTCCGGGCCGGCGACGACGCGCATGCCGCGTCCGCCGCCGCCGGCGAGCGCCTTCAGCATCACGGTGCCGTGCTCGCGGGCGAACGCCTCGGCGCCGGCCAGGCTCACCGCGCCGCCCGTGCCCGGCGCCACGGGTACGCCCGCCTCGCGGGCCAGGTCCCGCGACCGCGCCTTGTCGCCGAACAGCTCCAGCAGCTCGGGGCGCGGGCCGACGAACGCCAGCCCGGCGGCGGCGCAGCGCGCGGCGAACGCGGCGTTCTCGCTGAGGAAGCCGTAGCCGGGGTGGACGGCGGCGGCGCCGGCGTCCTTCGCGGCGGCCAGCAGCGCGTCGGCGTCGAGGTAGCCGGCGACGCCCTCGCCGGGCAGCGCGCGCACCTCGTCGGCGCGGCGGACGTGCGCCGAGGCGGCGTCGTCGCGGGTGCGGACGGCGACCGTCCGCAGGCCCAGCTCGGCCGCGGCCCGCACGATCCGCAGCGCGATCTCCCCGCGGTTGGCCACCAGGATCCCGCCCACCCGGCCCTCCTCACGTCGCTCTGGCCGACACTCTAGAGAGCCGGGCGGGCGGGGCGGGGCGCAGGCCCGCCCGCCGGCCTACCCGCCGGCCGCGACCGCGCCCGTCGCCAGGTCGCGGTGCGCGCGGATGATCTCGGCGTAGCGGTGCCCGCTGTCCTTGACGACGCGCCGCTGGGTGGCGAAGTCGACGTGGACGAGCCCGAACCGCTGCGCGTACCCGTACGCCCATTCGAAGTTGTCCAGCAGCGACCAGGCGAAGTAGCCGTCCAGCGGGACGCCCGCGCGGATCGCGGACGCGCACGCCGCCAGGTGCGCCTCCAGGTAGGCGGTGCGCTCGGCGTCGTGGACGGCGCCGTCCGGGGTCACGGTGTCGGCGTAGGCGGAGCCGTTCTCGGTCACCATGACGCTGGGCGGCGCGTACTCCCGCGCGACCCGGACGAGGATCTTCTCCAGCCGGTCCGGGTGGATCTCCCAGTCCATGCCCGTGCGGGGCGTCCCCGGCGGGGTGATCTGCCGGGTGCGCGGGGGCGGCCCGCCGGGGTCGGCGACGATCACCGACCGGCGGTAGTAGTTGACGCCGAGCCAGTCGAGCGGCGCGGCGATCGCCTCCAGGTCGCCGGCCCGCACCGGCGGCTCCACCCCGTACGCCTCGATCATGTCGGCGGGCAGGCCGCGCCCGAAGACCGGGTCGAGCCACCAGCGGTTGTGGTGGCCGTCCTCGCGGTGCGCCGCGGCGGCGTCCTCGTCCCGGTCGCTGCCCGGCTCGCAGTCGGTGAGCAGGTGGACGATGCCGACGCGGGCGTCGGGGGCGGCGGCGCGGACGGCCTGCGCGCCGAGCCCGTGGGCGAGCATCAGGTGGTACGAGGCGGGCACCGCCGCGCGGATGTCGGCGATGCCGGGGGCCATGGCCCCCTGCAGGTGCCCGATCCACGCCGCGCAGATCGGCTCGTTCAGCGTCGCCCACGACGCGACGCGGTCGCCGAGCGCCCCCGCGGCGACGGCGGCGTACTCGGCGAACCGCTCGGCGGTGTCGCGGGACGGCCAGCCGCCGCGGTCCTGGAGCGCCTGGGGCAGGTCCCAGTGGTAGAGGGTGGCGTGCGGTTCGATGCCCGCCTCCAGCAGCGCGTCCACGAGCCGGTCGTAGAACGCGAGCCCGGCGGGGTTGACCGGGCCGTCCCCGGCGGGCAGGACCCGGGGCCAGGCGATCGAGAACCGGTAGGCGCGCAGCCCGAGGGCCTTCATCAGGGCGACGTCCTCGGGCCAGCGGTGGTAGTGGTCGCAGGCGACGTCGCCGGTGTCGCCCCCGGCGATCGCGCCCGGGACGCGGCAGAACGCGTCCCAGATGGAGGGCGCGCGGCCGTCCTCCGCGACGGCTCCTTCGACCTGGTAGGCGGAGGTCGCCGCCCCCCAGGCGAAGCCGGGTCCGAACGCGGTCAGGTCGTCGATGGGCACGGGTCTCCCTCTGGTCGTTCGGGACGGGTCATTTCACGGAGCCGGCGGTCAGGCCGGCCACCAGGAAGCGCTGGAGCAGCAGGAACCCGGCGACGACGGGGACGCTCACCACCAGGGAGGCGGCCATCACCTGGTTCCAGTACACCTCGTGCTGGGTGGAGTAGCCCTGGAGCCCGATGGCCAGGGTCCGGGTCTGCTCGTTGGTCATGACGGAGGCGAACAGCACCTCGCCCCAGGCGGTCATGAACGCGTAGACGGTGACCGCGACGATGCCGGGCAGCGCCGCCGGGACGATCACCCGCAGCAGCGCGCCCATCGGGCCGCAGCCGTCCACGCGGGCCGCCTCGTCCAGCTCGCGCGGGATCGAGGCGAAGTAGCCGGCGAGCATCCAGATCGAGAACGGCAGCGAGAACGTCAGGTAGGTCAGGATGAGGGCGCCGCGGCTGCCGTACAGGGCGATGCCGGTCGCGTTCCCCGCGTTCACGAAGATCAGGAAGAGCGGGAGCAGGAACAGGATCCCCGGGAACATCTGCGTGGACAGCACCGTCACCGTGAAGACGCGGCGCCCGGCGAACCGGTACCGGCTCACCGCGTACGCGGCGCCGATCGCGATCGCGACGGACGCGAGCGTGGCGCCGCCCGCGACGATCACGCTGTTCGCGAAGTACCGCGCCAGCGGGACGGTCGACCACATGTCGATGTAGGGGCGGACCGTCGGCTCGGACGGGATCCAGCGGAACGCGCCCTGCACGTCCCGCAGCGGCTTCAGCGACGAGCTGACCATCGCGTAGACGGGCAGGAGGGTGAACACCGCCAGCAGCGTCAGCACGATCCGCCGCGTCCACGCGAACGACGCGGGCGGGTCGGTCGGCGCCCTGCGGGATCTGCGGGTCTCAGCCATGCGCGGGCCTCCGCCTGGAGGTGGCGAGCAGGTACGCCGCCGTGACCAGCAGCAGGAACAGCAGCAGGAGCACCGACATCGCCGAGCCCGTCCCGAAGTTCCAGGTGACGAAGGACGCGTGGTAGATGTGCACCGAGATCAGGTCGCCGCCGTCCGGCGCGGCCTTGCCGAACAGGACGAACGGCGTGTTGAAGTCGTTGAACGTCCACAGGAACAGCACCAGCACGAGCACCTGGTTGATCGGCCGCAGCGCGGGCAGCGTGATGTGCCGGATCTGCCGCCACACGCCGGCGCCGTCCAGCGCGGACGCCTCGTACAGGTCGCGGGAGATGTTCTGCAGCCCGGCCATCAGCACCAGGAACGCGAACGGCCACGACCGCCACACGATGACGGTGACCAGCGCCCAGAAGCTGTTGTCGCCGATCAGCCAGAACGGCCGGCCGCCGCCGGTGGCGTGCAGCTGGTCGGCGAGGATGTGGTTGACCATGCCGGTGTCGCGCTGGAACATGAACGCCCACGTCATCACCGCGGTGTAGACGGGCAGCGCGTAGGGGACGAGGAAGATCGCGCGCAGCGGCCCGCGGCCGCGGAACCGCTCCTGCATGAGGATCGCGGCGGCGGCGCCGAGCAGCCACGACGTCCCGACCGCCAGCACCGTGACGGCGACGGTGACGAGGAACGACCGGAGCAGGCCCGCGCCGATGGAGCCGTCGACGTCGACCGCGACCCGGTAGTTCCCGAGGCCGGTCCAGGGCGCCCGCGACCAGTCGCGGATGTAGAAGAGCGTCAGCTCCTTGAAGCTCATCCAGATCCCGACGGCGATCGGCACCAGGTGCACGATCAGCTCGGCGGCGACCGCCGGCGCGAGCAGCAGGTAGGGCAGCGCCTTCGGCGGCAGCCGCAGCCGCCGCCTCCTCCCCGGCCGGGCCGCGCCGGGCCCGGGCCGGGGATCCCCGGTGCCGCCCGTGCGGGCGGCCGAGACGTCCGCTGTCGTCATCCGGCTACTTGCCCATCTGTTCCTGGGCCGCGGCGAGCTTCTCCCGCACTCGCTCCTCGGTGATCGGCTTGCCGGCGGCGGCGTCGGCGAACAGGTCCTTCATGGCGGTGCCGACGGCCGTCTCGAACTGGCTCTCCTCCGGGACCTGCGGCAGCGGCGCCGCGCTGGTGGCGAGGATGTCCTTGAAGACCTTGAGGTCGGGGGTGTCGAACGCCGGGTCGTTCTGCGCGGAGGTGACGGCCGGCAGCGACCCGTAGGCCTTGTTGAGGATCTTCTGCTCGGCGTCGCCGGTCATGAACTTCACGAACTGCAGCGCGCCGTCGCGGTTGTCGGTGTTCTTGAAGACCGCGATGTTGATGCCGGCGACCATCGAGGTGATGTCGCGCCCGCCGGGCGGCGCGGGGGACGGCTTCGGCAGCGGCACGACGCCCCAGTCGCCCTGCTTCATGCCGAGGTTGGTGAGCCCGCTGGTGGTGGCCTGCCACATGAGCATCGCGGCCTTGCCGGTGGCGAAGTCGTTGATCGATTGGTTGGCCGAGTACTCGGCGTTGCCCGGCGCGGCGATCTTCTCCTTGGCGAGCAGGTCGATGTAGGACTTGACCGCCTTGACGGCCTGCGGCGTCGCGAACTGCGGCTTGCCGTCGGCGGTGAAGAAGTCGGCCCCGTACATCTGGCCGATGTTGAAGGCGGCGTGGACGTTCTCCGGGATGCTGGCGCCCTCGATGGCGATGCCGTGCTTGCCGTCCTTGGTGAGCTTGCGCCCGGCCTCGACCATCTCCTGCCAGGTCTTGGGCGGTTCCAGGTTCGCGTCCGCGAACATCTTCTTGTTGTAGTAGAGGCCGTAGGCCAGGGAGTAGAGCGGCACGGCGGCCGGGGGCCTGCCCTTGGCGCCGGCGGAGGCGAGCGCGGCGGGCACGAACCGGCCGGCCCCGCCGACCTCGGCCATCGTCGCGTCGTCGAACGGCAGCAGCCCGCCGGTCGCCTGCAGCGACGCCGACCAGGTGTTGCCGATGTTGAGGACGTCCGGCCCCTGGCCGGAGGTGGTGGCGGCGAGGATGCGGTTGAGCAGGTCGGTCCAGGGGACGACCTCCAGCTCGACCTTGATGCCGGTCTGCTTCTCGAACTTGGCCAGCTCGGGGCCCAGCACCTTCTTGTCGGCGGCGATGTCGGCGCCCTGGTTGCTGGCCCAGTAGGTCAGCGTCTTCGGGTCGCCGTTCCCGCCGCCGGACGCGGTTCCGCCGCCGCACGCCGCCGCGGTGGCGACCAGCAGTCCTGCCGTGAGGACGGCCGCGGCCCGTCCTGCGAATGGGGTATGACGCATCGGCTCGGCCTTCCGATCCGGAGTGAGGCGGGATCACTCGGAGAGTTAGATCACACCTTATTTCACGTCGTGATCTAAGCAGTGACATAATGGTCCGGTCAAGACCTGAGAACTCGGGGGACGCGGCCGCGCGGCGGCCGCGGGAGAAGGGGGCCCGATGCCGGAACGGCGCCGGAGGACCGTGCGCGACCTGCGCCGCACCAACCGGTCGGTGCTGCTGCGGCGGCTGTACTTCGACGGGCCGCTCAGCCGCCAGGACCTGGCCAGGGAGACCGGCCTCAGCCCCGCCTCGGTCAGCAACGTCGTCACCGAGCTGATCGACGCCGGGCTCGTCGTGGAGGCGGGCAGCGTCGAGTCCGACGGGGGCCGCCCGCGGGTGCTGCTGAAGACGGCGGCCGGTTACGGCCATCTCATCGGCGTGGACGTCGGCGAGACACGGGTGATGGTCGAGCTGTTCGACCTGGAGCTGACCCAGCTCGCCAAGGCCGACTTCCCGCTCGGGGACGGCGGGCACGACGAGCGCGCCGTCGTCCGGCACATCCTGGCCGGGCTGCCCGCCGTCATCGAGGGCGCGTCGGTCGACCCGGCGTCCATCATCGGCGTCGGGGTGGGGGTCCCCGGGGTCATCGAGCACGGCCCGGAGGCGGTCGTGCACTGCCAGACCGTCGGCTGGGAGGCCGTGCCGCTGGAGCGGATGCTGCGCGCGGGCACCGACCTGCCGCTGTTCATCGACAACGGCGCCACCTCGCTCGGGCAGGCCGAGATGTGGTTCGGCGCCGGCCGCGGCAACCGCAACGCCGTCGTCGCCCTCATCGGCTCCGGCGTCGGCGCCGCCGTCATGATCGACGGCTCGCCGTACCGGGGCGCGGCCGGCAGCGCCGGCGAGTGGGGCCACACGACCGTGCGGGTCGGCGGCGCGCGGTGCCGCTGCGGGTCGCGCGGCTGCCTGGAGTCCTACGTCGGCGCGACCGCGCTGCTGGAGCGCTACCGGGCGGCGGGCGGCCCGGCCGGGACCGACGAGGAGGAGGCCCTCGCCGCGCTGCTCGCCGACCCGTCCGAGGCCGCCGCGGCCCTGCGCGACGACATCGCCGAGTACCTGGGCGCGGGCATCGCCGACCTGGTCAACCTGTTCAGCCCCGAGAAGATCATCATCGGCGGCTGGGCGGGGCTGCTGATCGGCGGCCGGATGCTGGACCGCGTCATCGAGTCCACCGCCGCGTACGCGCTGCGCCAGCCGTTCGCGCAGACCGTGATCGAGCCGTGCCACCTCGGCCCCGAGGCCGTCGCCGTCGGCGCGGCCACGCTCCCGCTCGCCCACCTGCTCGACCGCGGCGGCGCCGCGGTGTGATGGCCGCGCCGCCGGGCGGCGGGCGATAATGGGAGCCCCGACCAGCCCCGGAGGAACGACGACTGATGGGCACCGCCGGACGTTCCGTGCGCGAGTCACTGCTGGACGCCGCCGCCGACCTGCTGGTGGAGCGCGGCTACCGGGCCGTCCGCATGCGGGACGTGGCGGAGGCCGCCGGGGTGAGCCGGCAGACCGTCTACAACGAGTTCGGCGACAAGTGGGGCCTGGCGCAGGCGGTCGTGGTCCGCGACAACGAGCGCTACCTCGACGGCATCGACGCGGTGCTGTCCGAGCACGAGGACGTGTACTCCGCCGTGGTCGCCGCGGTCACGTACACGCTGGAGACGTCGGCGGACGACCAGCTGAAGAAGGCGGTGCTCACCGGCGCGGGCGGCGACGAGATGCTGCCGCTGCTCACCACGCAGGCCGAGCCGGTGCTGTTCACCGCCAGCGCCCGCATCGCCGAGCACGCGCTGCGGCAGTGGCCGCACCTGGACCGCGACGCGCTCACCGAGGTCGCCGACGCGGCGGTGCGGCTCACGATGAGCCACATCATGCTGCCCTCCGGCCCGCCGGAGGCGTTCGCGCACTTCGTGGCCCGCCTGGTGACCCGCTACCTGTCGGTCCCCGCGAAGACCACCGGCCCGGACGTCTGACCCCGGGCGCGGTCGTCGCGATGGGTGCACCGCGGCTCGCTGCCGCCGCGGCGGCGGTCAGGGGATCGCGGTCTGCAGATGGACGACCTTCACGCACGTCATCTCGTCCAGGAGCTCGGGCCCGTGGCCGAAGCCGTGGCCGCTGGCGCGGCGCGGGGCGGCGGCGCCGCCGGGGGCGCCGCCGAACACCGCGTTGATCTTCACGGTGCCGGTGTTCAGGGTGCGCCAGGCCGCCTGCGCGTGCGCCATGTCGCGGGTGAGGACGGTCGCGGCGAGGCCGTAGCGGGAGCGCCGCGCGGCGTCCAGGGCCTGGTCGAACGACGGCACGGTGCGCACGGCCGCGACCGGCCCGAAGACCTCCTCGGCCATGATCGGCATGTGGTCGGCGCAGCCGGCCAGGACCGTGGCCGGGTAGAACGCGCCGGGGCCCTCGGGGACCCGCGCGCCGGCGAGGGGGCGGGCGCCGTCCGCGATCGCCTTCTCGACCTGCTGGTGGACGTGCGCGCGGTGGCGCTCGTCGACGAGCGGGCCGAGTTCGGTGGACACGTCGGCGCCCGGCCCCATGCGCATGCCGCGGGCGCGGTCCACGAGGGCGTCGAGGAACGGCTCGGCCACGTCCTCGTGGACGTACACCCGTTCCACCGAGGTGCAGATCTGCCCGGCGTCGGCGAAGCAGCCGATCGCCGCCTGCCCGGCCGCCCAGGAGGGGTCGACGCCGGCGTCCACGATCAGCGGGTCGGAGCCGCCGTTCTCCAGCAGGGTCTTCGCGCCGGTGCGCAGGGCGAGTTCGGCGACGCGCCGCCCCGCGGCCGTGGAGCCGACGTGCGCGACGACGTCGGCGCCGGGGTGGCCGGCGAGGACCTCGCCCACCTCGCCGCCGCCGGTGACCATGTTCAGGACGCCGTCGGGCAGGCGCCCGGCGAGCAGCTCGGTGAGCATCGCGCCGGTGTGCGGGGTCCGCTCGGACGGCTTGTGCACGACGGTGTTGCCGGTGACCACGGCCGCGCCGATCAGGCCGCAGGCGATCGCGACCGGGTCGTTCCACGGCGTGATCACGGCGACGACGCCGCGCGGCTCGCGGACCATGAAGTCGCAGGCGTCCCGGCCGCCCTGCAGGCTGCGGCACCCGTGCAGGGCGCCCAGCTCGGCGTACTGGCGCAGCGTCCCGATCCCGGCCTCGACGCCGCCGAGCGCGTCGCCGGACGGCTTGCCCATCTCCGCGGTCACCAGCGCGGCCAGCTCGTCCACCCGCTCCTCGACCGCCCGGGCCGCGGCGCGCAGGGCCGCGCTCCGCTCGGCCGCCGGGGCGGCCGCCCAGCCGGGCGCCGCGCCGCGCGCCGCCGCCATCGCCGCGGCCGCGTCCGCCGGCGTGGACACGGCCGCCACCCCCAGCGGCTCGCCGGTCGCCGGGTCGGCCACCGAGAACACGTCCTGCCCGGTGCCCTGGCTCCACCGTCCGCCGGCCAGCATCCACCTGTCGCGGGGCCGCATGGCCACCCCCTCCCGTGTCGCGGTACGTCCGCTCGCCTACCCGGCAGGGCGGCCTTCAATGACGGCACCCGCGTCAGTGGACACTTACTGAAATCGGCTACGGTGGTGCGCACGCGGATTGAGGGAGGCGCGGTGGACTTCGACCTGCCGGAGAGCGCGGCGGCGGTGCGCGAGGGCGTGCTGGCGATCGCCGGGAAGTACGACCAGGAGTACTGGAGCCGGTGCGACGCGGACAAGCGCTGGCCGGAGGAGGTCTGGCGGGAGCTGGTCCAGGGCGGCTGGCACGCGCTGGCGATCCCGGAGGAGCACGGCGGCGGGGGCCAGGGCCTGCTGGAGCTGGCGGTCGCCCTGGAGGCGCTGGCCGAGGGCGGCGCGGGCGGCGCCGCGTCGTTCATGTACCTGCTCACGCCCGCGTTCGGCGGGCTCACCATCACCCGGCACGGGACCGCGGAGCAGCGGCGCGAGTTCCTGCCGAAGATCGCGTCCGGGGAGATCGAGACCTGCTTCGCGATCACCGAGCCGGACGCCGGCAGCAACGCCATCGAAATCTCCACCCACGCGCGCCGCGACGGCGACCACTTCCTGGTCAGCGGGCAGAAGATCTGGATCTCCGGCGTCGAGCGGGCCGACTTCCTGGTGCTGGTGACCCGGACGATCCCGGCGGCCGAGGCGCGGCCCCGCACGTCCGGCTTCACCGTCCTGCTGGTGGACGTCGCGGAGGCCGTCGCCGAGGGGACGCTCACCTACCGGCCGATCCCGAAGCTCGGCACGAACACCGTCGCGTCCAGCATGGTGTTCCTGGACGAGGTGCGCGTCCCGGCCGACCGCGTCCTCGGCGAGGCCGACCAGGGCTTCCTCGTCCTGTGGGACATCCTGAACCCCGAGCGGATCCTGGCCGCGGCGGGCGGCGTCGGCTCCGGCGGCCTCGTGCTGAGGCTCGCCCGCGAGTACGCCGCCGGCCGGGCGCCGTTCGGCAAGCCGATCGGGGCGAACCAGGCCATCGCGTTCCCGCTCGCCAAGGCCAAGGCGCAGCTGGAGCTGGCCCGGCTGATGACCTACAAGGCCGCCTGGCTGTGGGACCGGGGCCGCCCCTGCGGCTCGGAGGCCAACATCGCCAAGCTGACCGCGGCGGACGCGGCCTGGCAGGCGGCCGACCGCGCCTTCCAGACCTACGGCGGCATGGCGTACTCGATGGAGTACCCGATCGCCCGGATGTTCCGCGACGCCCGCATCGGCAAGAACATCCCGGTCGCCGAAGAGCTGGTCCTCGCGCACATCGCGCAGCACGAGCTGGGGCTGCCCAAGTCGTACTAGCCCGCTCTCCGGCCGACCTCCGGCGGCCGGTCTCCGGGAGCCGGAGGCCGCGGGCGGCATGCCCCGATCATTCCGAATCGGATTCCGGGCGGTCGACCCGTTGCCCCGGCCGCACCGGGCGCGCGAGCATGAGGGGTCACCGGCCCCCGCAGCGAGGAGTGTCCATGCCCCGGTCGTACGCCAGCGCCGTGCTCGATGCCACCGCCGACGAGGTGTGGTCCTACCTGCGGGACTTCGGCAACCTCGCCGAGTGGATGCCGGGCGTGCAGACCGGCGTGATCGAGGACGGCGGGCCCGGCGACCGCGTGGGCTGCGTCCGCCGGCTGATCGGCCCCGGCGACTCGGTGTTCCGCGAGCGCCTCATCTCGCTGGACGACGCCGGCCGCGGCTACTCCTACGAGATCGTGGAGAGCCCGCTGCCGGTGCGCGGCGCCCGCGGCCGCCTGCGCGTCGCGCCGGTCACCGCGACCGGCCAGGCGTTCGTCGAGTGGTGGGCCGACTTCTCCGCCGACGCCGGCGACGAGGAGGCGATGACCAAGACCCTCGCGGAGGGCATCTACGCCACCGGCCTGAGCGCCCTCGCCGAGCGCTTCGGCTGACCGCGCCTCACGCGACCTCGGGCGGGCGCTCCCGGCCGCCGAACGCCGAGCGCAGCCGCCGGGCGGCGAACTCCATCGCCTCGGCGCCGGCGTCGAAGATCTCCGGCAGCAGGAAGAAGGAGTGCACGACGCCGTCGTAGCGGCGCAGCTCCACCGGCACCCCCGCCTCGGCGAGCCGGTGCGCGTACGCCTCGGCCTCGTCGCGCAGGATGTCGTACTCGGCGGTGATGACGGTGGCGGGCGCGACGCCCGCCAGGCCGGGGGCGCGCAGCGGCGCGAGCCGGAAGTCCGACGGGTCGGCGCCGCCCCGGTACAGGTCCATGAACTGCGCGAGCGTGCCCGCGTCCAGCCCGTACCCGGTGCCGTACTCCCGCCAGCTCGGGGTGTCCATCGCCGTGTCGGTCACCGGGTAGACGAGCAGCTGGTGGGCGAGCGGCAGCCCGCGGTCCCGGGCCAGCAGCGCGGCGGCCGCGGCGAGGTTCCCGCCGGCGCTGTCCCCGGCCACCGCCACGGCGCCGGGGTCGACGCCGTAGCGGTCCGGCTCCCGCACCGCGGACGCGACGGCGGCCCACGCGTCGTCCACGGCGGCCGGGAACGGGTGCTCCGGGGCCAGCCGGTACCCCACGTTCAGGACCGCGCATCCGGCGGCGGCCGCCAGGTCGCGGCACGCGGCGTCCACGTTCTCGATGCCGCCGAGCACCCACCCGCCGCCGTGCAGGTAGACGACCGCGGGCAGCGGCCCCCGCTCGGGCCGCTGCGGGCGGTACAGCCGCACCGGCACCGGGCCGCCGGGGCCGCGCACCTCCAGGTCGCGCACCACCGGAAGCTCCCGCCGCACGACCGGGAACGCCGCGCCGATCCGCGCCCGCATCTCCGCGATCGAGGGCCGCGCCGCCTCCCCCGGCGGCGCCGTCCAGGCGGCGAGCAGCTCCAGGAAGCGCGCGGTCTGCGGGTGGAGGGGCATGCGGGCGGCTCCGGGGGCGGGCGGCGGGTTCCAGCAGACCGCCTTCCCCGGATCCGGCCCGTCAATCCAGGCTCAGCGGCCCGCGGCCTCCGCGACCAGGGCCTCGAACAGGCGCGGGTCGTCGCCCTCCTCGGGATGCCACTGGACGGCGAGGCCGAAGCGGTGGCCCTGCAGCTCGACGGCCTCCACCACCTGGTCCTCGGCCCAGGCCACCGCCGACAGGCCCTTGCCGAGCCGCCCGACCGCCTGGTGGTGGTACGCCGGGACGTCGGCCGCCTCGCCGAGGATCTTGCCGACCAGGCTGGTCGCGGCGATCCGCACCGGGTGCGAGCCGACGATGCCGGTCTCCGGCGCGTGCCCCCTGTGGCCCACCGCCTCCGGCAGGTGCTGGACGAGGGCGCCGCCCCGCGCGACGTTCAGCACCTGCATCCCCCGGCAGATCGCCAGGAACGGCACGTCCGCCGCCACGACCGCGCGGGCCAGCGCCAGCTCGAACCGGTCCCGCTGCGGCTGCGGCGGCCCGGTCTCGTGGTGCCGGGCCGCGCCGTACAGGCCCGGGTCGAGGTCGCCGCCGCCGGAGAGGACGATGCCGTCCAGCCGCTCGACCAGCGCGTCCACCCCGCGCAGCGTCGCGGCCGGCGGCAGCAGCACCGGCACGCCGCCGGCCCGCTCGACCGCGCGCGCGTACGGCGCCGGAAGGAGCGCGGCCTCGCGCACCCAGACCCCCCAGCGGGCCGGCTCCAGGTAGGTGGTGATGCCGATGAGCGGCGGCGCGCCGGCACCGGCGGCGGGGCCCGGAGCCCCGCGGACGGCCTCTGACATGTGAGTGTCTCCCCCTCGTGCTGAGCACTGGCCACAGGACGGCTGCCAATAGGGGTGATCTGTCCGTTTCCGCGGCACCTCATGGTGCCTCACCCGCCCCCTCGCGCCGCCCCGCCCCCGGCCTCTCTCCCGGCCAGCTTGCCTCACGGGGCGGGTCTGCGCAGTCCGAAGCGGCGAGATCGCCGCCGCGCCGGCCGGCGCCCGGGGACGGGCACTCGGCCGGGGCGCGGCAAAGAATCATGAAATCTGCCACCTGGGAGTGGTTTCTTCCTCCGCGTCCGGCCCGTTCGGCAACGGCCGGCGCTCGCACCGCACCCGTACCGATCAGTATGCGTGCTCTTTTCGCGCGGCATCCGGTCACGCAGGATCCACGGGCGAGCACACAGCGCATCGATCGCCGGCCGTCCGCACCGGCCCGCTTGAGGACCCGCGGGATCGAAGTAGAGAATCTCACAAAGCCGGGCACCCGACCTGCCGCGACCGCCGGTGCCGGGCCCCCGCGTTGGCCGGGGAACGGGCTGGGAGCGTGCCGAGAGATGTCACCGGAACCCCGCGTCGTCAAGGAGTGCTTCGCCCGGCTGGAAGCCGACCCGGCGGGCGCGATGAGCTACTTCTACGGCCGCCTCTTCGCGGCCGAGCCGCAGCTGCGCGCCCTCTTCCCGCCCGCGATGGGCCACCAGCACGACCGGTTCTTCCAGGCGCTCGTCCGGATCGTGTGGAGCCAGGACGACCCGGGCGACCTCGACGCGCACCTCGGCCGGCTCGGGCGCGGCCACCGCAAGTACGGGGTGCTGCGCGAGCACTACGCCGCCGTCGGCGCCGCGCTGACCGCGACGCTCCGCGTCTACGCCGCCGACGTGTGGACCCCCGGCGCCGAGGACGCCTGGACCGCCGCCTACCGGCACGCCGCCGGCACCATGGCCGGCGCCGCCGAGCTGGACGCCGAGCACGCCCCGCCCTGGTGGGCCGCCGAGGTCACCGCGCACGACCGCCGCGCCCCCGACCTCGCCGTGCTCACGCTGCGCCCCGAGCGGCCGCTCCCGTTCGCCGCCGGGCAGCACGTCGGCGTGCAGACCGCCCGCTGGCCCCGCGTGTGGCGCCCCTACTCGATCGCGAACGCGCCCCGGCCGGACGGGACGCTGCGCCTGCACGTCCGGGCGCGTCCCGGCGGCTGGGTGAGCGGCGCCCTGGTCCGGGGCACCGCTCCCGGCGACACCGTGCTGCTCGGCCCCGCCGAGGGCGCGATGACGCTCGACCCCGACCCGGACCGCGACCTGCTCCTGATCGGCGGCGGCACCGGGCTCTCCCCCATGAAGGCCCTCGCCGAGGAGGCCGCCCCCGCCGGCCGCGCCGTCCGCCTGCTGGTCGCGGCCCGCGCCGCCGACGGCCTCTACGACATGCCCGACCTGCGGCTGCTGGAGTCGGCCTGCCCCGGGCTCACCGTCACCCCGGTGCTGTCGCGGTCACCGCGGAGCGGCGGGCCGGCCGGCCGCGTGCCGGACGTCCTGCCCGCCCTCCTGGACGGCGACGCCGGCGGCCTCGCCGCCTACGTCGCCGGACCCGGCCCGCTCGTCCGCGGGACCGTCGCCGCTCTCCGGCGGCTCGGGGTGCCGGCGCGGCACATCCACCACGACCTGCTCGCGGCCGGCGACCCGGTCACCGGCCCGCGCGCTCCCGCAGGAACTCCTTAGTCGCCTCGTCCGCCGGGTAGAACGACTCGATCGCCAGCTCCGCGACCGTGATGTCGACCGGCGTGCCGAACGTCGCGATCGTGCTGAAGAACGACAGCTCCCGGCCCTCCACCCGCATCCGCAGCGGGACGAACACGTCGTGGCCCGCGGGCGGCGCCATCGCCTCCCCCACGTCCCCGGGGAAGCCGCGCAGCTCCCGGTAGAGCTGCGCGAGCGCGGCGTCCGCGGTCAACGCCACGTGCCGCCGCACCCGGTCGATCATGTGGGCGCGCCACTCGGCCAGGTTCAGGATGTTCCGCGCCATGCCGTCCGGGTGCATGCTCAGCCGGAGCACGTTCAGCGGCGGCTCCAGCAGCTCGGGCGGCGCGCCCTCCATGAAGAACGCGGCGGCCGCGTTGGCGTCGACGAGGTTCCAGAACCGGTCCACGACCACGGCCGGATACGGCTCGTGCCCGGCCAGCACCTGCTTCAGCGCCGCGCGGACCGCGTCCATCTTCGGCTCCTCGATCGGCGTCTCGTCGAACACCGGCGCGTACCCGGCCGCCACCAGCAGCAGGTTGCGGTCGCGCAGCGGCACGTCCAGGTGCTCGGCGAGCCGCAGCACCATCTCGCGGCTCGGCGCGGACCGGCCCGTCTCCACGAAGCTGAGGTGCCGGGTCGACACGCCCGCCTCCGAGGCCAGCTCCAGCTGGCTCAGCCGCCGCCGCTGCCGCCAGGCCCGCAGCTGCTCCCCGATGGGCCGCACATCACTCAACGCCGTCGTCACGCCTCGGACGCTACCGGCCCGCCGGTCACGCGCGCGATTACGTCCGGGGTAATGGACGCCGTGCGGCCCCGCCCGCGAGAGTGGGCCGCACACGACCACCGAGGAGGCTCCATGACCACCGGGATCACCCCCGACCAGCTGACCGACGCGATGCCGTTCGCCCGCGCGCTCGGCGTCCGCATCGACGCCGCCGGTCCCGAGGAGGTCACCGGCCGGCTCGACTGGGCCCCGGAGCGCTGCACCGCCGGCGGCGTGATGCACGGCGGCGCCCTCATGGCCCTCGCCGACACCCTCGGCGCCGCGTGCGCGTTCCTCAACCTCCCGCCGGACACCTCCACCACGACCCTGGAGTCCAAGACGAACTTCTTCCGCGGAGTCAGGGAGGGCTGCGTCCGCGGCGTCGCGCGCCCGCTGCACACCGGCCGCACATCGATCGTCGTCCAGACCGACCTCTACGACGAGTCCGGCCGCCGCGTCGCCCAGGTGACCCAGACCCAGGCCGTGCTCAGGGCCTGACCAGGCGCTTAGGGCCTGAGCACGGCCGGCGCCTTTACGTTGTAGATTTTTTAGCGAGGTGCTCGCCGAAGAAGGCGAAGATCCGCGCCCAGCCGTCGGCCGCGTTCTCCCGCCCCTTGCCCAGCCCGAAGACGATCTTGGCGACCGGGCCGAGCGGAGCCGGCGGGGTGAGCCCGGTCAGGAAGCCGTGCCCGGTCCCCGGGTACTCCTTCACGTCGTGCTCGACGCCGGCCCGCGTGAGGGCGCGCTCCAGCCGGGCCGCGGCCCCGCGCAGCGTGGGGTCGGCGCCGCCGTAGCTGCCGACGATCGGGCACGCGCCCCGCAGCGACTCCTCCGGCCGCCGCGGCAGGATGCCGTAGTTGGCGGCCGCCGCCTTGAAGTCGTACTTCGCCGCCGCGACCAGCGCGAACCCGCCGCCCATGCAGAACCCGCACACGCCCACGTCCCCCGTGCAGTCGGCCCGCCCGGCGAGCCACGCGCGCGTGGCCTCGATGTGGTCGTAGGCGGCGCCGCGCTGGGCCCGCATGTCGCGCATCGCCTTGCCGACGCACCGCACCCACGGCGCTCCGTTGTAGAGGTCCGGCAGGACGGCGAGGTAGCCCTCGGCGGCGAACCGGTCGGCCTGCGCCCGCATGTCGGCGTTCGCGCCCATCGCCTCGAAGACGATGACGACGCCCGGCCACGGCCCTTCGCCCTCGGGGACGGCGAGGTACCCCGGCAGCTCCCGCGCTCCCACGGGGATCGTGATGTCAGACATACCGTCGAATAATTCCCCAGCCGCCCACCGTTGCCCAGCCCCCGGCGCGCACCGGTCTACCGTGGCCTCATGCGCATCGACCGCCTCGACCACCTCGTCCTCACCGTCGCGGACATCGACGCGGCGATCTGGTTCTACACGCGCGTGCTCGGCATGGAGGCGGTGACCTTCGGCGAGGGCCGCCGCGCCCTCGCCTACGGCGCCGGCAAGATCAACCTGCACGAGGCCGGCCGGGAGTTCGAGCCGAAGGCGGCGCACCCGGTCCCCGGCAGCGCCGACCTCTGCCTGATCGTCGCGGGGCCGCTCGACGAGGCCCTCGCCGACCTGGAGCGCCACGGCGTCCCCGTCGAGGAGGGCCCGGTGCGCCGCACCGGCGCCGCCGGCCCCATCACGAGCGTCTACGTCCGCGATCCCGACCGGAACCTCATCGAGCTCAGCGTCTACGAGTGAGGGTCAGACCTTCCGCCACTCGGGGATCCAGGCGCCGTCCTCGACGACGTAGTCCCCGAAGAGGTCGGGGGCCTCCTTTCGCATCACCTCTCCGATCTTGCCGAAGAGCAGGCGGATCTCCTCCTCGGCGCCCGGCGCGGTGCGGTTCTCCAGGGTGTGGCGCAGGGTGCGGACGTTGGCCGTCCAGACCAGCCCGGTGCCGACGCCCTCGGGCGCGAAGCGGCGCATGAACGAGGTCTTGTGCTTCTTCTCCTTGAACGGCACGCCCTCGTCGTCCAGGCCGAAGTGGGCGGCCATCCAGCCCTGGAACTCCTCCATCTGCTCCAGCATCGCGGTGGCGCGCTTCATCAGCTCGGCGTCCTCGCGGGCCCACTCCGGAAACCAGAACGGGATGTCCTGGAGCCGGACGAACCGGAGCGACTCCTGCGAAATGGCCACCCCGGGACGGTGCCGGACGAGTTCGTGCGTCAGCACGCGGCTCACATTGTGCAGGACGAAGCTGAAGCTGACGTGCTCCAGCACCGAGCCGTGCAGGCTGCGCAGGATGTTCCGCAGGTACTGGCCCGAGTCGGTGCGGATCTTGGTCACGTTGGGGTTGAGGCCCGGCTCCCAGGAGCGGTAGCAGAGCCGGCCGGCGAACTCCGCCAGGTTCTGCGGGTCGTTGAGCTCGTCGTCGAGCTCGCCGCGGTCGAGCCGCTCCAGCCAGCTCTCCCCGCCCACGTCCCGCAGGTAGCGGGCGACCTCGTCGTAGTCCAGTTCGGGCCGCGCAACGAGGAACACCTCGGGCTCGACGCTCTTCACTCTCGCATCCCCCTACATCGATTCGTTCGTCCTATAGCAAACCATCCCCGCTCGCTCGCCCCGGCACCGGCGGCGGCGCAGATCTCCGGCCGCCCGTCCTGGCGCGGGCCGTGCCGGAGATCGGCGGGACCGGTACGGTCGTGCCGGAGGGAAGATGGCGGTTCAGGGGGATGTCGGCGCTCTGGTGGAGCGCGCGCGCAAGTACGAGCGGCAGGGGCGGCCCGCGGAGGCGGCGGCCGCGTTCGCGGAGGCCGCCGGGGCCGCGGAGGCCCGCGGCGACCGGCCGGCCGCGGCGGCGCTGCGGGCGAGGTACGCGCGGGCCCTCGCCGCGGCCGGGGACGTCGGGAAGGCGCAGCGGGTCCTCGACACGCTCGACCGGGGCGCCGCGTCCCTGCCGGGCGAGGTGCGGGCCGGGCTGGACGCGCAGGCGGCGCACGTCCTGGCCGCGGCGGGGCGGACCGGGGAGGCGGCGCGGCGCGCCTGGGCCGCGATGTCGGCGTTCGGGGCGCTGCGGGACCCGAAGCGGTCCGGCGCCGCCGGCGTGCACGCGGCCCGGCTCATCCTGAGGGACGCGGGGCCGCGGGAGGCGCTGCGGCCGCTGCGCGAGCTGCTGGCGCAGATGCCGCCCGGCGGCGGGGACCACCGGCAGGTCGCCAAGCTGCTGGCCGACGCGGAGCGGCGTCCCGACCGCGACTACGACGTCCTCGTCACCGACCCGGACGGCGCGTCGTGGGGGCGGCTCGCGGCGGCGCTCGCGGTCGGCGCGCACCTGGCCGTCGGGAACGGGACCGCCTGGAACGCCCTCGCCGGCGGACCCGGCGACGGGGAGCTGCTGGAGCGGGACTGGGGCGTCACCGACGCGGCGGGCTGGCGGGAGCAGATGGACGCGCTGCTCGACGCGCGCAACAGCGACCCGGCGATCCAGATGGTGCTCGACCGGCGCGAGCGGGGCGCGGGCGAGCGGGAGTGGCGCGCCGCGATCGCCGCCTGGTGCCGCGAGCACGACATCGCGGAGGAGACCGTCCGGGAGGTCGTCGAGCTGTCCGGGACGATCCGCCGGTACGAGGCGCGGTTCCGCGCGGACGGCCTGCTCCCGCCGGACGGGCGGGTCGAGAGCGTCTACGGGTACGACTTCGGCCGCGCGGTGAACATGGCCCGCTGGGGACTCGGCGCCGGGTACTGCGACGCGGAGGAGGCCGAGAAGTGCGTCCTCGCGGCCGGGTACCGCGCCAACCAGGTGTACACGTCGTGGGGGGCGTTCTCCGCCGGGTACGTCCTCGGCCGGATGCTGCGGTTCGACGAGGGGGAGTTCGGCGAGTGGTACGAGCGCTCCCTCGCCGGCCACCGCATCCTCGCCGAGGACCCGGACAGCCCGTGGCGCCGGATGGCCTGGGGCTAGAGCAGGGCGTCGATGTCGCCGATGATCGCCTTGCGGTCCCGCTCGTCCAGGGACGAGGCGACCACGGCGTTGCGGGCCAGCGCCGCGAGGTCCTCGCGGCCGAGCCCGAACACCTCGGCGGCGACGCGGTACTCGCCGGTCAGCGTCGTGCTGAACATCGGCGGGTCGTCGCTGTTCAGCGTGACGAACAGCCCCTCCTCCAGCATCCGCGGCATCGGGTGGGCGGACAGGCCGGGGACCTGCCCGGTGCACACGTTGGACGTCGGGCACACCTCCAGGGGCAGCTGCGTCTCGCGCAGGTGCGCGACGAGGCGCGGGTCGTCCAGGCAGCTGATGCCGTGCCCGATCCGCTCCGCGCGGAGGCCCTCGACGGCCTCCCAGATCGTCTCCGGCCCGGTCATCTCGCCGGCGTGCGGGAGGCTGCGCAGCCCGGCGGCGCGGGCGGCGGCGAACGCGTCGCGGAACGCGTCCCGGTGCGGCGGGCGCATCTGCTCGATGCCGCCGATCCCGAACCCGACGAGCGCCTCGGGCGGGTGGGAGAGCGCGTGGTCGATGGTGCCGCGCGCGCCCTCGGCGCCGAACTCGCCGGGGATGTCGAAGATGTAGGCGACGCGGATGCCGAGCCGGTCGCGGGCCTCGCGCACGGCGTGGTCGAGGGCCTCGGTGATCGCCGGCATCGGCATCCCGGCCCGCTGGTGGGTGTACGGGGTGACGGTCAGCTCGACGTACCGGACGTTCTGCGCGGCGAGGTCGCGGGCGACGCCGAACACGAGCGTGCCGACGTCCTCCGGGGTCCGGACGAGGCTGGACACCGCCTCGTACACCTCGGCGAAGTGGGGGAAGTCGCGGAACTCGTAGAAGGCGCGCAGCTCGCGCTCGTCCACGGGGACGGGCCCGTCCGGGTGGCGGCGGGCAAGCTCGAGCACGGTGGGGACGGAAGCGGAGCCGACGAGGTGGACGTGCAGCTCGACCTTCGGGAGGGCGTCGATGAACGCGTGGATGGATGTGGTTTCGGTAGGCACGCCCGCGAAGCTAACAGCCGCCGCGCCCGTCATGACAGGCAAAGACGCCGAATCTAACGTGAAAACGTCAGGAACGGGCGGCAGGATGGGTCCATGCGCGCGGCCCGGCTGATCTCCATGGTGCTCCTCCTGCAGTCGCGGGAGGCGATGACGGCGGGCGAGCTGGCCCGCGAGCTGGAGGTCTCGGAGCGCACCGTGTACCGGGACATGGAGGCGCTGTCGGCGGCCGGCGTCCCGGTCTACGCGGACCAGGGCCGCGGCGGCGGGTACCGCCTGGTCGGCGGCTACCGGACGCGGCTGACCGGCCTCACCCGCGAGGAGGCCGAGGCGCTGTTCCTGTCCGGGCTGCCGGGCCCGGCCGGGGACATGGGGCGCGCCGGGGCGCTGGCGTCCGCGGAGCTGAAGGTCCTCGCCGCGCTGCCCGCCGAGTTGCGGGACGCGCCCGCGCGGGCGAGCCGGCGGTTCCTGCTGGACGCGCCGGGCTGGTTCGGCGAGGCCGGGCCGCCGCCGCTGCTGCGCGAGCTGGCCCGCGCGGTGTGGCAGGACGAGACCGTCGAGCTGCGCTACCGCCGCGGGGACGCCGAGGTCGTGCGCACGGCCGAGCCGTACGCGCTCGTCCTGAAGAACGGCGTCTGGTACCTGGTCGCGCGGGTCTCCGGCAGCTTCCGCACCTACCGCGCGGACCGCGTCGCCGCCGTCCGGCCGGACGGCGGGGTCTTCGACCGGGACGAGGGGTTCGACCTCGCCGCGCACTGGCGCGCGGCGGCGGCGGCGTTCGTCCGCTCGATGCTGCGCGAGGAGGCGACGGTGCGGCTCTCCCCCGCCGGGATGCGGCTGCTGCGGTACGCGGTCGAGCCGCACGCGGCCCGCCGGGCGGCCGCGGACGCCGGGGAGCCCGACGAGCGCGGCTGGGTGGTGACGACGCTGCCGATCGAGTCGGTGCCCGTCGCGGCGTCGGAGCTGCTGCGGCTCGGCGCGGAGGCCGAGGTCCTCGCCCCGCCCGAGCTGCGCGCGCGGATGGCGGACAGCGCCGCCCGCATGGCGGAGCTCTACCGGCGGCCCGGCTGAGCGGCCCCGCCGCCCGCGGGCGGGCCGCTACCGGTACCCGGTGGTGTCGGCCGGGCGGTCCGCGTGCACGACCTCCGCCAGGTAGCGCCACATGTCGGGGCGGCTGCCGTCGGTGTCGGTGAAGCCGTAGACCTGGGCGAGCCCGCCGCTGGACAGGGAGCGCCCGTTCCAGCGGGCCCGGTCCGGGTCGGCGGCGAGCGCCGCGACGGCGCGGCCGACGAAGGCGGGCGACTCGGCCATGGCGAAGTGCGGATCCTTGGCGGCCCCGTCCCGCCAGTCGGCCTCGGTGACGCCGAAGTGCTCCAGCATCGCCTCCGAGCGCAGCCATCCCGGCGTCAGCGCGACGGCGGCCGCCCCGTACGGCGCGATCTCCTCGGCCTGGGCGAGCGCCATCCGGATCACGGCGTTCTTGACGATGTCGAAGAAGTAGCCGCACTCCCGGCGGTACTTCGCGTTGTACTCGGCGGTGCCGTCGGTCATCTCGACGACGAGCCCGCCCGGCTCGCGGATCAGCAGCGGCAGCGCGCAGTGGCTGGTGATCGCGTGGGTGTCGAGGGCCAGCCGGAACATGCGCAGGCCGTCCTCCAGGGACTGCTCCCACAGCCGCTTCCCGAACTGGAAGAGGTGGTCGGAGCCCCAGACGTCGTTGACGAGGACGTCCAGCCGGCCGCGTTCGGCGTCGATGCGGCGCACGAGCGCGGCGACCTGGCCGGGGTCCAGGTGGTCGACCCGGACGGCGATGCCCTCGCCGCCCGCCGCCGTCACCAGTTCGGCGGTCTCCTCGATGGTCTCGGGACGGCCCATCTCCGATCGCTGCGACCGGGTGGACCGTCCCGTCACGTACACGGTCGCGCCCGCGGCGCCGAGCTCGGCGGCGATGCCGCGGCCCGCGCCGCGTGTGCCGCCCGCGACCAGTGCGGTCTTTCCTGTCAGTGCACGGCTCATGGGGACGATGCTGGCACCGAAACCTGACAGTTCACGTCAGGGTTTCCGTCCCCGCCGCGTTCTCGGGGGTTGGTGGGGTCGGGTCAGGTGAAGATGCTCACCCCGCCGGGGCCGACGAGGAGTCCGACGACGATGAGGACGATGCCCCAGAGGAGATCGCGCCGGGCGAGAATGACGTAGATGCCGGCGATCACCAGGATCACCGCGATGAGCCACAGGATTGTCATCATGGCCCCCGGCGTCCCCCCGCAGGATGCCAAGAAACCGGAATGATGTTACGGGTGACCGAAATCTCCGTTATGGGCGGGGAAGGAGACGGTGCTCCTTCCCCGCCTGGGATAACGGCGGTCACCGCGTCGCGATTGCCACGGCGCGGTGTGGCCGGGACCAAGTCTTCCGCCCCGGCCGGGGCCGGGGCATCGGTCTCAGGGCCGGTTCCGCGCACCCGCTCCTCGTGCTTCGGAAGTAGAACCGCTCGGCGTCCGGAATGGCTCAGGCACGCGGACGGCTCAGCCGGAGCACGTTGGCGACGATCCGGCGCCCGGCGCCGCCCGCCGCGGTGAGGATCGACTCCGGGTGGAACTGGACGGCCCAGCGCCGCCGCTCCGGGGCCTCGATGGCCATCACGACGTCGCCGGTCAGCGCGGTCACCTGGAAGCCCTTCACCCGGTCCGGCGTCGCGTGCAGCGAGTGGTAGCGCGCCGCGGTGAACTCGTCCGGGAGCCCCTCGAACAGCCCGCCGCCCGTGACCTTCACCCGGCCCGGCTTGCCGTGCGACGGCTCGGGCAGCAGCGCCAGCTCGCCGCCCGCGTGCTCCACCATCGCCTGCAGGCCGAGGCACACGCCGAACACGGGGAGGTCCCGTTCGGCGAGGGCGTCCAGCAGCGCGCGGGTGCCGAAGTCGTCCGGACGGCCCGGTCCGGGCGACAGCACCACCAGGTCGGGGGCGTGCTCGTCCAGCATCCGCGCCGGGAACCCGTGCCGCAGCGTGACCACGCTCGCGCCGTGCTGCCGGAAGTAGTCGGCGAGCGTGTTGACGAACGAGTCCTCATGGTCGACGAGCAGCACCTTGAGGCCCTCCCCCGGCCGCGGCGCCCGCGGCGCCTGCGCGGGCTCGGTCCCGCCCGCGCCGCGCTGGGACGCGGCGAGCGCGCCGAGCAGGGCGCTGGCCTTGAGGTGCGTCTCGCGCTCCTCCTCGTCGGGGTCGGAGTCGTAGAGCAGCGTCGCCCCCGCCCGCACGGTCGCCACGCCGTCGCGGATCTGCGCGGTCCGCAGCGTCAGGCCGGTGTTCATCGACCCGTCGAAGCCGATGCAGCCGACCGCACCGCCGTACCAGCGGCGCGGCGAGTCCTCGTGGTCCTCGATGAACTGCATCGCCCACGTCTTCGGCGCGCCGGTGACGGTGACCGCCCACATGTGGGTGAGGAACGCGTCGAGCGCGTCGAAGCCGGGGCGGAGCCGGCCCTCGATGTGGTCGACGGTGTGGATCAGCCGGGAGTAGATCTCGATCTGCCGGCGGCCGAGGACCCGCACGCTGCCCGGCACGCAGATCCGCGACTTGTCGTTGCGGTCGACGTCGGTGCACATGGTCAGCTCGGACTCGTCCTTGGCGGACGACAGGATCGTGCGGATCTGCTCGGCGTCCTCCAGCGCGTCCGCGCCGCGCCTGATCGTCCCGGCGATCGGGCAGGTCTCCACGCGGTCGCCGGTGACCCGGACGAACATCTCCGGCGACGCGCCGACCAGGTACTCGCCGTCGCCCAGGTTGAACATGAACTCGTACGGGGCCGGGTTGGTCTCGCGCAGCCGCTCGAAGAACGCGGCGGGCGAGTCGCACCGCGCGTACATCGCGTGGCCGGGCGTGACCTCGAACAGGTCGCCGCGGACGAACTTCTCCTTGGCGTCCCGCACCATCCGCGCGTACGCGCCCGGGACCGGCTGCGGCGGCAGCTCGGCCGGCGGCGCCGGGGCGGGCGTCGGCTCGGTCCGCCGCGGCAGCCCCGCCGTGCTGCGCGGAGCGTCCCGCCCGCCGGGCGAGCCGATCTCGAAGTCGTAGGAGATGCGGTGGGAGGTCTCGCGCTTGCGGTCCACGACGACCATCTCGTCGGCGAGGTGCAGCACGAGGTCGCGCTGGTCGGCCGGCCGCTCCAGCCGGGTCCGCAGCGGCTCGAACTGCAGCGACAGGTCGTAGCCGAACGCCCCGTACAGGCCGAGGTGCGGGTCGTCGCAGCCGAACAGGCCGACGACGGCGCGCAGGGCGGTGAAGACGGTCGGCTGGCGGCTGCGCTCCTCCTCCGCGAAGAACTCCTCCCCCGGCGGAACGAACACCTCGAACCGGTCCGCCTCGTCCGCCCGGACCTCGCCGGCGTCCCGCAGGACGGCGGCGACGGCGGGCAGCACGACCCGGCCGCGGTCGTTGAGGGCGCGCACGGCGACCGCGCGGCCGCGCGCGACGATCTCCAGGCAGGGGTCGACGTAGGCCATGTGCCAGCGGCTGTAGCGGCCCGGATACTCCATGCCGGAGCTGAGCACGCCGCCGCGCCGCTCGCCCACGGCGGCGACGAGGGCGTTCAGCACGCCGGACTTGCGCTCGGGGTCGACCGGGACGGCGGTACGGGTCACCCGTACCCCCCCGGCCGTGACGAACTCGCTGGTCAGCGGCTGCTGTGAGACGGTCTCCACCGCGGTGGCCCCTCGTGTCGGGCCCTCGGCCGGGCGGCGCGCATGGAAAAACGACCGCCGGTGAGGGCGGTCGCCTGGTCTAGAGCATGCACGAACCGGCGCCGCCTCAGCGGCGCCACCACCACCGGGCGGCTGCGGTTCGCATGCGGCGAGGCTACCATGGACCCCGGCGCAAGGGACTGCTTACATCACCGGAGCGGCGGCCATGACCAGGAAGAACACCGAGTTCGAACTGCGCGGGGTCAACCACCTGGCGCTCGTCTGCAGCGACATGAAGCGGACGGTGGACTTCTACGAGGGCGTGCTCGGCATGCCGCTGATCAAGACCATCGAGCTGCCGATGGGCTGGGGCCAGCACTTCTTCTTCGACTGCGGCGGGGGCAACGCGCTCGCGTTCTTCTGGTTCCCGGACGCGCCCGGCCCGGTCCCCGGAGTGTCGGCGCCGAAGTACCTGCCCGACCGGGGCGAGCTGCTGTCGGCCGTCGGCTCGATGAACCACATCGCCTTCGACGTGCCGCCCGAGCGCATCGAGGAGTACCGCGACCGCCTGATCGCCAAGGGCATCGACGTCGGCGTCCTGCTCAACCACGACGACAGCGAGTTCGGCGTCGCGCCGGAGAACCACGAGGGCGTGTTCGTCCGCTCCGTCTACTTCAAGGACCCGGACGGCATCCTGGTCGAGTTCGCGGCGTGGACGCGGGAGCTGAACCTGCCGACCGACGTCCGGCACGAGCCGAAGACCGCCGCCGAGCGGACCGTCTGACCGTCCCCCCGGCGTCCCAGCCTGGCCCTGACCTGCTCCTCGCCGCCTGGAACGATCCACCCGAGTCGTGCCGTGACCGAGATCACGCCGTGATCGTCGGGCGTGTAGTCTCACCCGGCTGCTTGACCGGGCACGGTCCCCGTTTCGCGATCCGGACGCGGGGCCGTGCGCGACGCACGACGAGGAGGACTCCCCCTTGACTCCCGACAACCCGAAGGAACCGGCCTCGACGGAACCGCCGCCCGCCGCACGCTCCGACCGGAGCGCCTGGTACTGGCTGCTGCTCGTCCCCATCGTGGTCCCGCTGCTGACGTTCCTGTTCAACAGCGACTCGCCGCGGCTGGCCGGCTTCCCCGCCTTCTACTGGATCCAGCTCTCCTTCATCCCGCTCGGCGTCGTCTGCACGGTCGTCGTCTACCAGATGACCAAGAATCGAGGCTGAGCGATGGCGAGCGACCACATCACCGAAATCGTCGTATTCACCGTGCTCTTCCTGCTGGTCAGCGGGATGGGCTTCGTCGCCGCCCGGTGGCGGCGCCCCGACACCATGCACAGCCTGGACGAGTGGGGCCTCGGCGGCCGCAGCTTCGGCAGCTGGATCACCTGGTTCCTCGTCGGCGGCGACCTCTACACCGCCTACACGTTCGTGGCCGTCCCGGCGCTGGTGTTCGGGGCGGGCGCGGCGGGCTTCTTCGCCGTCCCGTACACGATCATCGTGTACCCGCTCGTGTTCCTGTTCCTCATCCGGCTCTGGTCGGTGTCGCACGTGCACGGCTTCGTGACGCCGGCCGACTTCGTCCGGGCCCGGTTCGGCTCGCCGACGCTGGCGCTGCTGGTGGCGATCACCGGCATCGTCGCCACGATGCCCTACATCGCGCTGCAGCTCGTCGGCATCGAGGCCGTGCTGAAGGCGATGGGCGTGAACGGCCACTGGCCGCTCATCATCGCGTTCGTGATCCTCGCGGCCTACACCTACCAGTCCGGGCTGCGCGCACCGGCGCTGATCGCGTTCGTCAAGGACGTGCTGATCTACCTGGTCATCATCGTCGCGGTGCTGTACATCCCGGCCAAGCTCGGCGGCTGGGGCGACATCTTCGACTCGGCGAAGGCCAAGTTCGACGCGACGCCCGCGCCCGGCGACGGCATCACGATCGCCGGCAGCGGCCAGCTGAACTACGCGATGCTCGCGCTCGGCTCGGCGATGGCGCTGTTCCTCTACCCGCACAGCGTCACCGGCGTGCTGGCCAGCCGGAACCGCAACGTGATCAAGCGGAACATGGCGGCGCTGCCCGCCTACAGCTTCGTGCTCGGCCTGATCGCGCTGCTCGGCTACATGGCGATCGCGGCGGGCGTGAAGCCGATCGTCACCGACGGCAAGCCGGACGCCAACACCGCCGTCCCGGTGCTGTTCGACCACATGTTCCCGGACTGGTTCGCCGGGGTGGCGTTCGCGGCCGTCGGCATCGGCGCGCTCGTCCCGGCGGCGATCATGTCGATCGCGGCGGCGAACCTGTTCACCCGCAACATCTACAAGGAGTACCTGAACCGGGACGCCACCGAGAAGCAGGAGGCGACGGTCAGCAAGCTCGTCTCGCTGATCGTCAAGGCCGGCGCGGTGGCGTGCATCCTGGCGCTGGACCCGCAGTTCTCCATCGACCTGCAGCTCATCGGCGGCGTCATCATCCTGCAGACGCTCCCGTCGGTGGGGCTCGGCCTGATGACGCGCTGGTTCCACCGCGGCGCGCTCATCGCCGGCTGGGCCGGCGGCATGATCGCGGGCCTGTGGATGCTGTACCAGATCCCGAACCCGGCGAAGGGCAAGGAGCACTTCGGCGGCTCGGCGTACTCGCTGAGCGACCTCGGCTTCGACACGAAGATGACGATCTACGCCGGCATCCTGGCGCTGGCCGTCAACGTCGCGGTCGCGGCCATCGGCACGGTCGTCTGCCGGGCGGCGAAGCTGGCGGACGGCGCGGACGCGACCCGCGCGGACGACTACTTCGCCGACGAGGGCGACGCGAAGGTCAAGGAGCTGGACCTCAGCGCCGCGACCTGACCCCGCCCGGCGGACCGATCCGCACCCGGCGAGGAGGAGGGCGCGAAGCTCGTCACCGGCGGGCGCCGCCTTCCCGCGGGACACGGGCGCGGCGACGGGTACTTCGTGCGTCCGGCGCCCCCGCCCCCGCCCGGCGCGCCGGCCCCGCCCCCCCCCCGCCCCCCGCCCCCCCCCCGCCCCGCGCGGATTTCCGCCCGGCGGCCCTTGCGCACCCGTCCCCGGTCCGCGACAGAATGCGATTCTGGTGACCTGGGAGGGATCATGAGCTTCGAAGTGCCCGCGTCCGTCCGCCCGCTGCGCGACGCCGTCCACGCCTTCATGACCGAGCGCGTCGAGCCCGCCGAGCCGGTGCTGCGCGCGGGGGGCGGCGAGGCGGACGAGCTGCTCGCCGGGCTGCAGCGGGAGGCCAAGGCGGAGGGCCTGTGGGCGCTCGGGCATCCGAAGGAGCTGGGCGGCGGCGGGCTCCCCTTCCTCGACTACGTCTACGTCAACGAGGTCCAGGGGCGCAGCGAGTACGGCCAGCTCGCGCTCGGCACCTACACGCTGCAGGACTCGCTGATGCTGCACAAGCACGCCAGCGGCGCGCAGCGCGACCGGTTCCTCGAACCGCTCGTCAAGGCCGAGATCAACCCGAGCTTCGCGATGACGGAGCCGGGCGTCTCCAGCTCCGACCCGACGCAGCTCACCACGGCCGCGACGCTGGAGGACGGCGAGTGGGTGATCCGGGGCCGCAAGTGGTTCACCACCCTCGCCAGCAGGGCCGCCTACACCACGGTCATGTGCCGGACGGAACCGGAGGGCACCTCGCCGTACCTGTCGTTCAGCATGATCCTCGTGCCGACGGACACGCCCGGGTACACGATCGTCCGCGAGACCCCCGTCCTCGGCCTGGACGGCGCGCACTGCGAGGTGCTGTACGACGAGGTGCGCGTCCCCGAGTCGAACCTGCTCGGGCCGCGCGGGCACGGGTTCGTCATCGCGCAGGAGCGGCTCGGCCCCGGCCGCATCTTCCACTGCATGCGCTTCCTCGGCCAGGCGCAGCGCGCGTTCGACCTCATGTGCGCGCGGATGCACGACCGGACGGCGTTCGGCGAGCCGCTGCACAAGAAGCAGCTCCTCCAGCAGCACGTGTTCGACTCCTACGCCGAGATCCAGGCGTCCCGGCTGCTCACCCTGCAGGCCGCGCACAAGATCGACTCCGGGGACCAGGCGCGGGTGGAGATCGGCGCGATCAAGGTGGTGGCGGCGCGGATGCTGCACAACGTCATCGACCGGGCGATCCAGGTGCACGGCGCGGAGGGGCTGACCGACGACACGCCGCTCGGCCACATGTACCGGCACGCCCGCGCCGGCCGGATCTTCGACGGCCCGGACGAGGTGCACGTGACGACGACCGCCCGGCGCATCCTCAAGGAGTACGGCGAGGGCCGCAACTGGGAGTTCGGCCTGCGGTGACCCGCCCGCCCGAGGGCGCCCGCGCGATCACGCCGGGGCGCGGCCCGTCAAGGCCCGCGGCCTGACCGGAGCAGGCCACCGGCGCTGCCTGCGGCTTCGCCGGTGGCCGGATCAGGCGCCGGGGCACGCCAATCTCTTAGGTTACTTTCCTAGCCATTGGCGCGCCGGCACCGGCCCCCGCCGGTTCCCCCGATGCCTGTGGAGAGCGGGGGAGCCCGGCCTCACCCGCGGCTACCGGCACCTCCTGCGGTAGCCCGGGAGCGCCGGTGGCCCGGCCGTCTCCTCAGCGGACGGCCGGGCCGTCCGCCTCCCCGGGGGCGCGCACGCCGGACGCGGCGGCCGGCAGCCCGCCGAGGACCAGGTCGACGAGCCCGTCCACGACGGCCTCGCGCGGCACCTCCTCGGCGTGGTCGAGCCACCAGTCCCCGGCGGTCTGCACCATGCCGACGATGGCGTGCCCCCACACGTAGGCGCGGGTCCGGTCGGTCATCTCGCCCTCGGCGATCATCACCTCCGCCAGCTCCCGGCTCACGTCCCGGATCATCGTGCTCATCGCGCTGTGCGTGGCGGTGTCCTCGGCGCTCGCCCGGTGCATCAGGAACCGGTACAGGTTGAGGTTCTTGGAGATCGTCGCCAGGTAGGTGTCAATGGTCGACCGGGTGCGGTCGCGGATCGGCTCGTCGCGGGAGAACTCGTCCCGGATGCCCTCGATCAGCTTGCGCGTGTGCCGCTCGGCCAGGGCCTGGTACAGGCCGCTCTTGTCGCCGAAGTGGCGGTACAGGATCGGCTTGCTGATCTCCGCCTCGGCGGCGATCGCGGCCATCGACGCCTCCGGCCCCTCCCGCTGGATGACCCGGTCGGCGGCCTCCAGCAGGGCACGGCGACGGCCGGGGTCGCGGCGCGGTCCGGACCCCGGCCTGCCCGCCGTGTTCGTCATGACAGAACGGTATCGGGGGTGTTACCCCTCGACAACACCGCCCTGCCCCGGCGGCTCCCGGGCTACCGGGCGAACGCCTGGAGCTCGGCCGCCCGTACGACGCCCGCGAACGGGCTCGCGGTGCCGCAGTCGGTGCTCGAACGCGGGTCATCGTCCTGCTCGCCCGCGTACGCCGGCGCACCGGTGCACTGGCTGGACACCACCTGCAGCCGCAGGTGCGTCGCCTTCACGTCCCGCAGGTTGAACGACCGCAGCGTGATGTCGGGCGCCGTCGGACGCGGCCGGTCGGCCGGGAACGCGTCGTCCGGGCTGGTGTAGACGGTGCGGTACCCGGCGTCCTGCGAGCAGTCGGCGCGGGTGGCGTCGCAGGCCAGCAGCCGGAAGGCGCGCAGCGCCGTGAACCGGTTCTGCGCCGAGTTCGCGCCCTCCGGGTCGGAGGCGACGGACGGCCGCAGCATCGCGCTCACCTGCACCCGCCCGACCCTGACCGGGCGGTCGCCGGCCAGGTCGACGGTCACCTGGCGGCCCGCCACCGGGGCCTGCACCGACTGCCAGTTGGTCGCCTCGGTCTCGTCCAGCAGCGCCTGCTGGGACGCGCCGTCGCCCGCGGCGGTCGCGCCGTTGGCGGCGGCCGCCTCGTTGCGGGTCATCGCCACCGCCAGCGTCCGCCGGTGCGCGCTGATCGTCGCGGTGAACCGCTTGTGGCCGAAGCCCTCGCCGACCGCGACGAACGAGTAGCGGCCGGGCGTGATGGCGAAGGACGCGCCGAGCGGGGTCGCCGGGTCGGTGTCGGCGACCGGCACGGCCCGCGCCTCGTAGTCGCCGACGTAGAGCCGGACCTTGCCGCCCTTCGCGTCGCCGGCCGGCCTCAGCGTCACACGGGCGTCGCGCGACATCGGGGACGCGAAGCTCGGCCGCGGGTCGGGGTCGGCGGGCCCGTTGCCGGCCGCGTCCTCGCCGAGGCCGTGCTGCGCGAAGACCTTCCACATCATGGCGTGGTCCCTGCCGCCGAAGCGGATGGTGTCGGCGGCGAGCAGGGCGTTGCGGTGGTCGACGTAGCTGACGGCGCCGGAGGCCATCAGCAGCAGCGCGTCGAACGACAGCTGCGCCCAGCGCCGGTTGCCGGGGCACTTCTCGACCGGCACCCTGCCCTCCGCGCACTTGCGCTGGAGGGAGGGGCTGCCCGACCCGTACCGCTTCACGAACGCCTGCCGCACGTCGAACTGGGTCGCGGTCCAGATCTCGCCGTCCGCGTGGACCTGCGTGCCGACCAGGTCGTAGCCGAGGTCGCCGTAGTTGAGCGGGCTCTTGCTCATGTCGTAGTTGCGGATTCCGGACCGCGGCTCACCGGTGACGTAGGCGCCGGTGACGTACGGGGTCCGGCCGGGCGCGCGGAACCCGTACTCGTTGAGGTACTCCATCGCGAACAGGTCGGAGGTGCTCTCGTTCATGGCCCCGGCCTGGGGCCCGCTCCACCCGGCGTCCGGCCCGGCGATCATGCGGCCGGAGATGGCGTGGGAGTACTCGTGCCCGATGACGCTCATGTCGAAGTCGCCGTCGACGCACGGCGGGTAGAACCCGCCCGCGATCGGCTGCCACAGGTACATGTTGCTGATGGCGGGCGTGCCGTCGGGCGGCGTGATCTGGTTGGCGTTGTCGCGGACGCTCGCGATCCTCGCCCCGGCCTGGGCGTTGCCCTGCTCGGGGTCGCCGCCGAGGCCGCCGCGTCCGCCGTTGTCGGCCTGCATGTTCCACGCCGTCTCGGTGAACCCGAGCCGGTAGGACCAGTCGTGCATCCGGTTGTGCTGGACGAACAGGTTCGAGATGGCGGCCTCGACGTCCGCCTCCTGCGGGCTGTCCATCGTCGCCGGGTCGCACTTGCTCTCGAACCACTGGTTCGCCCAGCGGTACCTGTAGTTCCGGTCCGGCTTGGGCGCGTTGGTCCGGGTGCCGACGGAGAACGGGTCGCCGTTCGCGCGGTTCTCGTAGGTGCGGGCCGAGTTCCCCAGGCTGGTCGTGGTCGAGGCGCCGGTCGCCGGGTCGGCGTCCCAGGGGCGGCCGCTGGACGGGTCGCCGCCGGCGGCGTACCGGCAGCCCGGCGCGGGCGCGAAGCACCACGTCTCCCGGGTGTCGCGGGACGAGTAGTCGCCGCGCGGCGTCGCCGGGAAGACCGACCAGCGCGGGTCGTCGCCGTCGTGGTCGACGAGGTTCTCCCGCACCAGGACGGAGCCGCTGCGCGCGTCGACGTAGGAGGTGACGGCCTTCGGCACGGAGCCGGAGCCGTCGATGAGCGTGACCTGGTAGGCGCTGCGGACGCCCTCGGCGGTCGGGACCGCCACGAGCCGGACCTTGCGGGCCGCCTCGCCGGAGACGGCGATGCCCGCGTCCCGCCCGGCCGCGGCCACCGCGTCCTTCTCCGGCAGCGTGGCGGGCGCCGGCGCGGCGTCGTCGCGCGCGAGGGTCGAGGTCACCGACACGACCTCGCCCTCGCTGACGCCGACCGCGACGAGCCCGTCGTATCCGGCGGGCAGGTCGCCGAAGCGCTGCCGCAGCAGCACGGCCGCGCCCTTCCCGATGGGGTTGACCGCGACCTTCTCCAAGGCGCCGACCGCGTCGGCGTCCAGGCCGAACAGGTCGCGGTGACCGGCGAGGTAGGCGCGCGCCGCCTTCTCGGGGTCGGCGGGCAGGCCGCCCGCGAGCGGTTCCGCGTCGGTCACCGCGGCGGGTGTGCCGAGCCTGTTCCACCGCACCTGAACCCCGCGCGCGGCGCCCTGCTGGCGCTTCGTGGGGGCCAGATGGCCGGTGCGGGCGTCCTTGTCGGGCAGGTCGGGACGGTCACCGGGGGGCTGGGAGCGCGGTGGCGGTGGTGCGGCCCGTCCGGGGACCGCGAGGCCGGCGGTGAGGAGCGTTCCCGTGGCCGCCAGTGCGGTCACGGTGATCCAGCGTGTCCTGGGCACCATTGCCTCCTGGAGGCGGGCCGGGGGGCGGCCCGGTCTCTGGGTACGGCCGGATGATCAACCGGCCGAACTAGAGACAAGCAGCGCACCAGAAGCGCAACTATGGCGAGTTATCACGTTTCGGACATGCGAACGCCGGTGGTTCTTCGCCCTTGACAGCGCCCCCCATCCATGGGTCAGGTGCCCGGCGGCCCGGCTCCGCCCGGTCCCGGCGCTCCCGCCCCGGCGGACCGCCGTGGCCGTCGTCGGCCACGCCCCCCGACGTCAGCGGACGGGCGGCCCGGTGGCACGTTCCGCGTTCATCAGAGCAGGATGACGAGGACCAGGACCAGAACGGCAAGCCCGAGGCATGCGGCTGCCAGCCCCCACACCAGGTAAGGCCGCCTGTTCGCGCTATCGGGCAGGCCGGGAGGGGATCCGTATGCCGGCCCCGGATGGCCGTGGACCGTGTCCCAGGAGATGTTCGGCCAGGAGCCTGATGCCCCCGTGTCACCGGCCTGGGCTCCCCCAGAGGGCTGCGCCTGACCTTGATCTCCGCCGTCGGCAGTCACAACCGGCTCACCCGCCTTGGTCGGTCGCACTAGAGAGACCAGAGATGGAGCGCCCACCCGACCATCTCCGCGGTCAGGAACGCCAGCCCCGCGGTGAAAGTGCGGTGCATTCTCCGGAGTTTGCGATCGTTCCCATCCGCCCAGTGCTCGAAATCGGATGCCATATTACGGCGCATCTCATCGAGACTGAACCCCTGATCAACGGCACGGAGGAGCTGCGTCGGCCGGGAATGAAAACGCCAGTGCCATATGGGGGCCACGATGACCAGGGAGCACGCCAGGACGCCCGCCGTCGCCGCCGTGGCGAGGACCGCCGCCCAGTCGAACGAGTCCCTGTCGACGCTCGAACCGCCGAGCAGCGAGGCGACCAACGTGGCGGCCGCGGTCAGCGTCGTGGCGCGAGAGCGAACGTTGTCCAGGCGGGCCTGTTGCTGCACCAGAGCGCGCAATGCCTCGTCGAAGACCAACTTCAGCCGTTCGTCGGGACCTGGCTCCACCGGCACAACACTGCCGTCGCCCCTGCATGGATGCAACAGCCTCTTTCGGCCACTCGCATAACGGCGTATCACTTCATGACCGCCGACCTATTGCGCCGGAGCGACCGAACGTGCGCCGGTCCAAATGCCCGATGCCGTCCGCGTTCTTCTCAGTGCGGCGCCGCCGCCGGGCCGCGGCCGCGAGGCCGGGCGCCTCGCCGGCTGCCCGGCCGTTCGCGCCGGTCCCTATCTGACGGGCAGGCCGGTGATGGTGCGGCCGATCACCAGGCGCTGGATCTCCGAGGTGCCCTCGAAGATCGTGAAGATCTTGGAGTCGCGGTGCATGCGCTCGACCGGGTACTCGCGGGTGTAGCCGTTGCCGCCGAGGATCTGGATGGCCTCCTCGGTGACGTACACGGCCATCTCGCTGGCCATGAGCTTGGCCATCGAGCCCTCGGCGTTGGCGAACTCCTTGCCGGTGCGGGCCATCCACGCGGCGCGCCACACCATGAGCCGGCTGGCGTCCAGGCGGGTCTTCATGTCGGCGAGCTTGAAGGCGATGGCCTGGAAGTCGCCGATCTTCTTGCCGAACTGCTCGCGCTCCTGCGCGTACTGCAGGGCGTAGTCGTAGGCGGCGCGGCCGACGCCGAGCGCCATCGCGCCGACGGACGGGCGGGTCGTCTCGAACGTCTTCAGCGCGGCCTGGCCCTTGGAGCTCTTGCCCTCGCGGGTGCGCGCGATGCGCTCGTCGAACTTCTCCTTGCCGCCGACGATCAGGTGGGACGGGATGCGCACGTCGTCGAGGATCACCTCGGCGGTGTGCGAGGCGCGGATGCCGTGCTTCTTGAACTTCTGGCCCTGCTTCAGGCCGGGGGTGTTCGGCGGGACGATGAAGCTGGCCTGGCCGCGGCTGCCCAGCTCGGGGTACACCGAGGCCACGACGACGTGGACGTCGGCGATGCCGCCGTTGGTCGCCCAGGTCTTGGTGCCGTTCAGCACCCACTCGTCCTTGGCCTCGTCGAAGACGGCGCGGGTGCGGATCGAGCCGACGTCGCTGCCGGCGTCGGGCTCGGACGCGCAGAACGCGCCGAGCTTGATGTCGTCGGGGGTGCCGAACATCTGCGGCACCCACTCGGCGGTCTGCTCGGGGGTGCCGACGGCGGCGACGGACGCGGCGGCGAGGCCGGTGCCCACGATGGACAGGGCGATGCCGGCGTCGCCCCAGAACAGCTCCTCGAACGCCACCGGGATGCCGAGGCCGGTCGGCTCCAGCCACTGGGTGGCGAAGAAGTCCAGCGAGTAGATGCCGACCTTGGACGCCTCCTGGATCAGCGGCCAGGGCGTCTCCTCGCGCTCGTCCCACTCCTCGGCCGCGGGTCGGATGACGTCCTTGGCGAACTCGTGCACCCAGTCCCTGACCTCACGGACGTCCTCGCTGGGCTCCAGGGAGAACGGCGTCTGCTCCGCGCTCGTCATGATTAATTGACCCTCTCGTCCAATATCGCTGTTACCCACGGTAGCACCATTCGGCGTTACCGCGGGTAACACGTGGGGGGAGTCACAGGGGCTAGCGGCGCCCCGGCGAGAAGGAGCGGGCGGCGGCGTAGCCGGGCACCTCGATCATCGGCGGCCGCTCCCCCACCGCGACGTCGGTGGTGCGGGCGTCGTGGCCGGCCGGCCCCCGGTGGAACCGGGTGAGCGCGGTGGACGGGGCCTCCAGCGGGACCATCCGGCCGTGCCGCTCCAGCCGCGACCACGCGGTCAGCATGATCTGCCCGGACATCGCGCCGAGCGCCTCGGTGGACTGGTGCGCGTGCACCCGCCGGCCGAGGTCGACCTGCGCGATCGCGTCGAGCCCGGAGTCCTGGTAGACGTCCAGCAGCAGGCCGAGCTCCACGCCGTAGCCGGTGACGAACGGGAGCCGCTCCAGCAGCGCCCGCCGCCCCGCGTACTCGCCGCCGAGCGGCTGCATGACCCCGGCGAGCAGCGGCCAGTGCATGTTGATCAGCGGCCGCGCGACCAGCTCGGTGACCCGGCCGCCGCCGCCCTCGACGCGGCGCCCGCCGTCCATCAGCGGGCGGTCGTAGCAGCCCTTGACGTAGCCGACGGACGGGTCGGTCAGCAGCGGGCCGAGCAGGCCGGTGACGTAGGACGAGCTGAACTCGCGCAGGTCGGCGTCCACGAACACCAGCAGGTCGCCGGACGTCGCGTACAGCGACTTCCACAGCGCCTCGCCCTTGCCCGACAGGCGGCCGTACCCGGGCAGGACGGCGTCCTGCGCCACCACGTCGGCGCCCGCGGCGGCGGCGACGGCGGCCGTCCGGTCGGCGGAGCGCGAGTCGACCACGAGGATCTCGTCCACCAGCGGAACCCGCTCGACCAGGTCGGTCCGGATCGCCGCGACGATCGCGCCGACCGTCGCCTCCTCGTCCCGCGCGGGCAGCACGACGCTGATCGCGGTGTCGCCCTTGGCGTCGAGCAGGAGGCGCGGCGGCCAGTCCTCCGCCGTGCTCGTGCGGCGGGCCAACCAGGACGCGACCTCGGGCAGCACGCGCTCTCCCCTCCCCTCTGGGCCGTCCCGGCCCGGACGCCCCACACCTACAGGGAACGCCAGATCCTCCCAGATCATTCACCGCCGTCACGGGACGGGACGAAACGACCCGAGAAGTTGACGCGCGCGCAACACACCGGTCATTCGGCGGCGTTCATTCGGCGGCGTGCCGGTCGAGGAACTCGTAGACGTCGGCCTCGTCCACGCCGGGGAACGCGCCGGGCGGCAGGACGGACAGGACGTGCGAGTGCGCGCGGGCCGACGGCCACGCCATCCCCTCCCAGCGGTCCGACAGCTCCTTCGGGGGCCGCTGGCAGCAGTCGCCGTCCGGGCAGGCGGACTTGACCCGCCGGGTCGTCTCCCGGCCGCGGAACCAGCGCGAGTCCTCGAACCGGACGCCGAGCGTGATCGCGAAGTCGCGCTCGTGGCTGGGGTCTATGTGCGACAGGCACCAGTACGTCCCGTTGGGGGTGTCGGTGTACTGGTAGTAGACGGAGAAGCGGTCCGCGGCGCCGAACACGTGCCGCCCGGCCCACTCCCGGCACATCCGCTGGCCCTCGATCGCGCCGTCCTCGTCCTGCGGGAACGCCAGGCCGTCGTTGGCGTACGCCTTGTAGATGGTGCCGTTCTCGTCGTTCTTGGTGAAGTGCAGCTGGAGGCCGAGGTGGTGGGTCGCGACGTTGGTGAAGCGGTGCGCGGCCATCTCGTAGGAGACGGAGAAGACGTCGGCGAGGTCCTCCACCGACAGCTCCCGCGCGGCCTTGGCCTCCTGCAGGAACGGGACGACGCTGCGCTCGGGCATCAGGATCGCCGCGCCGAAGTAGTTGGCCTCGACGCGCTGGCGCAGGAAGTCGGCGAAGTCGCGCGGCTGGTCGTGGTCGAGCGCGATGTGCCCGAGCGTCTGCAGCAGGATCGTCCGCGGCGTGTGCATGCCGAGCTGCTCGCGCTCCAGGTAGATGCGCCGGTTGCGCAGGTCGGTGACGGACCGGACGGAGCGCGGCAGGTCCTGGACGTACTGCAGGCTGAAGCCGAAGTGGCCGACCAGCGTCATCAGCAGCCCCTGCGACACCGCGCCGCGCCGGTAGCCGACCGCGTCGAGGGTCTGGGACGCGACGCGCTCGATCTCCGGGAAGTGGTTGCCGCGCTCGTGCATCTGGCGGCGCAGCTCGGCGTTGGCCTTGCGCGCCTCCTCGGGGCTCGCGGTCGGCTTGGTGCGGCTGCGCTTCAGCTCCCCGTAGAGCGCGAGGATGTGCTCGATGACCTCGTTCGGCATCCGCTTGCCGACCTTGAGGTGCGACAGCCCGAGCGACCGGTACAGCGGGTCTCGCTGCGCCTCCTCCAGCTGGATCTCCAGCTGCGCGCGGCGGCTCGGCGGCTGGCGGCGCAGCAGCTCCTCCACCGGGCACTCCAGCGCGCCGGCGAGGGCCTGCAGCAGCGACAGCTTGGGCTCGCGCCGGCCGTTCTCCAGGAGGGAGAGCTGGGACGGGGCGCGGCCGACGCGCTCGCCGAGCTCCGACAGCGTCAGCCCCCGCGCGCGCCGCAGGTGCCGGAGCCGCTGGCCGAAGGTGACGAGATCTACGTCACTCGTCAAGTTGAGGGGTTCTTCTTGGCGCAAGGTCGTCACGGCTTCATAGTAGCGGAAATTTCGCAGTTCTTTCGTTACTCACGAGTTCATTTAGGGGTTGCGGACGGGGCATAGTCGTTGCAAGCACCCAGGGGACGACACGGAAGGGCTACATCATGAGTGACAGTCGCCTCAAGGGCGCAGCCGAGGAGCTGCAGCGACAGTGGGAGACCGATCCCCGCTGGAAGGGCATCGAGCGGACCTACACGGCCGAGGACGTCGTGCGGATCCGCGGTTCGGTCCAGGAGGAGCACACCCTCGCGCGCCTCGGCGCCGAGCGCCTGTGGAAGCTCCTGCACGAGGAGGACTACGTCCACGCCCTCGGCGCGCTGACCGGGCTCCAGGCCGTCCAGCAGGTGAAGGCCGGTCTCAAGGCCATCTACCTGTCCGGCTGGCAGGTCGCGGCCGACGCGAACCTGGCGGGCCAGACCTACCCGGACCAGAGCATCTACCCGGCGAACTCGGTCCCGGCCGTCGTCCGCCGCATCAACAACGCGCTGCTGCGCGCCGACCAGGTGCAGTGGGCCGAGGGCGAGGGCGACACGCACTTCCTCGCCCCGATCGTGGCCGACGCCGAGGCCGGCTTCGGCGGCGTGCTGAACGCCTTCGAGCTGATGAAGGGCATGATCGCGGCGGGCGCCGCGGGCGTGCACTGGGAGGACCAGCTGGCCTCCGAGAAGAAGTGCGGCCACCTCGGCGGCAAGGTCCTCATCCCGACCTCGCAGCACATCAAGACCCTCAACACCGCCCGCCTCGCCGCGGACATCTCCAACGTGCCGTCCCTGATCATCGCGCGGACCGACGCCGAGGCCGCGACCCTGATCACGACGGACGTGGACGAGCGCGACCGCGAGTTCATCACCGGCGAGCGCACCGCCGAGGGCTTCTACCGGGTCCGCAACGGCATCGAGCCCTGCATCGCCCGCGCCAAGGCGTACGCGCCGTACTCCGACCTCATCTGGATGGAGACCGGCACCCCGGACCTGGAGCAGGCCCGCAAGTTCGCCGAGGCCGTCAAGGCCGAGTACCCGGACCAGATGCTGGCCTACAACTGCTCGCCGTCCTTCAACTGGAAGGCGCACCTGGACGACGCGACCATCGCCAAGTTCCAGCGCGAGCTCGGCCACATGGGCTTCAAGTTCCAGTTCATCACGCTGGCCGGGTTCCACGCGCTGAACTACAGCATGTTCGACCTCGCGCACGGCTACGCCAGCGACGGCATGACCGCCTACGTCGAGCTGCAGGAGCGCGAGTTCGCGGCGGCCGAGAAGGGCTTCACCGCGGTCAAGCACCAGCGCGAGGCCGGCACCGGCTACTTCGACATGGTCAGCACCGCGATCAACCCGGACTCGTCCACCACGGCCCTGAAGGGCTCCACGGAAGAGGGCCAGTTCCACTGATCCTCACCGCTCTTCCGGTCTGATCCCCCCCTCGGACCCCGAAGGCCCCCGCGCTCCTACACCCGCGGGGGCCTTCCGGCGTCCCGGAACGGTCCCGTCCCGCCCCTCCCGCGGCCCCCGCCGGACCCTCCCGTCCCGGCCACATGCGGCTACCGCCCTCGACAGCGGCCGATAATCGGCGCATCGTGAGCGCGCTAGTTGATCACTCGCAGAGAGGATCCCTGATGGCGCGCCACCCCCGGTCCACCCGGTCCCGGGCGATCCCCGGCCGGATGGCCCCGATCGCCGTCGCCGCCGTGAGCGTCGTCGCGTTCGCGCCCGCCGCCTCCGCCGACGGCCACGGTCACGGCCACGGCCACCACGGGCGCTTCACCCCCGGCGCCCCCGGAGTCGGCGACCCCTACTTCCCGCTGGAGGGCAACGGCGGCTACGACGTCCGGCACTACTCGCTGGACCTCGGCTACGACCCCGACTACGACCAGCTCGACGGCACCGTGACCATCACCGCGCGGGCCACCCAGAACCTGTCGCGGTTCGACCTGGACCTGTCCGGCATGGACGTGGAGAAGGTCTGGGTGAACCGGCACCGGGCCGCCTACAAGCGGCAGGGCCAGGAGCTGATCATCACGCCGCGGCACGGCCTCCGCAAGGGCTCGGTCTTCCGGGCGGTCGTCAAGTACGGCGGCGTGCCGCAGACCATCGTCGGCTCCCCGATCGTGTTCGGCTCCCCGTACGGGTTCCTGCACACCCCGGACGGCGCGTTCGTCGGCGGCGAGCCGAACGGCGCCCACACCTGGTTCCCCGTCAACGACCACCCGAGCGACAAGGCGACCTACGACTACACCATCACGGTCCCGGCGGGCCTGTCGGTCGTCGCCAACGGGCGCCTCACCGCGCACCGCACCGCCACCGCCTCGTTCAGCCGCCGCGCCGCGCGGACCCGCGCCGAGGTCTTCAAGTGGCGCGAGGACAGCCCGATGGCGAGCTACCTCACCACGATCGACATCGGCAAATGGGACGTGAGGCAGGGCCGCACGCCCGGCGGCGTCCCCAACTACACGGCCGTCGACCCGGCGCTGCTCGCCGGCCAGCCGGACGCGGTGGACTTCTTCTTCGGCACCACCGGCGAGGTCACCGACCTCTGGTCGAAGACGTTCGGGCGGTACCCCTTCAGCACCACCGGCGCGATCGCCGACGACGCGCGCTACAACGGGCAGCCGCTCGGCTTCTCGCTGGAGACGCAGAGCAAGCCGGTGTACTCGGCCGTCCGCAACACCGGCACCATCGCGCACGAGCTGGCGCACCAGTGGTTCGGCGACGCGGTGTCGCCGGAGCGCTGGAAGGACGTCTGGCTGAACGAGAGCTTCGCGACCTGGGCGGCCTGGTACTACACCGAGGTGCACGGCGGCAGGACGGTGCACGACGCGGCCCGCGCCACCTACGCCGCCCGCCCGTTCCCCGACCGGGAGGGGCGCCCCTACTGGTCGGTGCTGACGGCCGACCCGCAGCGCGACACCATGTTCAACGACCGCGTCTACAGCGGCGGCGGCATGATGCTGCAGTTCCTCCGGGAGAAGATCGGCGACGACAGGTTCTTCACCCTGCTGCGGACGTGGTACGCGCGGCACAAGTACCGCAACGGCAACACCCGGCAGTTCACGACGCTGGCGCAGCAGATCGCCGGCCAGGATCTGAGCGGGTTCTTCAACGACTGGCTCTACTCCCCCATCAAGCCTCCGCTGCCCTAGCCCGCACCGGTGAGGACGGGGCCCCGGCGAGTTCCGCCGGGGTCCCGTTCTGTGTCGGATTACCTGGTGGGAGACCCTGCCGATCTCTAGTCTTCCGGCAAGTGGGCGTCCTTCCGTGGGTGTGGTGGTACGGCTTCCGCCGGCACACCGCGTATCCGCTCGGCTCGCTGACCGAGTCGCTGACCAACACCGTCTTCGGCTTCATGCGCGCCTACGTGCTGCTCGCGCTGTGGTCGGTCCGGCCGTCCCTCGGCGGGTACGACGCCGCCGACGCCGTCACCTTCTGCTTCATCACGCAGGCGCTGATCGGGCCGGTGCAGATCTTCGGCGGGATGGACCTCACCGAGCGGATCCGCAACGGCGACGTGGCGATCGACCTGCACCGCCCGGCGGGGCTGCAGGGCTGGTGGCTGGCCGACGACCTCGGCCGCGCGGCCGGCTCCCTGCTGCTGCGCGCCGGGCCGCCGCTGCTCGCCGGGGCCCTGGTCTTCCCGTTCCGGGTCCCCGCCCCGGCGAACCTCGCCGCGTTCGCGGCCGCGATGGTCCTCGCCGTGACGGTGAGCTTCGGGACGCGGTACCTGGTCGCGCTCGGCATGTTCTGGCTGCACGACGACCGGGGCCTGCAGGCCGTCGCGCTCGTGATGTCGCTGTTCTTCTCGGGGATGATCCTGCCGCTGGTCGTCTTCCCCGGCCTGCTCGGCGACGTCGCGCGGGCGCTGCCGTGGGCCGCGCAGATCCAGGTGCCGGCCGACGTGTTCCTCGGCCGGCGCACCGGCGCCGGGATCATCGGCGCGCTGGCGTTCCAGGCGGCGTGGGCGGCGGCGCTGCTCGGGGCGGGCGCGCTGCTCACCCGGGCCGCCAGGCGGAAGCTGGTGGTGCACGGTGGCTGACGGCGCCGCGGCCGGCGCGGTCCGGGCGTACGGGCTGCTGGTGTGGACGTGGGTCCGCGCGGCGGCGCAGTACCCGGTGTCGATGGTCCTGCTCGCGCTGGCGACGGCGGTCGTCACGGGGCTGGACGTCGCCGCGATCCTGCTCCTGTTCGCGCACGCCCCGCGCATCGCCGGGTTCGCCGCGCCCGAGGTCCTGTTCCTGTACGGGACGTCCGCGCTGGCGTTCGGGATCTCCGACATCGCGCTCGGCACCACCGAGCGGCTCGGGCACCACGTGCGCCAGGGGACGCTGGACGCGATGCTGGTGCGGCCGGTGAGCCCGCTCGTGCAGATCGCGACGGAGGACTTCTCGCCCCGGCGGTTCGGCAAGCTCGTCCCGGCCGTGCTCGTCCTGGCGTACGCGCTGGCGGAGGCGGGCGTGGCCTGGACGCCGGGCCGGGTCGCGATGGTCCCGGTCATGGTGCTGTCCGGGACGGCGATCTTCGGCGGCCTGTGGGTGCTGACCGGCGCGGTGCAGTTCGTGCTGGTCGACAGCCACGGCGCGAGCAAGTCGGTGACCTACGGCGGCGCGTTCCTCACCCAGTACCCGATGACGGTGTTCGCCCGCGACTTCGTGCGCGGGGTGACGTTCGTCGTGCCGCTGGCGTTCGTGAACTGGCAGCCCGCGCTGTACGTCCTGGACCGTCCCGATCCGCTGGGGCTGCCGGCGGCCGCGCGGTTCGCCTCCCCGGCCGTCGCCGCGCTGGTGTGCGCGCTGGGCGCGGTCGCGTGGCGGGCGGGCCTGCGGCACTACCGATCGACGGGGAGCTGATGCCGGTGCCGATGATCGAGGCCGCGGACGTCGCCAAGTCGTTCACCGTCCGGGCGCGCTCGGGCGGCCTGCGGCGGACCCGCACGACCGTGCGCGCCGTGGACGGCGTGTCGTTCACCGTCGAGCCGGGCGAGTTCGTCGGGTACCTCGGCCCGAACGGGGCGGGGAAGTCCACGACGATCAAGATGCTGACCGGCATCCTCACCGCGTCGTCCGGCACGCTGCGGGTGTGCGGGCTGGACCCGTCGCGGCGGCGCACCACGCTCGCGCGCCGCCTCGGGGTGGTGTTCGGCCAGCGCACGACCCTGTGGTGGGACCTGCCGCTGCGCGACAGCCTGGCCCTCGTCCGGCGGCTGTACCGGGTGGAGGCCGCGGCGCACCGGGCGCGGCTCGCGGAGCTGACCGCGCTGCTGGAGCTGGAGCCGTTCCTGGACACCCCGGTCCGGCAGCTCAGCCTCGGCCAGCGGATGCGCGGCGACCTCGCGGCCGCGCTGCTGCACGACCCGGAGCTGCTCGTCCTGGACGAGCCGACGATCGGCCTGGACGTGGTGAGCAAGGCGACCGTCCGCGACTTCCTGGAGCGCGTCAACGCCGAGCGCGGCACCACGATCCTGCTGACCACGCACGACCTCGGCGACATCGAGCGGCTCTGCCGCCGGGTCATGATCATCGACCACGGGCGGCTCGCCTACGACGGCGGGCTGGACGCGCTGCGCCGCACGGTGGCGGCCGACCGCCTGCTGGTCGTCGAGCTGGCCCGGCCGGGCCCGCCGATACGGCTGGACGGGATCGAGGCCGAGCGGGTGGAGGGGCCGCGGCAGTGGCTGCGGCTGCCGCGCTCGGCGAACGCGGCGGCCGTCGTCGCCGCGCTGACGCGCGACCACGAGATCCGCGACATCGCGCTGCGCGAGGCCGGGATCGAGGAGGTGCTCGCCGGGCTCTACCGCGGCGAGCACGCGTACCGGCGCGGGGGCCGCCCGGTCGCGCCGTAGCGCAGCGCCGCCGGCGCCCGGCCGTCAGCGCATGCGCCGGTCGGCGTGCCGGTCGGGCTCCATGCCGGCGTAGAAGTCCATGTCGGCGCCGTCGTCGTCGCGGTTGCCGCTCCAGCGGCGCGGCGCCCACGACGGCATCAGCAGGGCGAGCCCCATCATCCCGTACAGGCCGGAGCCGAGCAGCATGCGCAGCCCGAAGTCCATGTCGCCCGCCGGCGGCACCTTGCCGGGCAGGTCGAGGACGCGGCCGGGATCCACCAGGAACCAGGCGGAGAAGCCGAGCAGCGCCAGCGCCGGCACCAGCGAGACCAGCGGCGACGCCCACCGCGCGAGGATGATCACGCCCATCACCAGGCCCACGGCGGCGAGCAGGGCGAACGCGCCGTAGATGCGGGTGCGGTCGGTGATCTCCTGCCCGGTGCCGTCGAAGGAGTGGCCCGCCTGCACATAACCCCAGGCCGCGCCGTAGACCAGCGCCGGCGTCAGCAGGACGCCGAGGACGAAGCCGAACGCATGGCGCACCGCGCATCACTTCCATTCGAACGCGCCCGCCGCGGGCGCGCCTGATTCCGACAGCGTCCCAATCACAGCATGCAGACCAGGTATAGCGCAGTAGATCGGGATCAATGCATGTGAACTTCGCCCAAGGGTACGGCGTCACACATATAGTGCAAGATCGTTAAGGGACGTCTGCCCGGCTGCTCCCCGGTCCCCCCGCCGGCAGGCGTGACGGCCAAAGGCGCACACGTGCGCAAAGGGGGGATCGGATGGTCCAGCTTCTAGACCGCACCACCACCGCGGGCGGCTGGGACCGGCCGGGCGATACCCGGACGGCGCGGCTGGTCGACGGCATCACCGACGGGCTCACGGTGCTGTTCGCCGTGTGGACGGTGGTGTACCACGTCGGCCTGCTGGTGCGGCCGCCGACGTCCGCGCTGGTCGTGGTGTGGCTGCTCGCCGGGACCGCGGCCTGCGCGCTGTACGGCGCCCGGCGCGCCTGGTGGGACGCCCCCGTCCGGCCTGCGGGCCGGACGGGCCGCGCGCCGGCGAAGGCTCCGCCGCGCGCCCTGGCCGCGGTCGCGGTGGCGGCGGGCATCGCCGCGGGCACGGGAGCGGGCCTGCACTCCTCCGGCGTCCCGTGGTGGTGCGCGTGGGCTCCGGGGATCGTGAGCGCCGCCGCGTCCGCCGCCTGGGTCGTGCGCCGGTACCGGGCGGAGCCGCCCGGCGGGCCCGGCGCCCGGGAACCCGGCGCCCGGGAGCCTGGACCAGGCCGGGACCGGACCCTCCGGGGCACGCCGCTGGCCCTGCTGACCGGCGCGGGTTTCGCGACCGCGTCGCTGTTCATCGTGAACTCCGACGGCGACGACGCCTACTTCGTCTCCCGCTCGGTGGCGACGGCCGCGACCGGTGAGATCCCGCTGAAGGACGTCATCTTCACCCCCGGCACGGCCGACCCGATCGCGGGCGAGCCGCCGGTGTCCTCGATCGAGGTCCTCGCCGGGGCCGTGGCCCGGCTGTCCGGCATTCCCGGGGCGTCCTTCGTGTGGTACCTCGTGCTGCCGCTGGTCGCCTTCCTGGCCGTCTGGGCGGTCTGGCGGCTGGCCCGGGCCTGGGCGCCCCGCAACGCCGTCCTGTGCTTCGCGGTCGCCTCGGTGTACCTGCTGTGGACGGGAACGAGCGCGGCGTCGCTCGGCTCGTTCCACCTCCTGCGCATGTGGCAGGGCAAGGCGATGCTGGTGTCGGTGCTCGTGCCGCTGCTGTTCGTCTACCTGACGCGGTGGGCCGAGCGGCGGTCGCGCACGGACTTCGCGCTGCTCGCCGCCGCCGGGATCGCCGCGGTCGGGCTCACCTCGTCCGCCGCCTTCGTCGTGCCGCTGGTCGTGGGGGCGGCGGCCCTCGCGCTGGCCGCCGCCGGGCGCGTCCGGACCGCGCTCGGCGCCTGCGTCGCGCTGGCCTATCCGGTCGGCTCCGGCATCGTGGTCACCCTGTTCCACGCGGACACCGGCGTGACGGGAACCGTCCACGACGCCCCCGGGAGCTGGCGGTGGGTGCTGCTGCAGTCGGCGCTGGGCGTGCTCGCCGGCTGCGCGCTGTGGCTGGCGCCCGCGACGGCCCGGCGCGGCGTCCCCGCGCTGATCGCCGCGGGCGTCGCGGCGGCGCTGACCGCGCTGATCGTGCCGGGCGTCCTGGAGGCGGCCGCGGACGCGTCGGGCGCGGGGCAGGTGCTCTGGCGGACGATGTGGCTCGTCCCCGCGCCGGTCCTGATCGGGCTGCTCGCGACGGTGCGCATCCCCGTGCCCGGGCGCCGGGCCGCCGTGCGGGCGTCCGCCGCCGCCGCGCCCGCCGCGGCCCTGGTCATCGCGATCGTGGCGGGCGGGACGCCGGTGTGGTCGAACGAGAACGGGTCGATCGTCGCGTCGCGGCCATCGTGGAAGGTCAACGCCTACGCCGTCGGCGTCACCCGGGACGTCCTCGGGCTCGCCGGGCCCGGCTCCACGGTCCTGATGCCGACCGGCTTCATGCGGGTGGTGCCGCTGCTGACCGTCCGGACGCAGGCGGTGAACCCGAACGGCCACTACCTGGAGATACTGCCCGTCCCGTCGCAGGTCATCGACGACCGGGAGGTCCTCACCGAGGCGGTCCGCCGGCGCTACGGGCCGAAGCCGGACGCCGAGGCGGTCAAGGCGGCGCTCGGGCGCGTCGGGGTGGACGTGGCGTGCGCGTGGCGCAACGACCCCCGCGGGCTGGCCCTCCTCCGGGACGCGGGGTACGGCGGCGACCGGCGGGTCCGGCACCTGCTTTGCCTCTTCCCGCCCGGCGATTGACGCTCCCCTCCGCGACGGGCCGAACGGCGGGCGTTTTGTGGTGGTTCGTTTTGAACGCCATTGATCGGGCATCGCCGTCTCATTCGATCCGGCGCACGTTGGAGGAACACGATGTCGACCGCGATATGGGTCGTGATCGCCATTGCCGTCATCGCCGCGCTCGCCGCCGTCGGCTACCTGGCCTGGACCAGGTCCCGCACGGCGCGGCTGAGGCGGCGGTTCGGCCCCGAGTACGACCGCACCCTGGAGAAGGAGGGCGGGCGCACCGCCGCCGAGCGCGAGCTGCGCTCCCGCGAGCGGCGCCACGAGGAGCTGGAGCTGCGGGAACTCGACCCGCACCGGCGCGAGCAGTACCACGAGCAGTGGGTCCGGGTGCAGGAGCGCTTCGTCGACACCCCCGAGGCGGCCGTCGAGCAGGCCGACGGCCTCGTCACGGTGGTGATGGGCGAGCGCGGCTACCCGACGCACGGGTTCGAGGAGAAGGTCGCCCACCTCTCGGTGGAGCACGGCCGCACGATGGACCACTACCGGAGCGCGCACGCGATCAGCAGGAGGGCCGCCTCCAAGGAGGCGTCCACCGAGGACCTGCGGCAGGCCATGGTGCACTACCGGGCCCTGTTCGAGGAGCTGCTGTCCGCGCCCGGCGGCCGGGAGCGGGCCGGCCGGGAGCGGGCCGGCCGGCACGCCGCGGACGAGCCCGCCCGCGAGCCCGCCGGCGAGCCCGCCGACGAGGGCGCCGATGAGGGCGCCGGCCAGGCGCCGCCCGCCGCGACGGCCACCGGCCGGGCGGCCGGGCACCGCGACGACGAGACCCCGAGGAGCTGACCCCCATGAAGCACAGCCGACTCGGCGACCGGGCCCCCGGCCCCGGCCTGCCCGGGGACGCGCACGTCGCCGGGTCCGCGCCGGCGCCTCCGGCGGCGGACGCGCCGGAGCCCGCCCCGGACACCGCCCCCGACCCGATGCCCGCCGCGGACCCGGCGCCCGAGACCGACCGGGCACTTGAGACCGACCGGGCACCTGACACCGACCTGGCGCCCGAGACCGACCTGGCGCCCGAGACCGACCTGGCGCCGGAGGCCGGTCCGCTGCCGGAGGCGGCCCCCGCCGCTCCGGCCGGGACCGGCACCGCGCGGACGCTGCTCGATCCGGCCGAGGCCGAGCGCTTCCGGGAGCGCTGGCGCGAGGTCCAGTCCTCGTTCGTGGACGACCCGGGCGAGGCGGTCCGCCGCGCGGACGACCTCGCGTCCGACGCCGTCGACGCGCTCGGCCGCGCGGTCGCCGCGCACCGGCGGACGCTGTCGGAGGCGCTGGAGGACGGCGGGCGTCCCGACACCGAGCGGCTCCGGCTGGCGCTGCGCGACTACCGGGACCTCCTGGACCGCGTCTTCACGGCGTGAGCCGCCGCGGCGACGCCCCCGCGGGACCCGCGGGGGCGTCGCCGTGCGGCCGCCGTCAGCCGTTCAGGAACCGGTACACCGCCTCGCGGCCCTGCGTGCCGCGCTCGCGGTTCTGGATGGAGTGCGAGGCGCCGCCGACCACGACGAGCCTGCCGCACGGCGCGTGGCGGAGCTCTTCCCGCGCCCATTCGAGCGGCGTGGACAGGTCGCGGTCGCCGTTCAGCAGCAGCACCGGCATCGGGAGCGTCGTCCGGCGCGGCTCCGCGGTGTGCCGCGACCAGGGCCAGCGCAGGCATTCCTGGATGAACCCGTTGCCCACGGCGGTGTCGGCGGTGAACGGCCAGGTGGCACGGGCCGGGAGGTGCCTGCGCACCCGCTCCAGCGCGGCCGGCCGGCGGGCGGGCGGGGTCTCGGACGTCCCCCACGGGAAGTGGCCGTCGCCGCAGATGGTCGCGATGTGCAGCCCGGAGCTGTAGCGGGTGACGTCGTCGCCGCCGGAGTCCAGGATCTGCAGGAGCCGGTCGAGCCGCGCGGGGTCGCCGTGGCGGGCCTCATGGATCGCCGCGACCGCGTCGCCCCAGCCGTTCGGCAGCGAGCCGGCGTCCCGGTAGGTCGGGTCGATGAACTCGTAGGTGACCAGCATGTCCCAGATGAGGACGGCGTCCTCGCGGTGCCGGGCGAGCCAGGCGAGGTCCTTCGCGGGGTCGAACCCGCAGGCGGGTGCGGCCTCGCAGGCGTCCCGCAGGACGCGGGCGGTGGCGCGCAGGCCGGTGAGGTAGAGCATGTCGTCGCGCTGCGGGTCGACGTGCGGGAGCACGGAGTCGAGCACGAGCCTGCTCACGTGCCGCGGGTACCGGACGGCGTAGCTCGCGCCCGTCATGGTGCCGTAGGAGACGCCGTCCACCGTCCAGGTCCGCACGCCGAGCGCGCGCCGCAGCAGGTCGAGGTCGCCGACGGTCTGCTCGGTGGTGAAGTAGTGCCGCCGGTCGCCGAGCACGCCGGCGCACTCGCCGACCGCCTCGGGCGGGGGCGGCTCGATGTCGCTGCTGCCGACCTCGGCCTGCAGCTCCGGGCAGTCGATCGCGCCGAACTCGCCCGTGCCGCGCTGGTCGATCATCACGAACCGGTAGTTCCCGGTGAGCTCCGGCATGCGCGCGGAGATGCCGTCGATGAACGGGACCCCGGGCTGGCCGGGCCCGCCGGTCAGGAACAGCAGGACCCCCTTGGGCGCGCCAGCGTTGTCGGACGCGGCCACCTGGAGCCTCAGGCTGCCCTTGCCTGGGTGCCGGTGGTCGAGCGGGACGGTCAGGAAGGAGCAGGTGAACCCGGGTTTGCCCGCGCAGGGGTGGGGGTCGGCCAGCCTGGGCGCGGACGGGTGGGGCGCGGACGGGTGGGGCGGGGACGCTGTGGGTGCTGCGGCCGCCGTCGCCCCGCCGGATGCGGCGAGGGCGAGGGTGAGGGCGAACACCGCGGTGAGACGTGATCGCATGTGGTGATCATCACCCCGTCCGGCGGCGCCGGCGGGGATCTCGCCGGATCCGGCCACCGGCGCCGCGGGGCCGCCTCCGGTCCTCGGGCGCCCCTCCAGCCGGGTCGCGGCGGGCCGCACCGTCCCGTCCCGGAGGGCCGGGCCCTCGTCAGACGGGCCGCGAAGGTGAATACTGAATCTCGTTCGGTAACCCCCTGAGCGGAGGATCAACGGTGTCCGAGACCTTCTCGATGACCATCGACGGCGCGGCGGTGGACGCGCCCGGCACCTTCGGGGTGATCAATCCGGCGACCGGCGAGGTGGCCGAGCAGGCTCCCGACGCCTCCCGGGAGCAGCTCGACGCGGCGATGGCCTCCGCGCAGGCGGCGTACCCGGACTGGCGCCGCGACGAGGCGGTGCGCCGCAAGGCGCTGCTCGCCGCGGCCGACGTCATGTTCGCCCGGTCGGAGGAGATCGGCCGCATCCTGACCCTGGAGCAGGGCAAGCCCCTCGCCGACGCGACCATGGAGGTCGTCGGCGCCGGCGTGTGGCTGAAGTACTTCGCCGACCTGGAGCTGCCCCGCGAGATCATCCAGGACGACGACGCCGCGCTGGTCGAGGTCGTCCGCCGCCCGATGGGCGTGGTCGCCGCGATCACCCCGTGGAACTACCCGCTGCTGCTCGGCGTGTGGAAGATCGCGCCGGCGCTGCTCGCGGGCAACACCGTGGTGCTGAAGCCGTCCCCGTTCACCCCGCTGTCCAGCCTGAAGCTCGGCGAGGTGCTGCGGGACGTGCTGCCGCCCGGCGTGCTGAACGTGGTCACCGGCGGCGACGAGCTCGGCGCCTGGATGACCGCGCACGACGTCCCCCGCAAGATCAGCTTCACCGGCAGCGTCGCGACCGGCAAGCGCGTCGCCGCCGCGGCGGCCCCCGACCTCAAGCGCGTCACGCTGGAGCTCGGCGGCAACGACCCGGCGATCCTGCTGGACGACGCCGACCCGGCCGCGGTCGCCGACCGGCTGTTCGGCGCGGCGTTCCAGAACAACGGCCAGGTGTGCTCGGCGATCAAGCGGGTGTACGTGCCGGAGGCGCTCTACGGCGACGTGGTCGACGCCCTCGCCGAGCGGGCGAAGGCCGCCAAGGTCGGCGACGGCATGCAGGAGGGCGTCCAGTACGGGCCGATCAACAACAGGCCGCAGTACGAGCGGGTGTCGGAGCTGGTCGCCGACGCGATCGCGGGCGGCGCCCGGGCCGCGGCGGGCGGGAAGCCGGTCGACGGGCCCGGGTACTTCTTCGAGCCCACGATCCTCGCCGACATCGAGGACGGCGCCCGGATCGTGGACGAGGAGCAGTTCGGCCCCGCGCTGCCGATCGTGAAGTACACCGACGTCGAGGACGCGCTCGCCCGCGCCAACGGGACCAGCTTCGGGCTGTCCGGCTCGGTGTGGGGCGCCGACGCCGACCGGGCCGCGGAGGTCGCCGGGCGGCTGGAGTGCGGCACCGCCTGGGTCAACACCCACCTCGCGCTCGCCCCGCACCAGCCGTTCGGCGGGTTCAAGTGGAGCGGCGTCGGCGTCGAGAACGGCCCGTGGGGCCTGTACGGGTTCACCGAGCTCCAGGTGATCCACCGCTCCAAGCTCTGAGCGCCGCTCGGCGGTGAGGGCCCGGCCGCGCCGGGCCCTCACCCGTCTCCGCCGCGCACTGCATGAGCGGAAAGTCACGACTTCGAGTCCGGAAAGTGACATGGCCACTACTGGCGGTCGGGTCGTGGAATGGGACACTTTCTGAGCGGGGGCCGTGGAGACCGCACCGCGACCTGTGAAGGAGCCGCATGCAGAAGTGGGACGTCATGCGCCAGGACGATCTCGGCAACACTTTCCAGGTGGCCTCCCATGACTCGCGCATTTCGGCATTGGCGCAGGTCCTGGTGATGGAGAGCGGCGTCCGGCACAAGCAGTCGTACTGGGTGGACGGGCCGCCGGGGCCCGCCGTCCGCACCAACCGCGACCTTTACCTGGTGTTCCTGCATCTCGGTCAGGAGGCCCGGGCGGCGTCCTGGTCGCTGTCGGCGTTCCTGCGGTCGCTGTGGAAGGTCAGCGCTCCGCTGAGTGACCGGCCCCGCCTCGAACCCGACGACGTGGCGGCGATGTTCGCGGCGGCGTCCACCACCCCGCCCGCGGACTTCGACCCGGCGTGGCGCGGCAAGGACCTGTCGCTGCCCGGCCCCGAGCCGGACGGGTACGCCGACTGGGAGCGGGTCCTGCTCTCCCAGATCGCCGACCTGGAGGACTTCCTCACCCATCCCCCGGGCCCGCAGGCCCGGTTCGGCGCGGACGCGCCCCGCCCGCCCGGCTCGGGCTCCCGCGCCACCCCCGCCCGCTGGTACAACTTCGACCCGGCGACGTACCTGGAGTGCGCGGTCGCCGGCAGCCTCGGCGGCTGGGACGCCGCCGACGGCGCGCGCGTGCCGCTGCCGCCCCGGCCCGGGGAGCCGCCGGCCCGGTCCTACGTCCGGACGATCACCACCATGAGCTGGGGCGATCTGGCCCGCATCGCGGTGTGCGGCCAGGTGTACGAGTAGCCCGCCCCGTTCGCGCCGCCGGTCCCGCGTGGTAGGAGTGGGACATGAGCGGCAGGCCGGTGGAGATCGCCGACCGGGGCGGCTGGCGGCTGGCGCGCGGGCGCCCGCACCCGGCGCTGCGCCCGTTCCTGCGCTCCTACGACGGCTACCGGGAGACGCTCGCCGTCCCCACCCGGATGCGGACGCTGCCCGTCCGCACCACCGTCGTGATCATCAACCTGGGCCCGCCGCTCTACATGAGGGTCCCCGACCCCGGCGTCGGCGACCGCGAGTACGGGTCGTTCGTCGCCGGGATGCACGACGGCCACGGGATGTACGTCAGCCCCGGCGGGCAGCGCGGCATCCAGCTCGACGTGACGCCGCTCGGCGCGTACACCCTGCTCGGCGTCCCGATGGCGCGGCTCACCAACGCCGCCGCCGACCTGGCCGACCTGCTCGGACCGCAGGCCCGCACGCTGGTCGAGCGGCTCGCCGACGCACCGTCCTGGGGCGCCCGCTTCGACCTCCTCGACGACTTCCTGCTGCGCCGCCTCGACACCGGCCCGGTCCCCGACCGGGAGGTGGCGCGGGCGTGGCGGCTGCTCGAGGGCGACCCGGCCGCCACGGTCGCCGACCTCGCCGCCGACGTCGGCTGGAGCCGCAAGCACCTGACCCACCGGTTCCGCGAGCAGGCGGGGCTGCCGCCCAAGGTGATGGCGCGGGTGCTGCGCTTCCAGCGCGCGGTCGACCTGCTGACCGGCGGCGCCCCGCTCGCCGGCGCGGCGGCCGCCGCCGGCTACTACGACCAGGCGCATCTCAACCGCGAGTTCCGCGCCCTGTCGGGCTGCACGCCGACCGAGCTGATCGGCGGGCAGCTCGAACAGCAGCGCGTCAGCACCCTCCACGAGCTCGCCTGACGCGCGTCACCCCTGGTGGACGCCGCCGCCGAGGTTCATCACGATGACCCCGGCCACGACGATCGCGGCGCCGGCGATGGTGACCGGCTTGACCGGCTCGCCGAACAGCAGCACGCCGCCGGCGAAAGCGCCGATCGTCCCGAGCGCGGACCAGATCGCGTAGACCGGGCCGACGTTCAGCGACGTCAGGGCCTTGGCCATGAAGACGAACGAGATCAGGTAGCCGGCCGCCACGATCAGCGACGGCCACAGCCTGGTGAACCCCTCGGAGGCGCGCATCGCCAGCGTCGCCGTCACCTCGAAGGCGATCGCGAGCCCGAGCAGCACGAACGGCATCAGCCCGCCTCGCCGTACTCGGCGGCGATCGCCTCGAACACCTTCATGTCGGCCTCCCACGGCGTGCCGGGCCGCGGCCAGTGCACCGCGATCTCGGTGAAGCCGAGCTCGGCGTAGCGGCCCGCCAGGTCGGCGAACGCGTCGAGCGACTCCAGCCACGGCTCATCGGTGAACCCCGTCATCAGGATCAGGTCGTCGAGTTCGCGGCCCTCCTCGCCGCACGCGGCCTCCAGCTCGGCGAGCCGGGTGCGCACGACCTCAAGCGGCGCGTCGCCGCCGCCCTCGCCGCTGGTCACCCAGCCGCTGCCGTACCGGGCGGCGACCCGCATCCCGCGCGGCCCGTTGCCCGCGATGACGAACGGCACGCGGGGGCGCTGGACGCATCCGGGCCTCTCCACGACCTCCCGCGCGGAGTAGTACGTCCCCTCGAAGGTCGTCTCCGGCTCGGTCAGCAGCCGGTCGAGCAGCTGCACCCATTCGGCGAACCGGGACGCGCGCTCGCCGGGCGTCCACTCGTCCCCGCCGAGGACGCCCGCGTCGCTGGTGCGGTGCGTCCCGCCGGACCCGATCGCGAGGGTCAGCCGCCCGCCGCTGATGTGGTCGATCGTCTTGGCGGCGTGCGCCGTCGGGACCGGATGCCGGAAGTTCGGCGAGGTCACCAGCGTGCCGATCCTGACCCGGGACGTCACGGCCGCGGCGGCGGCCAGCGTCGTGTACGCGTCGTACCAGGGCGTCGCCCCGCGCCAGGCGAGGTGGTCGTAGACCCAGGCGTGGCGGAAGCCGAGGTCCTCGGCGCGCCGCCACGACTCCCCCGCCTCCGGCCAGGACTGCGTCGGCCACATCACGGTGCCGATCCTCGGTGCCGTCACCCGCTCCTCCGTTCTCATCGGTCAATCATGCCGCGGCCCGCCGGTCCACCGGCGCAGCGCCCACCACCAGTGCGCGGCGCGCGCCACCGCCGCGCCGCCCTCCGGGTCGTGCAGCGGGCGGCCGGTCAGCTCCCGCAGCCGCCGGATCCGGTACTTGACGGTGTTGCCGTGGACGTGCAGCGCCGCCGCCGTCGGCTCGATGCGGCCGCCGTGGTCGAGGTAGGCCAGCGCCGTCTCCGCCAGCTCCAGGTGGAACGGGTCGTCCCGGTCGAGCCCGGACAGCAGCGCGGCGGCGAGCAGCTCCCCCAGCTCCGGTTCGGCCTCGGCGGCGGTGAGCAGCGCGAGGTCGGCCAGCTCCCGCAGGCCGGCCAGCCCGGCCCCGGCGGCCGCCCGGAGCGCGCGGCGCCCCAGCGCGTACATCGGCGCGACCCCGGCCGGGCGGGCGCGCGGCGCCGCGACCAGCAGCGGGCCGGGCGGCGCCGGGTCCGGCAGGCGGGCGACCAGCGCGGCGAACCGCCCGTCCACCAGGCCGCACAGGCCCGGTCCCGCCGCGGTCAGCTCCATCTCCAGCCGGGCGGCCACGGCGGGGTCGCTGACGTCCGACACCACGCAGTGGTACGCGGCGGCCGGGTCGAGCGGCGCGCGGACCGGGACCGCCTCGCCGTGCAGCAGCTGCCGGAGCATCTGCACCCGGGCCTCCCGCGCCGTGCGGGCCGTCTCCAGCTCGGTGACCCGGTGCGCGTGGACCATCCGGTGCACCAGCGCGGAGGTGATCTCGTCGATGCGGGTCACGCCGTCCAGCAGCACGGCGTCCGGCACGCCCATGCGGCGGCCCCCCTCGACGAGCGTGCGGACGACGTGGGCGCGGCCCGCCTGGAAGCCGTCCAGGAACGCCTCGACCGGCACGCCCTGCCGCGCCCGGTCCGAGCCGAGCCGCTCGGCCGCGGCGAGGACGTCCTCGCCGAGCCCGCCACCCTCCAGCGCGGCGAGCACGCCGCGCATCAGGGCGCGGACGTGCCGCCTGGTCTCCTCCTCGGGCAGCGCCGCCACCGGCTCCGAGCGGCTCCGGGCCGCGCGGACCGTCGCCTCCAGCACCGCCGGGTCGTCGCCGTGCTCGATCAGCAGCCGCAGGAACCGGTCTCCCGTGCCGACCTCCATCCCCGCATTCTGCCGTCCCGTTGTCCCGTCCGGACAACCGGGTGCGCGACGCTTGGGCCGCTCCGGTCTAGCCGGACGCGGGGGCGATGGTGTTCGGTGGGGGCAGACGAGCACAAGGAGTCGCATCGATGTCCGATGAGGACGAGTTCCTGGAGAAGCTGCCGACCGACCTGATCTTCCGGCTGCCGCCCTCGTTCGACGACGTCGAGGACGAGCGCCGGCACCGCAAGGAGCGGCTCGCCGCCGCGCTGCGCATCTTCGGGAAGTTCGGCTTCGAGGAGGGCGTGGCGGGCCACATCACCGCCCGCGACCCCGAGCGGCCCGACCACTTCTGGGTCAACCCGTTCGGCATGTCGTTCAAGCACATCAGGGTCAGCGACCTGATCCTGGTCGATCACGAGGGCAAGGTCGTCGAGGGCCGCTACCCGGTCAACGAGGCCGCCTTCGCGATCCACTCGCAGGTGCACCAGGCGCGGCCGGACGTGGTGGCCGCCGCGCACAGCCACTCCACCTACGGACGGGCGATCTCGGCGCTCGGCCAGAAGCTGGAGCCGATCACGCAGGACGTCTGCGCGTTCTACCAGGACCACGGCCTGTTCGACGACTACACCGGCGTCGTCACCGACCTGGAGGAGGGCAAGCGCATCGCCGCGGCCCTCGGCGGCAACAAGGCGGTCATCCTGCGCAACCACGGGCTGCTGACCGTCGGCGACACCGTGGACGCCGCCGCCTGGTGGTTCATCACGATGGAGCGCTCCTGCCAGGTGCAGCTCCTGGCCAAGGCCGCCGGGCAGGTCGTCCCCATCGAGCACGACAACGCCGTCCTGACCCACGAGCAGATCGGCAACGACCTGGTCGGCTGGATCAACTACCAGCCGCTCTACGACCAGATCACCCGGGAGCAGCCCGACCTGTTCGAGTAGGCCCCGCCTCCCCCGGCCCCGGCGTCCCCGCGCGCGCCGGGGCCTGCGCATGCCCGCCCCCGGCGCCCGGGTCGTGGTGGGCCAGCAGGACCCGGACGATGCGCTCGAAGGCCGTCCGGTCCTGCGCGGAGAGGGGCGCCAGGAACTCGGCGTCGACCTCGGCCGCGCGGCGGGTGACCTCCTCCAGTTCCGCGCGCCCCTCCGGCGTCAGCTCGACCATGTAGCGGCGCCGGTCGGCCGGGTCGCGCTCGCGGCGGACGAGCCCGGCGCCCTCCAGCCGGCCGGCGACCTCGACGAGGTCGCTGGGATCGATGCGCAGGCGCGCGCCGAGCTCGCGCTGCGAGGCCGGACCGGACTCGTCCAGCGCCGACAGGACGGCGAAGTGCCAGAGACCCAGGCCGTGCTCGGCCATCATCCCGCCCATGCGCGCGCGGCCGGCCCGCCCGGCGCGGGCGAGCACGAACGTGGTGATCCCGAGGAGGCGGGGCGGCAGCGCTCCGGCGTTCTCGTCCATCCGCCTATTGTAGGGTTACCCCAATCGTTGGTGAACACCCATGGAAAAGGAGGGCGTGATGGACGCGCTCTACCCGCGCCTGCTCGTGGACGACTTCGGCGCCTGCGCCCGCTTCTACGAGGCGGCGCTGCGCGAACTCCTCGGGATCGAGCCGGTCAAGATGCTGCCCGGAGCCGAGTACGCGAACTGGGATCTGAAGGACGAGGCCGTGCTGGTCCTGATGGGGCGCGCCCGGATGGCGGAGGCCGTGGGCACGGGCGGGCTCCCGGCCCCGTCCGGGCAGGACCGGGCCATGCTGGTGCTGCGCGTGGACGACGTCGACGCGGCGGCCGAGACGCTCGCCGTGCTCGGCGCCGTCCCGGTCGCGCCGGCCCAGGACCGCCCCGAATGGGGACCGGGGCTGCGCACGGCCCACCTGCGCGACCCGGGCGGCAACCTGCTCGAACTGCAGTCCTACTGAGGGGATTCGGCCGGAGGGGATTCGGCGTTGGCGGGCTCGGTGAGCGGGAGGAGGACCCGGAACCGGGTGTCGCCCGGCAGGGACGACGCCACCTTGATGTCGCCGCCGTGGCGGCCGGCGACGATGCGCCACGAGATGTCGAGGCCGAGGCCGGTGCCCTGGCCGACCGGCTTGGTCGTGAAGAACGGGGTGAAGATCCGGTCGACGTCCTCGTCGGGGATGCCGGCCCCGGTGTCGCCGATCTCCACGACCGCGTTGTCGTTCTCGCGGGCGGTCCGGACGGTGAGGGTGCCCGAGCCCTGCATCGAGTACAGCGCGTTGACGATCAGGTTCGTCCAGACCTGGTTCAGCTCCGCCGCGTAGACCGGGACGGGCGGCAGCGACTCGTCGTAGTCGATCTTGACCGTGACGTCCGGGCCGATCTTGCGCTTGAGCATGGTGAGCGTGCTGTCCAGCAGCTCGCGCAGGTCGGTCCGCTGGTAGGCGGCGCGGTCGAGCTGGGAGTACTGGCGGGCCGAGTCCAGCAGCGCGGTGATGCGGCCCATCGCCTCGGAGATCTCCGCCTGCAGCTGCGCGACCTCCAGCACCTCCGACAGCCACCGCATCGCCGCCGGCAGGTGCTCGCCCGCGGCGTCCGCGACGGCCTCCGCCTGCTCGACCCCGAGCCCGGCGGCGACCAGGCCGGGCGCGAGGTCCCACGCCTCGCCGACGCCGTGCTCCTCCAGCCAGTCGCCGAGCTCGTCCTCGGCGTCGCTGACGTCCAGCGGGCTGCGGCGGCCGGGCTGCGGCGCGGGCAGCGCCGGGCGCAGCGACACGAGCGCGCTCAGGTGCGTGCAGTCGACGCCCCGCGCGGCGAGGTCGGCCAGCGTCCGCTGGGAGGCCAGCAGCCGGTCGCCGAGCTCGGCGCTCGCCCGCGCGGCGGCCGCGGCCGGGTTGTTCAGCTCGTGGGTGAGGCCCGCGGTGATCGTGCCGAGCGCGGTGAGCCGCTCCCGCTGGTCCACCACGCGCCGCGCGTTCGTCATCCCGAAGAAGACGCCCTCCAGCAGGTGCGCGCCCATCGGGAACCACTTGCGGACGGCCTTGGCGAACTTGCGGGCCGGGAGCCGGAACATCCGCGCCGGGCGGGTCGCCCGCAGCGTGTGCTGGTAGCGCTGCTCGATCTTGTCGCCCAGGTACGCCTGCACGGCGCCGCCGTAGGTGCCGGGCCGGTCCGTCCGGCTGACCTCCACGGCGTGGCCCCGGACGTTCTGGGTCATCACCATCTCGCCGTCCAGCAGCACGTACAGGAACTCGGCGGCGTCTCCCTGCGCGCAGATCACGCCGTCCGCCGGGTACTCCTCCACCGTCCCGTACTGCGACAGCCAGGCGAGCTTCTCCTCGTCGAGGTCCTCGAAGAGGAACAGCCCCCGCAGCTCCTCCGGTGACGCAGTGGTCATGCCTGCTCCAAATAGCGGTGGACGAGGGCGACGGCCATCGCGCCGTCGCCGACCGCCGAGGCGACCCGCTTCATCGACTCGGCGCGGACGTCGCCCGCGGCGAACACGCCGGGGACGCTGGTCTCCAGGTGGTAGGGCTGGCGGGCGAGCGGCCAGCCCGCCGGGCGGCGGCGGCCCCCGGCGACCAGGTCGGGGCCCGTCAGCAGGTAGCCGCGCGCGTCGCGTTCGACGAAGCCGTCCAGCCACTCGGTGCACGGCTCGGCGCCGATGAACACGAACAGCCAGTGCGCGTCGATCGTCTTCTTGCCTGCGGGCGAGGCGAACGTGAGCCGCTCCAGCCGGTCGGCGCCGTCCGCGCCGCACACGGTCTTGCCGGTGTGCACCTCGATGTTGGGGGTCGCCGCGATCTGCTCGATCAGGTAGTGCGACATCGACCGCTCCAGGCCGTCCGCCCGGACGATCATGTGCACCTTCTTCGCGAACCGGGCGAGGTACACGGCGGCCTGCCCGGCCGAGTTGGCGCCGCCGACGACGGCGACCTCCTCGTCTCTGCACGCCGGAGCCTCGGTGAGCGCGGCGCCGTAGTACACGCCGCGGCCGACGAAGTCGTCCACCCCCGCGGCGCCGAGCCGCCGGTAGGAGACGCCGGTGGCGAGGATGACGGCGTGCGCGGCGATCTCCGTGCCGTCGGCCAGCCGCGCCACCCGGGCGGTGCCGCGCGCCTCCAGCGCGGTGACCTCCCCGGCCTGCAGCAGCTCGGCGCCGAACCGCCCGGCCTGCCGGCGGGCCCGGTCGGCGAGCGCCGACCCGGTCACCCCGTCGGGGAAGCCGAGGTAGTTCTCGATGCGGGAGCTCTGCCCGGCCTGCCCGCCGAGGGCGTGCCGCTCGACGACGACGGTCCGCAGCCCCTCCGACGCGCCGTACACGGCCGCGCCCAGGCCGGACGGCCCGCCGCCCACGACGATCAGGTCGTAGAACCCGGTGGACGGGGTGCTGGACAGCCCGATCGCGGCGGCCAGCTCGGCGTCGGACGGGGCGGACAGCTTGGCGCCGTCCTTCGTCACCACCAGCGGGAGCTCCGGGGACCCGGCGGCGACGACGAGCTCGGCGCCCTCCGGGTCGGTGTCCATCAGCCAGGTGTAGGGCACCTGGTGGCGGGCGAGGAAGTCGCGGACCTCGTAGGAGCGCGACGACCAGCGGTGCCCCACCACGCGCAGCTCCTGCTCGTCCGGCCGCCGCCGGTCCTCCCGCCGCCACGCGTCGAGCAGCGAGTCGATCACCGGGTAGAACTTCTCGTCCGGCGGGTCCCACGGCTTGAGCAGGTAGTGGTCGAGGTCGACGTCGTTGATCGCGCGGATCGCCGCGTCGGTCTCGGCGTAGGCGGTGAGCAGGACGCGCCGCGCGAACGGGAACAGGTCCATGGCGTGCTCGAGGAACTCCACGCCGTCCATGCCGGGCATCCGGTGGTCGGCGAGCAGCACGGCGGTGTCCTCGCCGCGCAGCCGCAGCTCCCGCAGCGCCTCCAGGGCCTGCCGTCCCGACTCGGCGCGGACGACGCGGTACGACTCGGCGTACCGGCGGCGCAGGTCGCGCGCCACGGCGCGGGACACTCCCGGGTCGTCGTCCACGGTCAGCAGTACAGGCTTGGGCACCGTGTCTCCCTCTTTCGCCGGAACCCCGCACAAGAGCCTACGTGGCCCAGGCCACTCCCGGCACACCCGGACACCCCGCCTCCCGCCCGGCGCCGCGCCATCGGTCATGATCGGGGCATGGACCTGCGTGTTGCGCTGATCGGATACGGCACCGGCGGCTCGGTCTTCCACGCCCCGCTGATCACGTCCGTCCCGGGGCTGCGGCTGGCCGCGGTCGTCACCCGCGCGCCGGAACGGCAGCGGGCCGTCCGGGAGCGGTACCCCGAGGCCGACGTCGTGGACCGGGCCGACCGGCTGTGGAGCGCGCCGGACGCCTACGACCTCGTCGTCGTCGCCGCGCCCAACCGGCAGCACGTCCCGCTCGCCCGGGCGGCGCTGACGGCGGGCGTCCCCGTCGTCGTGGACAAGCCGGTGGCCGCGTCCGCCGCGGACGCCCGCTCCCTCGCCGCGCTGAGCGCCGTGCGGGGGCTGCCGGTGTTCCCGTACCACAACCGCCGCTGGGACGGCGACTTCGTCACGGCGTCGCGGCTGATCGGCTCCGGCGCGCTCGGCGGCGTCCAGCGGTTCGAGTCCCGGTTCGAGCGCTGGCGGCCCGAGGTGAAGGCCGGCTGGAAGGAGAGCACCGACCCCCGCGACGCCGGCGGCATCCTGTTCGACCTGGGCTCCCACCTCATCGACCAGGCGGTCGTCCTGTTCGGCCGCCCCGCCCGCGTCTACGCCGAGATCGACACCCGCCGCCGGGGCGCGACCGCCGCCGACGACGTGTTCCTCGCCCTCGCCCACCGGGACGGCGTCCGCTCGCACCTCTGGATGAGCGCCACGGCCGCGCATCTGGGCCCGCGCTTCCGGGTCCTGGGCAGCCGCGCGTCCTACACGGTGTCCGGCATGGACCCGCAGGAGGACCAGCTGCGCGCGGGCCTCACCCCCAAGGATCCCGGCTACGGCATCGCCGCACCGGACGCGCACGGCCTGCTCGGCGCGCCCGGGGAGGCGGCCCCCGAGCCCACCGCGCCGGGCGCCTACCAGGACTTCTACGCGGGCGTCGTCCGCGCCCTGCGCGACGGCGCGCCGCCGCCCACCACGCTCACCGACGCGATCACCGGCCTGGAGGTCATCGAGGCCGCCGCCCGCTCCGCCCGGGAGGACGCCGTCGTCGACCTCGACGCTCAGTAGCGCAGGTCGGCGACCACGCCGTAGTGGTCGGACGGGACGACGCCGCCGACGGGCCGGTCCCCGAGCAGCGCGCAGCGGACGGGATGCCCGGCGCCGCCCGCGCGCGGCCAGGCCGAGAAGATGTAGTCGATGCGGCGGTCCGGCCACAGCACGGGCCGCGTCCAGGGGTTCGCCGCGCTCCAGGTGTGCCCGGGGGTGCCGTCCCCGGCCGCCGCCCACGCGTCGTAGAACACCACGCCGGGCGCCGCGACGGCGGCGCGCCCGGTGAGCATGCGGATCTCGTCGGAGTCGGGGTCGGCGTTGAAGTCGCCCGCGACCACGACCGGCGCGTCCCGTCCGGTCGTCTCCCGCACGAAGGCGCCGAGGCCGCGGACCTGCTCCTGCCGCTCCGCGCTGTGGTTCAGCTTCCAGCCGAGGGCGGCGCCGAAGACGTGCAGGGCGCCGCGAGGGCCGTCGGCCCTCGCGTGGACGGCGAGGCCGCCGTCCGCCCCGGCCCGCTCGCCGAGGCGCCGCTCGCCGGTGCGGCCGAGGGGCCACCGGGACAGCACGGCGATCCCGGAGCGGCCCCCGGCGGGCGCGCCGGAGTCCCCGCCGCGGAACACCGCGTGCGGCAGGCCGAGCGCCACGCCGAGCCGGGCGGCCTGCGAGTCGCCGCCGTCCTCCCACGCCTCGACCAGCACCGCGATGTCGGGGGCGGCGTCGCGGAGCACGGCGGCGATCGCCGCCTCCCGGTCGGCCCAGGGGCCGTAGCGGTCCCAGACGTTCCAGGTCGCGACGCGGACCGTGGTCTCGATCAGGGGGCCGTAGGGCTCCTCGATGTCGTAGGTCATGCTCCGAGCGTCCCCCTCCCGGGGCGGCGGTCAGAGGACGGAGACGTGGACGTGGTCGAAGTGGTTCTGCGTGATGCTGCCGCGGTCCTCCATCTGGCGCCAGCCGCCGCTGCTGCGCATGTCGTAGATGCGCTGCTTCCAGATGACGTACTTGATGCCGAGGCGGGACGCGTTGTCGATGACGTACTGGGCGACGCGGTCGCCGTGCGCCTGGGCGGAGGCGCTCGGCATCTTCCCGCCGGTGCTCTCCATGAAGTCGCACGCGGTGCCGGAGCCGTGGTCCTGCGGGTCGCCGGGCCGGGTGCAGCCGATCGTCGGGAACGGGCCGAACTTGCCGTCGATCTCCAGCAGGACCGTGCGCATCCGGGCGGTGACCGAGTCGCCCACGATCGGGGACTTGGTGCCGCTGACCCCGTCGGGGCGGCCGCCGCCGACGGGCGCCTTCGTCACCTCGGGCTTGTACTTGGCGAGCAGCTTCTTCACGCGGGTGCGCTGGCTCTCCAGGTCCTCGATCTCCTCCTTGACCTCCGCCAGCTTCTTCTTCGCCGTCTCGTGCGACTGCTGCGCCTTGGTCGTGAGGGCCTGCAGGTTCTGGATGCGGCGGCCGTTGTTCCGGCTGATGTGCTCGATGACGGCCGCGTCGTGGACGGCGGCGCCGGGCTCGGCCGACGAGATGATGGGGATCATGTCGAGCCGGCCCGTCATGTACGTCGTGGACGCGAGCCGGGCGACGCCGGCCCGGGCGGCGTCGTACTCGCGGTCGGCCTTCAGGGCCGCCGCGCCCGCCCGCTCGGCGGCCTTCTTCGCCTCCTCCAGGGAGATGAGCTCGCCCCGGTACTCCTTCGCGAGCTTCTCCGAGCGCGCCTTCAGCTCGGCGTACTCCTTCTTGAGGTCCTTCGGCTCCTGCGGAAGCCCCGCGGCGCTCCCGGACACCGGCGGCAGCGCCGCCGACACGGCCACCGCGAGCGCGATCGCGGTGGCGCGCCTCGCGATCGTGCGCCCGCGCGACGCACGGGCCGTCCTGCCACCTGGATCGAGGGCCGCCACAGATCTCTCCCGGATAACAAAGCCAAAGATTGGCGGCACGCTACCACAATCGTCCATTTAGCCTCAGAGGCTTCAGAAAACACACTGGGTCATGCGCCGGACACGACCCGGGGCCGGCCCGCCCGGCGGCGGTCCGGCCCCTGCCCCGTCACAGGCCGACGAGCTCCTCCCAGCGCGGCACCCGCGGCTCCCACAGCGGCCGCAGCCCGGCCTCGGCGACCGTCCGGTCCCCCTTGCGGTTGTTGCACTTCCCGCACGCCAGGACGGTGTTCTCCCAGGTGTCGCCGCCGCCGCGCGACTGCGGGTGGACGTGGTCGATCGTGTTCCCGCGCTTCCCGCAGTAGCAGCAGCGCCCCCGGTCGCGCAGGTACACGCCGCGCTTGCTCCACGGCGGCCGCCTCCCGTGCCGCCAGCGCATCGCGACGTACCGGACGAGCCGCAGGACCCGCGGCACGGGGAAGCGGCCGAAGGTCCGCCCCTCCTCCGCCTCCTCGACGACCGCCACCTCGCGCACCAGCATGCGGATGGCGTGCCGCAGGTCCACCCTTTGTAAGGGCTCGTAAGACGCGTTCAAAACGAGCACGTTCACCGGCTCACCTCCTCACCCTGCACGACTCTCCACCGCCCCTTTCCGCCCGCAACACCAGACGAAAAGACGAACGCCCGGAAACTCCGGCAATTACCGACCATTCCCGGAACCCCCATAAGACTGCCGACTAAACCCCACCACAGCAACGCATTTTCCTCCACCCTCGCTACCCGCCCCCTGCCCCGGCGCGCCCCCGTACTCCCCCGTCCATTGTGGCCACCCCGACCCCGACAGGCCCCAGGACCCCCGCCCAGCACACCCACGGCGCCATCCCGGACGCCCCTTCGCCATGGCGCCGATCTCACGCCTCCACTATCCGGACCACCCCCGCCACAAAGGCGCCCGACCCGCACCTGACCCTCCGGACACGGGCCCCGGCCCGCGCGGCCGCGTCTCCCAGGACGCCCGGGGAACTTGCTGCACGACGAGCAACCCGACCATCCGCACGCCAACTGGAACAGACGCGTCACCCCGGCCCGTCAATGACCTCGCCGGCCCTCTCGGTGAAGGACTTCCCCACCGCCAATGACCTGGCGTATCGCACCGACTAGTGCGACTCGCCAAGCTCACAGCGGCACGCACCCGACACGGCGCGGCACATTCCATAAGAAGTCCGGACAACCGCCGAAACTCCCCCAACACGGTCCGGTCGCGAGCTCTTTGCCCCGGAGGCAGACCAGGCGGCACGGCCGCCGGACCCGGCCGACCTCGCCCTTGCGGCAGCCGGTTGTGCTTGGTCGACCTGGTCGGCAGCGTGGACCCGAACTGGTCGCCGTTCGGCATGAGCGCGAAGACGGCATGATCTGCATCGCCGACCAGCCGTGCCCGCCCGATAGGAGCAGCCCGTGAGCACCTCACCGTCCGGCGTCGAACTGTGGGCCGCCTTCATAGACGCCGAACGCGAACTCCACCGCCGCCAAGCGGACTTCTATCGGAACGCCCAGGACAGAGTGGAGATCCTCAAGGCCGCTCTGAAGGGTGACGCCTGGCAACAGGGGGCGGCCCTCGGCTTCCTCGGGACATTTCCACAGGACGGCCCCAGGCTCCTCCCCCGTCATGGACCAGCTCGGCTCGGCCGACTGCGACGACTACCGCCGCCTCGCCGAACTCCTCGCCCATATCAAGGCATGGCCGCTCCTCGAATAACTCGTCCACCGGGCTCGGGCGGCCGGTGATCCCGATCTCCAGGAAGTCGGCGAGGACTTCGAGGACGCGTACGGGCCGATGTGGCTCCCAAGGCCACCGGGCGGCCCGGGCAGCCCGTGAAACGGAGGCGTCGCCTCAGACAGGTCGCGGAACCATGTGCGCTCCTCCGGGCGGGCTGGTCACCCACCAGAGGGGCGCGTCGGCAGCGGCTGGAAGAACAGGCTGGCCGGCCGTGGGGCGTATGGGATGCCGTCGGGCTCGTTGGCTCTCGCGTAGGGGTGAGCGGTCGCGCGTCACCGACTTCTGGGAGGAGGGCGGGACCTGGGCTCGGCCGTGGTCAGGGGGTGGAGGGGTCCGGCGTGCGGATTTGTTCGGGCATCGCGGCGGCGCACTCGGCCCACCATTTTTCGTGGTCGGGGTCTGCCGGCCTCGCCTCGATCGACGCCGGGCAGCCTGGGCATGGGGTGTCCGTCCAGGCCAGTTGGACGCGCGTGCTGGGCCTCGATGCTCTTGCGGGGGCGCCCCAGAAGCGCAGGACGTCGTTCTCGTGGACGGGTCTTTCGGTGAGGATTTCGCGCGGTCCGGTGGTGGCGGTTCTCCTGATGTGGGCGGTCTGCTCGGCGAGCAGCTGCCAGGCCAGGGCTCGGACCAGGTTCGCGGCGGTGAGCATGTTCGCGTAGGGGACGTGCCTCGCCGTCACCTCGGGGAGGCCGAAGCGGTGCAGGCCGGCCGTCTCGGCTCTGGTTCGTGTGGCGTCTTCCGGTTCCAGGGTGATGTAGACCGGTGCCCAGTCACGGCCCAGAGCGAAGTCTTCCGGTTCGGTGGGTGGGGCCTTGTCGGGCGGGAGGATCTGGCCTGTGTCGAGGTCGGCGGCCGTGCCGTGCAGGGCCGCGGCCAGGGTGCGGGCGGTGAGGCGGGCCGCCTGCGCATGGCGGGGCAGGTCGGCAGGTGCGCTGGTCGCGGTCACCGTGATGTGGCGCGGCGCCCCGAGCACGTCCCGGAGGCGGTCTTCGGATCCGCCGAGCCGGTGCAACTGGGCCTTCAGTTCCGCGGTGATCTCCGTTACCGGCTCTATCGTCAGCTGGGACGATTCCAGCATTGTCGCCGCGAAGCGCCCCACGCCCCGGGCGCCGACCGCGTCCCGCAGGCAGTCCGTACCCGGGACGAGCCGTGTCCTGGCCGCCACCAGGAAACGCGCGGTGACCGTCTCGGGCACCGTCAGGACGAACCGCTCCCCCATTTCCCCGCCTCCCCGTCGAGACGCGCCCGGACGGGCGCCGCATCCCAGCCTCGGCCACGGCTGGGCAGGAGCGCTCGGGATCTCGCATCTGTGGAAAACGCCGCGCCGCCCTCGAACGCCGACGTCGAGCAGCCAGGGCCGTCCGCGAAGCGGATCGCGCCAGAGACCTTCAGGGGAGGGCGGTCACCGGGGCCTGGTATTCGAGGGATTCGCGTTCGGTGCGGAAGCCCAGTTCCTCGTTGACGGCGATCATGTGGGCATTGTCGCCGGAATTGTCCGTTTCTATTTCGCGGACGTCGGGGCGCTCGGCGGTGAGCCAGGCGAGCATCGCGGCCTTCACCCAGATGCCGATGCGGCGGCCGCGGTGCTCGGGGACGACGGCCGTGTCGTACTGGGCGGCGCGGCCCGCCGAGTCGTGCGGGACGACGATCTCGGTGAAGCCCGCGATCGCGCCGCCGTGCAGCGCGGCCACCGTGTACAGGTCGTCGCCGCGCTTGGCGACGACCTCGGCCATCTCGCGGACGCGGCGCGCGTCCCAGGGGGCCCCCTCGTACTCGGCGAAGTCGGCCATGGCGTGCTTCGCGCGGGCCAGCGCCGCCGCGTGCCCGTCCGGGACCGTACCCCGCCAGCGGACGAGCTCGTACCCGGCGGGCGCCTCGGCCAGCAGGCGCTCGATGCGTCCGGGCGGGACCTCGTCCAGGCGCAGGAGCATGCCGCGCAGGGTGAGGACGCACTCGAACCCCTGCGACTCCAGGAAGGGCACCGCGGGGGTTCCCGCGAGGACCTGCGCGATCACGCTGGTGCGCCCGTCGGCGCGCAGCCCCTCGGCGGCGGCCGCGAGGAGGCGGCGGCCGTGGCCGCGGCGGCGGTGCCGCGGATGGACCTGCACGTCGACCTCGCCGGGGCGGGCGGTGCCGGGCTCGCCGGCGAGCCGGAGGGACGCGACCGCGACCATCCGGCCGCCGTCCGCGACCGCCCAGTGGCGCTGCCGCGCGCCGGGCTCGGCGGACAGCAGCCGGCGCGCCGCGCCGTCCGGGTCGGGGGCGGGCTCCCCGGCCGGGTCGGCGGCGTGGACGGCGGCGAGCACCTCGTGCCACGCGCGGATCTGCGCGTCCGTCGGAGCGTCGAGCGCGATGACGTCCATCCGACTTTTGTACCGGATGGCGGCCCGCCGCGACCGGGCATGCCGGGAACCGGGCTCAGCGCTCCCGGGTGAACGCGGCCAGGATGCGGTCGGCGGCGAGCGCCGGGGTGAGCGTCCCGTCCGCGACCTGCCGCTCCAGCGACGGCGCCAGCGCGCGGACGTCCGGGTGGGCGTGCAGCTCGCCGAGCAGCCGGTCGTGCACCATCGCCCACGTCCAGCCGACCTGCCGGCGGCGGCGCCGCTTCTCCAGCTCACCGGACTCGCGCATCCGCTCCTGATGCTCGACGATCTTGTCCCAGACCTCGTCCAGCCCGGTGCCCTCGCGGGCGCTGCAGGTGAGGACGGGGGTGTCGCGGACGCGCTCGTCGCCGCGCAGCAGCCGCAGCGCCCCCGACAGCTCGCGGGCCGCCCGCCTGGCCTCCATCTTGTGCTCGCCGTCGGCCTTGTTGACCGCGATGACGTCGGCGAGTTCGAGGACGCCCTTCTTGATGCCCTGGAGCTGGTCGCCGGTGCGGGCGAGGGTGAGGAACAGGAAGGAGTCGACCATCTCGGCGACCGCGGTCTCCGACTGGCCGACGCCGACGGTCTCGACGAGGACGATGTCGTAGCCGGCCGCCTCCATGACCACCATGGCCTCGCGGGTGGCCTTGGCGACGCCGCCGAGCGTGCCCGCGGTGGGCGAGGGGCGGATGAACGCGTTCGGGTCGGCCGCGAGGCGCCGCATCCGGGTCTTGTCGCCGAGGATGCTGCCGCCCGTCCGGGTGGAGGACGGGTCGACGGCGAGCACCGCGACCTTGTGCCCCTCGCCGGTCAGGCGGGTGCCCAGCGCGTCGATGAAGGTCGACTTGCCGACGCCCGGCACACCGGTGATCCCGACGCGGCGGGCGTTCCCGGTGTGCGGGGTCAGCTCGACCAGCAGCTTCTGCGCCAGCTCCCGGTGGTCGGGGCGGGTCGACTCGACGAGCGTGATCGCCCGGGCGATCCACGCGCGCGACCCCTCCCGCACCCCGGTGGCGTAGTCGTCGAGCCCCGGCCTCACTTGGCGGCGTGCCCCAGCCGCGCGGTCAGCTCGTCCAGGAGGCCGATCGCGGCGTCCGCGAGGACGGTGCCGGGCGGGAAGATCGCCGAGGCGCCGGCCGCGCGCAGCTCGTCGAAGTCCTGCGGCGGGACGACCCCGCCCACGACGATCATGATGTCGTCGCGGCCGAGCGCGGCGAGCTCCTCGCGCAGCGCGGGCACCAGCGTCAGGTGGCCGGCGGCGAGGGAGTTGACGCCGACGATGTGCACGTCGGCCTCGACGGCCTGCCGGGCGACCTCCGCCGGGGTCTGGAACAGCGGGCCCACGTCGACGTCGAAGCCGAGGTCGGCGAACCCGGTCGCGATCACCTTCTGGCCGCGGTCGTGGCCGTCCTGGCCCATCTTGGCGACGAGGATGCGGGGGCGGCGCCCCTCGGCCTCCTCGAACGCGGCGGTCGCGGCGCGCGCCCTCTCGATGGCGGCCACCTGTCCCGCCTCCTCCCGGTACACACCGGAGATCGTACGGATCTGCGCGGCGTGCCGCCCGAACGCCCGCTCCAGCGCGTCGGAGATCTCCCCGACGGTGGCCTTGGCGCGGGCGGCGCCGATGGCGAGCGCGAGCAGGTTCTGCTCCAGGCCGGGCTCGCGGGTGCCGTTCTGGGCGGCCTCGGCGGCGCGGGTCAGCGCCTCCAGCGCGGACCGGGTCGCGGCCTCGTCGCGCTCCTCGCGCAGGCGGCGCAGCTTCTCGATCTGCCAAGCCCGGACGGCGGCGTTGTCGACCTTCAGTACCTCGATCTCCTCCTCGGAGTCCGGGCGGTACTTGTTCACCCCGATGACCGGCTGCCGCCCCGAGTCGATGCGGGCCTGCGTGCGGGCCGCCGCCTCCTCGATGCGCAGCTTGGGCAGCCCCTCGTCGATCGCCTTCGCCATGCCGCCGGCCCGCTCGACCTCCGTGATGTGGCCCCAGGCGCGGCGGGCGAGATCGTAGGTGAGCCGCTCGACGTAGGCGCTGCCGCCCCACGGGTCGATGGTCCGGGTCGTCCCCGACTCCTGCTGCAGGACGAGCTGCGTGTTGCGCGCGATGCGGGCGGAGAAGTCGGTCGGCAGGGCCAGGGCCTCGTCCAGCGCGTTGGTGTGCAGCGACTGGGTGTGGCCCTGCGTGGCGGCCATGGCCTCGATGCAGGTGCGGGCGACGTTGTTGAACGGGTCCTGCGCGGTCAGGGACCAGCCGGACGTCTGCGAGTGCGTCCGCAGCGACAGCGACTTGGGGTTCCGCGGCCCGAACGACTTCACGAGCCGCGCCCACAGCAGCCGCGCGGCGCGGAGCTTGGCGACCTCCATGAAGAAGTTCATGCCGATCGCCCAGAAGAACGACAGGCGCGGCGCGAACGCGTCGATGTCGAGGCCGGCCTCGCGGCCGGCGCGGATGTACTCGACGCCGTCGGCCAGGGTGTAGGCCAGCTCCAGGTCGGCGGTGGCCCCGGCCTCCTGGATGTGGTAGCCGGAGATCGAGATGGAGTTGTACTTCGGCATCCGCTGCGAGGTGTACGCGAAGATGTCGGAGATGATCCGCATCGACGGCTGCGGCGGGTAGATGTAGGTGTTGCGGACCATGAACTCCTTGAGGATGTCGTTCTGGATGGTCCCCGCCAGCGCCTCGGGCTTCACCCCCTGCTCCTCGGCCGCGGCGATGTAGAGGGCCAGGACGGGCAGGACGGCGCCGTTCATGGTCATCGACACGCTCATCCGGTCGAGCGGGATGCCGTCGAACAGCTGGCGCATGTCGTAGATGGAGTCGATCGCGACCCCCGCCATGCCGACGTCGCCGGCGACGCGCGGGTGGTCGGAGTCGTAGCCGCGGTGGGTCGCGAGGTCGAACGCGACCGACAGGCCCTTCTGCCCGGCCGCGAGGTTGCGCCGGTAGAAGGCGTTGGACTCCTCGGCGGTGGAGAAGCCGGCGTACTGCCGGATCGTCCACGGCCGGGTGGCGTACATCGCCGGGTAGGGGCCGCGCAGGTAGGGCGGGATGCCCGGGAGGGTGTCGAGGAAGTCGACCCCGGCCAGGTCGTCGGCGGTGTAGAGGGGCTTGACGCCGATGCCCTCCGGCGTGTCCCAGGTCTGGGCCTCCGGGTCCTTGCCGGTGGCGTCGGCGACGGCGGCGCGCCACCGCTTGGCGGCCTCGTCGGCGGGGGGCGCGGCGCCGAGCTCGATCTCGGTGAAGTCGGGGATCATTCGTTCACTCCCAGATCACGGAGGGTGGTCTCCAGGACCCCGATCGCGTCGCATCCGGCGTACACGTTGGCGTCGACCCCCTCGTAGGTTCCCTTACCCGCGAGCCACACCTTCACCGCGCCCGCCTCGCGCAGAATCCGCGCGGCGTCCGCGGCCCGCTCCTCGTACAGCCGGTCGCTGGAGCAGATGCAGGCGACGCTCGTGCCGGACGTCCCGAACTCCTCGGGCGGCCCGGCGACCGTCTCGACGCCGCCCGCCTGGAAGAGGTTGGCGGCGAACGACGCGCGCGCCGTGTGGACGGCGGCGGGGCCGAGCGTCGCCAGGAACACCCTGGGACGCGCACCGGTCGCGTCCAGGTGCGCGTCGGAGCGGTCCCGCAGCGCCTCGAAGTCCTGCGCGTACGTGACGACCGGGAGGCCGCCGCCGGGCGGGGCCGGCGCGGGGTCGCGCTCGGGGAGCTTCTCGGCGAGGTCGGGGAACTCGCTGACGCCGGTGAGCGGGGCCTTGCGCCGGGCGATGTCCGCACGCCGCCGCGCCCAGGTCGCGGCGATCCGGTCGGCGACGAGGCCGGAGCGCAGAGCGGCGCCGAGGCCGCCGGCCCGCTCGATCTCGGTGAACCAGTCCCACGCGGCCCGGGCGAGGCCCTCGGTGAGGCTCTCGGCGTACCAGGAGCCGCCGGCCGGGTCGACGACGCGGGCGAGGCTCGACTCCTCCAGCAGCAGGGTCTGGGTGTTGCGGGCGATGCGGCGGGCGAAGTCGTCCGGCAGCCCGAGGCGGGCGTCGAACGGCTGGACGGTGACCGCGTCGGCGCCGCCGACCCCGGCCGCGAACGCGGCGATGGTGGTGCGGAGCATGTTCACCCACGGGTCGCGGCGCGTCATCATCGCCGACGAGGTGACCGCGTGGATCCGGGCGGCCGTCCCGTCCGCGGCGCCGCTGACCTCGGCGATCCGCGTCCACAGCCGGCGCATCGCGCGGAGCTTGGCGATCGAGGAGAACTGGTCGGCGTTGACGGCGAGGCGGAACTCGATCTGCCCGAACGCCTCGTCCACGCTCAGCCCCGCGCCGGTCAGGGCGCGCAGGTAGGCGACCCCGGCGGCGGCGGCCGCGCCCAGCTCCTCGGCGTCGGCGCCGCCCGCGTCGTGGTACGGGGTGCCGTCGGCGGTGACCGCGCGCAGCCCCGGGAACTCGCGGGCGCACCGGACGGCCAGCGCGGCCGCGCCGTCGAGCGGCCCGGCGGCGCCGGTCCGGGCCTGGAGGCCGAGCGGGTCGGCGCCGAGGTTCCCCGACGCGTCCGCGGCGTTCCCGCGTTCGGTGACCAGGGCGAGGAACGCGTCCGCCGCCTCGGCCGTCGCCGCCCCGGCGTCCAGCACGACGGGCGCGAGGTCGAGCAGGACGCCGCGCAGCGCGTCGGCGAGGCCGGCGACCGGGAGGCCGCCCTCGCCGAGCCGCAGCCAGACGGAGGTGGCGCCGTTCTCCAGGTCGGCGAGGATCGCCTCGCGGGCGGCGGCGGGGTCGGGGTGGGCGTGCCGCTGCCGGACGTCCCATCCGGCGATGCCCTCCCCGTCCGGGCGGACCTCGCGGACGCAGGGGGCGAGGCCGGGACGGCCCGGCGGGGCGTCGTCGCGGGTGTAGAGCGCCGCGATCGGCACCCCGTCGTACGACGTGCGGGTCAGCAGACCCTCGATCTCCTCAAGGGGGGTGTCGTCGGTCGCCGCGCCGGACTTGCGCAGCACCCCCTTCACCATCTCCCGCCACCGGTCGCGCTCGGCCGGGGGGAAGGCGGCGGCCAGTTCGAGTTCCTCAGGCGGCACCGTCATGCCCTGGATCGTAGGTGAGCGACCGAAAGCCGCCCTGAAGCGGGTCCCACTGGACAGAACGCGCGCCGTCCGGAACGCGCGGCGGGCGGCCCGTCCGCCGGTTAGCGGCGCGGCGTCCGGGAAGAGCAGCCCCATGGCCTTGGATCCGCTCCCCGGCGACCTCTACCACATGCAGGAACTCCTCGACGAGCGCGAGAAGGAGATCGTCGAGCGGGTGCGCGGCTTCCTGGAGTCGAAGGTCGCGCCGATCGCGAACGACTGCTGGGGGCGCGCCGAGTTCCCGTTCCACCTGATCCCGCAGTACGGGGAGCTCGGCATCGCCGGGCTCGCCCACGACGAGTGCCCCGGGGAGAAGCCGAGCAGCCTGCTGACCGGCTTCCTGGCGATGGACATGGCGCGCGTCGACCCGTCCATGGCGACGTTCTTCGGCGTGCACACCGGCCTCGCGATGGGCAGCATCGGCCGGTGCGGCTCGCCGGAGCAGCGCGAGCGGTGGCTGCCCGCGATGGGGCGGATGGAGAAGATCGGCGCGTTCGCGCTCACCGAGCCGGAGGGCGGGTCGGACGTCGCGCTCGGCCTGCGCACCACCGCGCGCCGCGACGGAGACCACTGGGTGCTGAACGGCGCCAAGCGCTGGATCGGCAACGCCACGTTCGCCGACTGCACCGTCGTGTGGGCGCGGGACGAGGCGGACGACCAGGTCAAGGGGTTCGTCGTCGCCAAGGGCACGCCCGGTTTCACCGCCACCCCGATCGAGCACAAGATCGCGCTGCGGACCGTCCAGAACGCCGACATCGAGCTGCGGGACTGCCGCGTCCCCGAAGCGGACCGCCTCGCCGGGGCGAACGGCTTCAAGGACACCGCCGCGATCCTGCGCCGGACCCGCAGCGGCGTCGCCTGGCAGGCCGTCGGCGTGATGCTGGCCGCGTACGAGATCGCCCGCGACTACGCGGTGGAGCGGCGGCAGTTCGGGCGGCCGATCGCGAAGTTCCAGCTCGTGCAGGACCTGCTGGTCAAGATGCTGGGCAACGCGACCGCCTGCCTCGGCATGGTGGTGCGGCTGGCCCAGCTCCAGGACGACGGCCTGTACCGCGACGAGCACTCGGCGCTCGCCAAGGCGTACTGCACCACCCGGATGCGGGAGGTCGTCGGCTGGGCGCGCGAGCTGATGGCGGGCAACGGGATCGTCCTCGACTACGGCATCGGCCGCTTCGTCGCCGACTCCGAGGCGCTGTACTCCTACGAGGGCACGCGGGAGATCAACACGCTGATCGTCGGCCGCGCGGCGACCGGAATGGGAGCGTTCGTCTGACGCCTCCCCCGTCCGGAAGATCCCCGGGACGGTCCGCAGGGCACCCCGGAGAGCCCTCTGTCTAGGGGCGTTGCTAGAGTTCGGCCTCGTACAGCCCCATCGGAACCGCGCAGAGGTAGACCACCACATGTCGACTGGCAGCCACGCCGGGCGCCCGAAGTCCTGGATCGCCGTGACCATCATCTTCGCCGGCTTCGTCGTCGGCGGCGTCGGCCTCACCCTCGGCCCGAACTGGACCGTCTTCGGGGTGGGCGCCGCGCTGATCGCGATCGGCGGAATCGTCGCGCTGGCCGTCGACATCATGACGGACGTCATCGTCGACGACCCGCGGGCCTAGAGGGCGGCGGCGGTGTTCGGCCGTCCTCCCATCGAGGAGCGGATCGCCGAGCGGCTCCGCGAGCGGGGCGAGCTGACGCCGGGGAGGGTCTTCCCGCACGCCCCGGCGAAGATGCTGTTCTTCGTCAGCATGGGCGTGGTCGTGGTCACCCACGTCATCGCCCTGTGCATGTACTTCGTGGACGCCGGCCCCGGCCGCTAGCACCGCCGGGACGCGTGCGCCGCGTCCACCCGGATCCGCCGAGGGTCCGCCTCAACGGCCCCTGTCCGAGCCGTTGGGCGGGCCCTTCCGCTTGTCCCCGAGATAGAACAGCCCCACCAGGAAGAAGACGGCGACGGCGAGCAGCAGGACGAGCACGCCGACGACGGTCGATCCGGTCATGGGGCCACCTCCTTCCCACGTCCGCCTCTCCTCCCGGGACTCTGCCCGCCGGGCGGCGGGTCAAAAGAACGTCAAGAAGATCCCTTACCGCCGTTTACGGGCGGACCGGCAGGTGCGATCGCGGCGGCGGCCACGTACCGTCGAGGGGAACGGCGAGGCGGACTCCGCCCGCCGCGTCGCCCGAACCCGAGGTGGTGGACGACCCTGCGATTCGGAGTCGAGGAAGAGTACTTCGTCGTCGATCCCGTCTCCCGGGAGGTCGTCCCCCGCGCCCCCGCCGTCGTGCGGCGGGCGGGCGCGGCGCTGGGCGAGCGGGCCTCCACGGAACTGGTCGCGTTCCTCGCCGAGGCGAAGACCTCGCCGTGCGACGACCTCGACAAGCTCCGCGAGCAGATCCGGGCGATGCGGGCGGCGATGGCGGCCGCCGCCGCGGCGGAGGGCGTCCGGCTCGCGGCCACGGGCACGCCCGTGCTGGGCGAGGTGGTGCCCGCCCCGATCGGCACCGGTCCCCGCTACGCCGAGAGCCTCGCGGTCTACCGGGCCCTTGACGACGAGCAGAGCATCTGCTCGTGCCACGTCCACGTCGAGATGCCCGACCGGGAGCACGCCGTCCAGGTCGGCAACCACCTGCGGCCGTGGCTGCCGGTGCTGCTCGCGCTGACGGCGAACTCCCCGTACTGGGCGGGGCGCGACACCGGGCACGCCTGCTGGCGCGCGATGGCGTGGGCGCGGTGGCCGGTGGCGGGCCCGCCGCCGTTCTTCGCGTCGGCCGCCCACTACGACGACCTCGTCGGGACGCTGCTCGGCTGCGGCGCGCTCATGGACACCGGCACGATCTTCTGGGACGTCCGGCCGTCGGCGCGGCTGCCCACGGTGGAGGTCCGGCTCGCCGACGTCGCGCCCACCGCCGGCGACGCGGCCGTCCTCGCCGCGCTGGTGCGGGCGCTGGTGCGGGTGTCGTCCCGCGCGGTGGACGCCGGGGAGCCGGCGCCCGACCCGCCGCAGGAGATGCTGCGCGCCGCGTACTGGCTGGCGGCCCGGGACGGGCTCGCGGGCCGGGGCGTGGACCTGCGCACCGGCCGCCCGGCGGGCTTCCGGGAACTGGCCGGCGACCTGCTGGCGCACGCGCTGCCCGCGCTCGGCGACGCCGGCGACGCCGGCTTCGTCACCCGCGGCGTCCGGCGGCTGCTCACCGGCGGGACGGGGGCCGAGCGGCAGCGCGCCGCCTACCGCAGGCGCGGCCGGCTGGCCGACGTCGTCGACGCCGCGCTGCTGCCGGACCGCTGAGCCGCCCGGCCTCCCGCCGGTTCGGAAAGCAAACTTTGCACATTTCGCCCGTTTTCCCCGGTCAGCCGCGGGTACCTCTGGGTCTGGACCGGTCACCGGCGGCATCCGGGGGACCGCGGGGCCATGGCCGGCGCGCACGGCCGCCCCGCGGGCGCGTACCCCTCGACCGATGCGGGTGCGCACAGCGAGTTCGGACGGAGCGACCTCACGATGAGTCCCGGGCCCGGCGCACCGGGCGTGACGACACGGGGGCCGTTCCACCACCCCGCCCTCTTCTACCGGGACGACGCGGAGTACCTCGCCGGCACCGTCCCGTTCGTCCGCGGCGGGCGCGCGGCGGGCGAACCGGTCGCCGTCGCGGTCCCCGCCCCGCGCCTGGGGCTGCTGCGCGACGCGCTGGGCGAGACGTCCCGCGAGGTCGCCTGGCTCGACATGGCCGAGGCGGGACGCAACCCCGGCCGGATCATCCCCGGCGTCCTGCGCGACTTCGCCGACCGGCACGCCGGCGCGCGGGTGCGGATCATCGGCGAGCCGATCTGGCCCGGCCGCACCGCCGCCGAGTACCCCGCGTGCGCCCAGCACGAGGCGCTGATCAACCTGGCGTTCGCGGGCCGCGGCGCGTCGATCCTGTGCCCCTACGACGAGACCGGGCTGGACGCCGTCGCGCTCGCCGACGCGCGCGCCACCCACCCGGTCGTGATCGACCGGGACGGCGAGCGGGCCAGCGCCGACTACGCGCCCCACCGGGTGATCCGCGCCTACAACCGGCCGCTGCCCGAACCGGCGGGCGCGGTCTCGATGAGCTTCGACCTGGACGCGCTCCCCCTCGTCCGCGAGTTCGCGTGCCGCTGGGCGGCGCACTTCGGCCTGGACGGCGACGCCGCGGGGGACATGGAGCTCGCCGTGAGCGAGCTGGCCGCCAACTCCTGCCTGCACGGCGGCGGGGCCGGCACCCTCCGGTTCTGGTCCGAGGACGGCCAGGTCGTCGGGGAGATCCGCGACGCCGGGACGATCACCGACCCGCTCGCCGGCCGGCTCCCCGCGAGGATGAGCCCGTACGGCGGGCGCGGCATCCTGCTGGTCCACCACCTCGCCGACCTCGTCCGCGTCCACACCGGCCCGGACGGCACCACGACCCGCGTCTACCTGCGCAAGTAGGCGGCCCCGGCAGCCCGAGACTTGACCCGGGCCCAGGTGTAGGCGGCGGACGGCGGGAATGATGCCTGCGCCCGAACATCCCGATCTTCAATGGGGAACCATGCGCATTCTTGCTCGTCCTCACCAGATCCCGATCCGGCTGGCGGTGGGGGCCTTCGTCCTGAACTCGGGCCTGTCGAAGCTCCAGGCCCTGGACGAGTCGGCCGAGGCGACCCACGGCATGGCGAAGACCGCCTACCCGTTCCTGGAGTCGCAGGACGCGCGGACCTTCACCCGCAACCTCGGCAGGGCCGAGGCCGCGATCGGCGGCGCGCTGCTGGCGCCGTTCGTGCCCTCGCTGCTCGCCGGCGCGGCGCTGACCGCGTTCTCCGCCGGGCTGACCGGTCTCTACCTGCGGCTGCCGGGCATGCGGCAGGAGGGCAGCCTCCGCCCGACCCAGGAGGGCATCGCGCTCGCCAAGGACACCTGGCTGGTGGGGGCGGGCGTCTCCCTCGTCCTGGAGGAGCTGACCCGGTGGCGCGAGCGGCGCCGCCGCTGCACGTGATCCCGCCCGTGTGATCCGGCTCCTTGACGCGGGGCCGCCCGCGCGGTGAGGATCGGCGCGTCCCACCAGGAGGCCGCGCCATGACATCCCCCTCGCAGCCGTCCCCGCTGGTCCGCACCGCGGCGGACGCCGACGCCGACGCGATCGCGGCGCTCCTCGGCCGCGCCTTCGACGACGACCCGGTCTGGCGCTGGCTGCTGCCGGACGACGCGTCCCGGGTGCGCCGGCTGACCGGGCTGTTCGGCGTCCTGCTGCGGCGGGTGCACCTGCGGCACGGCGCGACGGAGGCGACCGGGCGGGACGGCGGCACCGAGGCGGCGGCGCTGTGGGACCCGCCCGGCCACTGGCGGGTGCCGGTCCGGCTGCAGGCGGCGCAGGCGCTGCCGCTGCTGCGGATCCTCGGCACCCGGGTGCCGATCACGCTGCGCACGCTGGGCGAGATCGAGCGGCACCATCCGCGGGAGCCGCACTGGTACCTGGCGGTGCTCGGCACCGACCCGCCGGCGCAGGGCGGCGGCCTCGGCGGCGCGCTGCTGCGCTCCCGGCTGGACCGCTGCGACGCCGAGGGGCTGCCCGCCTACCTCGAAAGCTCGAAGGAGCGGAACGTCCCCTACTACGAGCGGTTCGGGTTCCGGGTGACCCGGGAGCTGGCGCTGCCGGGCCGGGGCTGCCCGCCGGTCTGGCTCATGTGGCGGGAACCCGGGCAGGATTCCTGAACCGGGCCTCTCCACAACGGATCGACCGCTTCGGTCAGGCCCGTGTCATGGCCGGAAGCGGCCATTGAGCGCCGGTGTCCGCACGGCGCGGTGAGCGGGCGGCGACCCTCCGTTCGCCTGCCGCGTTCCTGATACGCGTCACCGGAGGTCCGCGCCGCGGCGAGCAGGCGCCAAACCCGGTTGGCCCGATGCGGCCACCGGGGGTCCGGCCCCCGCCGCCGATCGACGGCCCCCGGTGCGCCTCCCCCGGCCGCGCCGCCTACCGTCGGGAGGGAGCCATTGCACTCCTGCCCCAGGGAAGGCGATAGGTGAACGACATGACCATGGCCGGGACACGGGCGCCGGAGACCCCGCTCGCCCTGCACAGGCCGGGGTCGGCGCGGGTCCAGGACTACCTCCTCGGCGGGAAGGACAACTACTCCTGCGACCGCCGGCTCGCGCACCGGATCCTGGAGGTCCTCCCGCAGTCGGCGGAGGCCGCGCACGCCGCCCGCGCGTTCCTCTCCGGCGCGGTGCGGCTGCTGGCCGAGCGCGGCGTCCGGCAGTTCGTCGACCTCGGCTGCGGGCTGCCCCGGTCCGACAACCTGCACCAGATGGCCGCCCGCCGCATCGGCGGCACCCGCGTCGTCTACGTCGACCACGACCCGCTCGTCATCGCCCACGCCCGCGCGCTGCTGATCGACGGCGGCAACGTCGCGGCGCTGCGCGCCGACATCCGCGACCCGGCCTCGGTCCTGGGCAGCCCCGAGGTGCGCCGGCTGATCGACCCGGCGGAGCCGGTGGCTCTGGTGCTCTCCTCCGTGCTGCACTTCCTGCCCGGCGCCGCCGACGTCGTCGCCTCCCTGGCGGCCGCGGCCCCGCCGGGCAGCGCCCTGGTCGTCTCGCATCTCACCGCCGACTTCGCGCCGGCCGCGGTCGCCGAGGGCGCGCGGCGCTACCGGGAGGCGACCGGCGTCCCGCTGTACCCGCGGAGCGGGGCGGAGGTGGCGCGCCTGCTGGGACCGTTCCGCCCGCTCCCGCCCGGTGTGGTGCCGCTGGCCGGCGGGACGTTCGCCGAGTGTCCGGTCCTGTACGGGGTGGTCGGCGTCCGCTGAACCGTCCGCCCCTGGTGTGTCATTGGTCACACGGGCACCGCCGGAGCGGCCTTCCGCTCCGGTCCCCGCGCCCCTGCTCCGGCAGGTCGTGCGGCTGTCCCCGTCTCGTCACGGTGCGTCAGCCGCCGGGCCGCTAGCTCACAGAAATCTCATTCGCCCGTTAGAGACGGTAACGGTTCGGCCCCTATGGTGGCCTGCGATGCCGACGAACACCCTGCCCTCAGTCCAGACGAAGATCGGTTCTCCCGCGGAGCGGGCCTCCCGGATGGGGTGGCTGGACGCGTTGCGGGGCCTGGCTGCCCTGGTGGTGGTGTTCGAGCACTCCCTGGACGTGCTGCTCCCCGAGGTGCGCCGGACGGCCAGCCCCTGGTTCGACTTCGGCCGGTACGGGGTGTTCGTGTTCTTCCTCGTCAGCGGCTACGTCGTGCCGTTCTCACTGCAGCGGCGCGGCAACGTCCGGCACTTCTGGGCCGGGCGCTTCTTCCGGCTGTACCCGGCCTGGGCCGTGTCGCTGGGGCTGGCGCTGCCGCTCGGCGCGGCCGGGGTGACCTACGGGCTGCCCGCCGCGCTCGGCGACCGGCCCTGGGCGTCCGCCCTCGCCCACCTCACGATGCTGCAGGACCTGCTGGGCGTGCCGAACGCCGTCAATGTCCTCTGGACGCTGTCCTACGAGATGGTGTTCTACCTCCTCATCACCGCGATGTTCGTCGCCGGCGTGCACCGCTCCAGCGCGCGCGTCGCGCTCGGCTTCGGGGTGGGCGCGGCGATCCTCGGCGTGGCGCTGCCGTCCGGGCTGCTGGCCTCCCGGTGGCCGGGCGGGACGATCCTCGCCGCCGCGCTGCTGCTGGCCGGCGGGCTGGCCGCGATGCTCAGCGGCCGGCGCGCGGCGCGCCGGGCCGGGGTCGGGCTCGTCGCGGCGCTCGCCCTCACGCTGGTCCTGTTCAACAGCCGGATCGGCGCGATCGAGAGCCTGTGCATCATCGCCACCATGTTCGCCGGGACGGCGGTCCGCGCGATCCAGGAGGGGCGGCTCCCCCGCCGCCCGGCCATGGCGATGGTCGCCGTCGTGCCGGTCCTGTCGATCGTGGCGGGCATGCGCACCCCGACGTCCTGGGCCCTGTACGCCAACCCGAACCCGCTCGGGCGGGACTGGTCCATCGCCGTGGCCGCCGCGTGGCTGACCTTCCTCGCCGGCCTCGCGCTCCGGCACCGCCGCATGCCCCGGTTCCTGGTGTGGTCGGGGCTGGTCAGCTACTCCGTCTACCTGCTGCACCCGCTGGTCGTCCAGGTGGTCTGGTACGCGGCGGGGCAGGACACCTGGGGGCTGCCCGTCCCCGTCCGGGCGGCGTGGGGCGCGGTCCTGGTCGCGGGCGTCCTGGTGTCCGCGGCCCTCACGCACCGGTACGTCGAACGACCGGCGCAGCGCCTCGGGCGCCGCCTGACGGCGCGGCGCCCCGGCGCTCCGGCCGCCGCGCCGCAGCCCGCGCGGCCCTGACCGCGGCCCCGCGGCGGGCGGGGGGCGAGTGGTGACAGCGCTCCCTTCTTTGCCTATGGTGAGGCGGATTCGTCCCCGAACGCGCGAACGGACACCGGATGACACAGGGGCCGATGCCGGCCGAGCTGCCGGAGATGCTGCGGCAGCACCTCCAGGCCGCCGTCGAGGAGATGGAGCGGGAGATCCGCGACCAGGTCCCCGAGTACGCGGGCGACGACGGCGGCGAGTACGCCCGGCGGGTGGAGCGCGCGGTCGGCGACACCGTCGCGTTCTTCGTCGACTCCGTCGACCACCCGAACGCCGACGCGCGCAAGCTGACCGAGCTGTACATGCGGCTCGGCGAGGAGGAGGCCCGGCAGGGCCGCAGCCTCGCCGCGCTGCAGAACGCGATGCGGGTGAGCAGCCAGGTCGCCTGCCGGCGGTTCATCAAGGACGCCTACCGGCTCGGCTGGTCGCGGGAGACGCTCAGCCGGCTGACCGACTCGCTGTTCATGCTGCTGGCGCGGGTCGCCGACGCCGCCGCGCAGGGCTACGCCCGCCAGCAGGGGCAGCTGGCGACCGAGCGGGAGCGGCGCCGCGATCGGCTGCGGGACCTGCTGGTCGCCGAGCCGCCGCCCGCGGCCGGGGCGATCGCCGAGCTGGCGGTCGCGGCCCGCTGGGAGCTGCCGAAGAGCATCGCCCTGGTCGCGCTGCCGGCCGGCGCGCCGCCCGGCGCGCGGATCCTGCCGCCCGCCGTGCTCGCCGACTGGGACGCGCCGGTCCCGTTCCTCGTGGTGCCCGACCCGGAGGGCCCAGGCCAGGACCGGCTGTGGCCGGTGCTGCGCAGGCTCGGCACCGCCGCGCTCGGCCCGACCGTGCCGGTAGGGCGGGGGGCCGTGTCGCTGCGCTGGGCCCGGCACGCGCTGACGCTGGCCGAGCGGGGCCTGCTGCCGTGCGACGGCCCCGTCCGGTGCGTCGACCACATCGCGGCGCTCGCCGTCCACGCCGCGGACGAGCTGGTCGGCGCGACCGCCAGGACCGTCCTCGGGCCGCTGCTGGAGCTGGCGCCGGCGCGCCGGCAGCCGCTCGCCGAGACGCTGCTGACCTACCTGGAGTGCGGCGACAACGCGGTGATCGCGGCGGAGCGGCTGCACATCCACGAGCAGACCGTCCGGTACCGGCTGCGCCGCATCGCCGAGCTGACCGGCGGGCGGTTCTCCGACCTGGACGGCCGGCTCGACGTCATGCTGATGCTCAGCTGGCTGGTCCGCACCGGCCGCGCCGAAGCCCGCACCGCCTGACCCCCGCCGCCTGATCCCCGCCGCCTGACCCCCGCCGCCTGATCCCCGCCGCCTGCCCCCCGGGCGCCGTCAGAGGTGGACGGCGACGCGGGCGGCGAGCGCGGATCGCGTCCACGGTGCCGAAGCGGCGGGCGGGCGCATCGAGCGCCTCACAACGACGGGACGGCGTGGGGATCGTCATGTCCGCGCGCGGCGTGCGCGGACCGGGAGAGCAGCGCGACCCCGCCGGTGAGCAGCACGGCGCTGAACGAGACGGCGGTGAACGCCGCGGCGGTCCGGGGCGGCAGCGTCTCGAAGGCGAAGGCGGCCACCAGGTACGAGGCGATCGGGTTGGTCATCGTCATCGCGGTCATCGCGGCGGGCAGCGACCCGGCGGCGAACGCCCGCTGCTCCAGGATGAGCCCGAGCAGCGTGCTGCCCGCGAGCGCGTAGCCCGGCCAGTCGACCGCGGTGGCCGCGACGCCGCGGTCGACGAGGTCGGCCGTGGTGAGCTTGATCAGCACGGCGGTGGCCGCGAAGAACAGGCCCGCGCAGACGCCGAGCAGCGCGGCCCGCACCGGCCCGGCGCGCAGCCACGCGGCGCGGGACAGCACGACGACGAGCGGCGCCGCGATCAGGCCGGCGAGGATGATCCGGGGGCGGGACGGCTCGCCCTCCGGCGGGATCGCGCCCGGCACCGTGAACAGCACGGCAAGGCCCGCCGATACGGCCGCCCCGCCGAGCAGGTCCATCCGCGCGGGGCGGCGCCCCGTGCCGACCGTGCCGAGCGCGATGGTGAAGACAAGCTGGCTGACCAGGAGCGGCTGGACGATCGCGGTCGAGCCGAAGTGCAGCGCGATCGCCTGCGTGCAGAACCCGGCCAGGTTCACGCCCCACCCGGTCAGCCACACCGGGTCGCGGACCAGCCGCCGGATGAGCCCCTGCGCGGCGCCGGCGTCCGAACCGCCGTGCACCGCCCGCCGGGCGGCCCGGTACTGCAGCGCGGCCGCGGCGGCGAACAGGAACGCCGCGAGCAGGGCGAAGCCCACGGACCACGCCATCAGACCGTCCCGCTCTGCGCCCCGCTGCCGGCGCCGCTGCCCGCACCGCTGTCCGCGCGGACGGCGGCGGCCAGCCGCTCGAACGCCCGCAGCAGCCCGTCCGGGAACGCGGCGCCCTCCGGGAGCACCGCCGGCTCGGCGGTCACCGAGATGTGCAGGTCGCCGTCCCAGCTGAGCGCGCCCACGGCGAACGGCACGCCGTCCGCGAGCGGCAGGACCGGGTGGACGTCCGCGAGCCGCGCGCCCACGAGCGACATCGGCAGCGGCGGTCCCGGCATGTTGGAAACGATCCCACCGAAGAACCTCGCGCGGTAGGTGGCGCGGGCGACGCGGGCGTGCAGCGGCGGCGGCAGCGCGCCCATGAGCCGCATCGCGGCGGTGCTGGCGACCGCCCGGCCGGACCGGCGGCGCCGCTCGGCCGCCGCGTGCACGGCCGCGAGCCGGTCGCGGACGGGCATCGGGCCGACCGGCACGTCCAGCCGCAGCGCGGCGGTCAGGTTGCCGGGCACGGCGGTGCGGCCCCGGCCGGGCGGCTCGGGGGCGCGCAGCGTCATCGGGACGGCGGCGCGCAGCGGCCGGCCGTCCGCCGGCTCGCCGCGCTCCTCCAGCACGTCCGCGACGACCTCGCCGACCAGGGCGAGCAGCACGTCGGTGACCCGGGTCCCGCCGGCGCGGGCGACCGCGCGGACCCGGTCGAGCGGCAGCGTGGCGGTGCCGAAGACGCGCTCGGGGCCGAGCGCCCCGGTGACGGACACGGTCCGGGCCGCGCCGTCGAGGCCGAGCTGGACCAGGCCGGGCAGGACGGCGGCGGCGCGCCGCAGCCCGCCCGGGCCGCGCACCGGGCCGGCCTCCGGCAGCGCGGGGTCCAGGATCCCGCGCAGGATGTCGACGACGCCGATCCCGTCGGCGATGGCGTGGTGGAACAGGACCACGACGGCGTCCGGGCCGGCGGGGCCGCGGCGGACGAGGAAGAACCGCCACAGCGGGCGGCCGGGGTCCAGCGGCTCGGCGATGAGGCGGGCGACGAGGGCGTCCAGCGCGCGCCGCCCGCCGGCCGCCGGCAGGTCCACCTCCAGGACGTGCCGGCGCAGGTCCACGGCGCCGGCCTCCACCCAGCGCGGCCGCCGGAACGCGCCGCCGGGCCGGACCCGCTGGGTGAGCCGCGGCAGCCGGGGCAGCCGCTCGGCGAACAGGGCGCGCACCCGCTCGGCCGACGGCCCGGGCCCGGCGAACTCGGCGACCCCGCCCACCACCTGCGGGACGTCGCGGCTCTCGACGTACAGGAAGAAGGCGTCGGCGGCGGCGATCCGCTGCTCCCGGCCGGGGCGCGCGGGCTCCGCCGGCCGGCGCCCGCGCACCAGCCCGGCCCGCGCCCGCTCGGCGACCGCCGCCGCCGGGATGAGCAGCAGCCCGCCGGGGATGTCCACGACGTAGTGGGCGGCGGTCGCGACGATCACCAGCCCGGTCACCACCAGGTGCAGGGCGCACAGCCAGGCGAACCACGGGCGGCAGCGGGCCCGGACGGCGGCCGCCCCGATCCAGGCGACCCACCCGATGTGCAGGCTCGGCATGGCCGCGTAGGGGTTGGCGCCCGCGGACACGACCTCGCTGCCCCAGGTCGCCGGCGGGTGGTGCATCGCGATGACGTCGGTGAAGCCCTCCCCCGGCAGCAGCCGCGGCGGCGTCGTGGGCCAGACCGCGAAGCAGCAGATCGCGATCAGCGTCACCAGGATCAGCGTGTTCCGCGCCCACTCGTAGGCCGGGTTCCGCCGCCACCACAGCCAGATCAGGAACCCGAAGGTGCCGATCACGTACGTCGTCGCGTACTCCCACGCGGCCGCCGCGCCCAGCCATCCGTGCCGGACGAGCAGCTCGTTCGCCGGGCGCTCGACGTCGAGGCCGGCCCACCGCTCGAAGTCCAGCAGGGCCCGCCCGTGCGCGTCGCTGGCCGCCCGGTCCCCGCTGAACGCGTGGGTGAACACCAGGTACACGACCAGGACGGCCAGCGCGGTGACGATCTCCCGCGCGGCCGACCCCGCCCGCCCCCCGTCCTCGTCCCCCGTCTCGGACACGGCCGACCCGCCCCGTATCACGGCGCCTCTCCCGCCTCGTGCATCGCTCCACCCCCTCCCGATCATCCTCCCCACCTTCGGACGAGACGACCATGAACGTGCACTCGACTTCCCCCATCCCTGCCGCCCGCCCGGGCCTTCCGGCACCGCGCCGCCTCCCGCGCCGCCGCGAGGACGCGGAGCGGAGGCCGGGCCGGCGTCCACCGACGGGTGAACCCTCATAAGAGCGACACGCGGCGGCGAGGGATTCCCACATGGCCGCATCGGCTTCGGAAGGAGCCGATGCGGTTCTCTCCTGCGAAAACTCGGCGCCAGGTCTTGACGGCGGCGACAAACGGGCATAAATAAAAGGGAAACAAAATCAAACGGAAGGGAAGCCACATGCACCGGGGAACGGCGCGCGCATGATCGTGACGGTGACGCTCAACCCGAGCCTCGACCGCACGATCGAGGTGGACGTGCTGACCCGCGGCGCGGTGATCCGCGCCCGGTCGGCGCGGCTGGACCCGGGCGGCAAGGGGGTCAACGTGTCCCGGGCACTGCTCGCCAACGGGGTCGAGTCCACCGCCGTGGTCGCGGTGGGCGGCGCCGACGGCGACCAGCTGCACCGGCTGCTGACCGCCGAGGCCATGCGGGTGCGCGCCGTCCGCGTCGCGGGACGCACCCGGTCCAACGTGACGATCGTCGAGCCGGGCGGCGTCGACACCAAGCTCAACGAGCCGGGCGGGCCGCTGTCCGCCGCGGAGCTGGACGAGATCGGCGCGGTCGTGGCGGCCGAGGCCGCCGGGGCGAGCTGGGTGGTCGGCTGCGGGAGCCTGCCGCCCGGCGTCCCGGACGACACCTACGCCGCGCTGTGCCGCCGGTTCGCGCCGGACGGCATCCGCGTCGCGGTCGACTCCAGCGGCCCGGCGCTGCGCGCCGCCGTCGCCGCCGGCCCCGACCTGATCAAGCCGAACCGCGAGGAGCTCGCCGAGGCCGTCGGCGGGCCGGTGGACACCGTCGCCGACGTCGTGGAGGCCGCCGGGGAGCTGCGGGCGCGGGGGGCCCGCGCCGTCCTGGTCAGCCTCGGCGCCGAGGGCGCGGTGCTCGTCGACGACGACGGCGTCCTCACCGGCGAGGCCCCGGTCGCCGTCCCGCGCAGCACGGTCGGCGCGGGCGACGCCCTGCTCGCCGGGTTCCTCGCCGCCGGCGCCCGCGGGGCCCGCGCGCTCACCGAGGCGCTCGCCTGGGGCGCCGCGGCCGTGCGGATGCCCGCGAGCCGGATGCCGGGCGCGGCCGACGTCCGGCGCGACATCGTACGGATCCACCCCCGGCCGGACCTCACCCGGCCCCTCCTCACCTGACGAACCCCAGTACCCACCCCGGATCGACAGGAGGCCCGAGATGGCCACCACGTACACCCCGGAGCCCACAGGGAGCGGGCTCCGGGCGACCGTCCAGCGCATCGGCGGCAAGATGGCCGGGATGGTGATGCCCAACATCGGCGCGTTCATCGCCTGGGGCCTCATCACCGCGCTGTTCATCCCGACCGGCTGGCTGCCCAACAAGGACCTGGCCGAGCTGGTCGACCCGATGATCAAGTTCCTGCTGCCGCTGCTGATCGGCTACACCGGCGGCCGGATGGTGCACGGTCAGCGCGGCGCGGTGGTCGGCGCCGTCGCCACCGTCGGCATCGTCGTCGGCGCGGACGTGCCGATGTTCCTCGGCGCGATGATCATGGGTCCGCTCGCCGCGTACCTGATCAAGCTGTTCGACGGCCTCGTCCAGGAGCGCGTCCGGACCGGGTTCGAGATGCTGGTGGACAACTTCTCCGCCGGCATCATCGGCGGCGCCATGGCGGTCGCCGGCCATGCGGTGATCGGCCCGGTCATGAACACCTTCTCCGACTGGGCCGGGGACGGGGTGAGCTGGCTCGTCGACCACGACGTGCTGCCGCTCACCTCGCTGCTGATCGAGCCCGCGAAGGTGCTCTTCCTGAACAACGCCGTCAACCACGGCGTACTCGGCCCGCTCGGCGTGCAGCAGGCCGCCGAGCACGGCAAGTCGGTGCTGTTCATGCTGGAGTCCAACCCCGGGCCCGGCCTCGGCGTCCTGCTCGCCTACTGGTTCTTCGGCCCGCGGCGGCTGCGCCCGAGCGTCCCGGCGGCCACCATCATCCACTTCTTCGGCGGCATCCACGAGATCTACTTCCCGTACATCCTGATGAAGCCGCGGATGATCCTGGCCGCGATCGCCGGCGGCATGACCGGCGTGGCGATCTTCGTCGCGACCGGCGTCGGGCTGGTGGCCACCCCGTCCCCCGGCAGCATCTTCGCCTACCTCGCCCAGACGCCGCGCGGCGTCGGAAACTGGATCGGCGTCTACACCGGCCTGTTCGCCTCCGCGGCCGTGTCCTTCGGCGTCGGCGCGGCGCTGCTCGGGTTCGGCAGGCTCGCCGAGCCCAAGGACGAGGAGTCCGCCGAGGACGAGCTGGAGGAGGCCAAGAGCAGGACGGCCGAGAACAAGGCGGCCGCGAAGAAGGCGGCCGGCGGCACCGCGAAGGAGGAGGCGGCCGCCTCCTGAGCCGCGGCTCGTCAACCACCAACCCGTCCGATGGAAGGCACATCCACGATGAACGGCAAGGACATCCGCAAGGTCGTCATCGCCTGCGACGCGGGCATGGGCAGCAGCGTCATGCTCGCCGGCCAGCTGCGCAAGAAGCTGAAGAAGAACGACGTGGCGGTCGAGCACACGCCCGTCGACTCGATCCCCGGCGACGCCGACGTGGTCGTCACCCACACCGGGCTCGCCGAGCGGGCCCGGCGCGGCGCCGGCGACATCCCGGTGATCGCCTTCGAGGTCTACATCGGCGACCCCGCCGTCGACCGCCTGGTCAAGGCGATCAAGGACGGCGGTGAGGTCGGTGTCTGACCGGGCCGCCGGCCTGCTCAGCCGGGAGGCGATCCGGCTGGACGCGCGCGCCACCGGCCGCGACCACGCCGTCCGGCTGTGCGGGCAGGTCCTGGTGGACATCGGCGCCGTCGAGCCCGGCTACATCGACGCGATGCTGGAGCGGGAGCGCTCCATCTCCACCTACCTCGGCGAGGGCGTGGCGATCCCGCACGGCACCAACGAGGGCCGCGACCTCATCCACCGGGACGCCCTCGCCGTCGTCCGGTTCCCCGACGGGGCGGACTGGAACGGCAACGAGGTCACGGTGTGCATCGCGATCGCCGCGCGCGGCGGCGGGCACATGGAGATCCTCGCCGAGCTCGCCGAGATCCTCATGGACCCGGACCGGGCCCGCGCGCTGCGCGAGGCCGCCGAGCCCGAGCAGGTCCTCGCACTGCTCGCCCCGCGGGCGCAGGAAGCACCGACAGATACCAAGCAGCCGACAGAACAAGGACACACCGTATGAAGGTCGCCCGTTTCTATGCACCCGGCGACATCCGGCTGGAGGACGCGCCGGAGCCCGAGCCCGGCCCCGGAGAGCTGAAGATCCGCGTCCGGAACTGCTCCACCTGCGGGACGGACGTCAAGATCTCCCGCTTCGGGCACCACCACATCGTCCCGCCGCGGGTGATGGGGCACGAGATCGCCGGCGAGGTCGTCGCGGCCGGCGACGGCGTCGAGGGCTGGGCGGGCGGCGACCGCGTCCAGGTCATCGCCGCGATCCCGGACGGGACGTGCTCGGAGTGCGCCCGCGGCCGGATGACGGTCTGCACCGCGCAGGAGTCGATGGGGTACCACTACGACGGCGCGTTCGCCGAGTACATGATCGTCCCGGCGAAGGTCCTCGCGGTGGACGGGGTGAACCGCATCCCCGACGGCGTGTCGTTCGCCGAGGCGTCGGTGGCCGAGCCGCTCGCCTGCGTCCTCAACGGCCAGGAGCTGGCGCGGGTCGGCGAGGGCGACGACGTCGTGGTGTTCGGCTCCGGCCCGGTCGGCTGCCTGCACGTGCGGGTCGCGCGGGCGCGCGGCGCCGCCCGGGTGTTCCTCGTGGAGGTCAACGCCGAGCGGCTGCACCAGGCCGCCGCGCTCGTCAAGCCGGACGCCGCGATCGACGGCGGCGTCACCGACGCCGTCGAGGAGGTCCTCGCCCGCACCGGCGGGCGCGGCGCCGACGTCGCGATCACCGCCGCCGCGTCGGGCGCCGCGCAGGAGCAGGCGCAGCGGCTGATGGCGCCGGGCGGCCGGGTCAGCCTGTTCGGCGGCCTGCCGAAGGACGACCCGGTGATCTCCGTCGACGCCAACCGGGTCCACTACCGGGAGCTGTCGCTGGTCGGCGCGAACGGGTCGAGCCCCGCGCACAACGCGCGCGCCCTGGAGCTCATCGGCTCCGGGCAGGTCCCGGTCGAGGACCTCATCACCCACCGGCTCCCGCTCGACGCCCTGCACGACGCCCTGGACCTCGTCACCCGCGGCGCGGCCATCAAGGTCACGATCGAACCCTGACCCCGTCCCCCGAAGGAGGCAGCCGTGCCCGAACGCAGCGTCGTCATCGGCTCCGCACAGGGCCTGCACGCCCGCCCCGCGAAGATCTTCGTGCACATCGCCGCGCAGCAGCCCGTCCCGGTGTCCATCCGGGTCGGGGACCGCGCCCCCGTCCCGGCGAGCAGCATCCTCGGCGTCCTGTCGCTCGGCGCCGCGCAGGGGACGGAGGTGACGCTGTCCGCCGACGGGGACGGCGCCGCCGAGGTCCTGGACGAGCTGGCCGACCTGCTCTCCCGCGACCTGGACGCCGAGGAGCCCGACCATGCGTGAACCGGCCGCCGCCGAGCTCCGGGGCCTCGGCGTCAGCCCCGGGGCGGCGGCGGGCCCGGTGGAGGTGATGGCGCCGCCGCCCGAGCTTCCGCCGCCGCGCGCCGTCGCCGACGCCGCGGAGGAGGCGCGCCTGGCGCTGCGGGCGCTGGAGGCGGTCGAGGCCGAACTGGAGAAGCGCGCGCTGGCCGCGCCGACGCCCGAGGCCCGCGAGATCCTGCAGGCCCAGGCGGCGATCGCCGGCGACCCGATGCTGGCCGCCGGCGTCCGCGGCCGCGTCGAGCAGGGCGCGGACGCGGCGCACGCGCTGCACGGCGCGTTCGACGAGCAGGCGCGGCTGCTGCTGGCGGCGGGCGGCCGGTTCGCCGAGCGGGTCGCCGACCTGGCCGACCTGTCCGGCCGCGCCGTCGCCGCCGCGCTCGGCCGGCCGATGCCGGGCGTGCCCTCCCCCGGCCACCCGTTCGTCCTCGTCGCGGACGACCTGTCGCCCGCCGACACCGCCGCGCTCGACACGGCCGCCGTCCTCGCGCTGGTCACCGAGCGCGGCGGGCCGACCGGGCACACCGCGATCCTCGCCCGGTCGCTCGGGCTGCCCGCCGTCGTGGGCTGCAGGGGGATCCTGGACGCGGCGGCCTCCGGCGTCCTGGCCGCGGTGGACGGCACCGGCGGCGCCGTCCGGACGCCCGTCACCGAGGCCGAGGCCGCGGAGGTCAACGCGGCCGCGGCGCGGCGGGCGGCCGAGGAGTCCGCGCCCGCGGCCCCGGGCCGCACCGCCGACGGGCGCGGCGTCGACCTGATGGTCAACATCGGCTCCGCCGCCGACCTGGACGGCGTCGACCTGACCGGCGTCGCGGGCGTCGGGCTGTTCCGCACCGAGTTCCTCTTCCTCGGCCGGCACGAGGAACCCGGCCTGGACGAGCAGGCCGCGGCCTACGCGAAGGCGTTCGCGGCGGCCGGCGACCGGACGGTCGTCGTCCGGACGCTGGACGCGGGCGCCGACAAGCCGCTGCCGTTCCTGCGCCTGCCGGACGAGCCGAACCCGGCGCTCGGCGTGCGCGGCCTGCGCGTCGCGCGGGAGCGCCCGGACGTCCTGGAGACGCAGCTCGCGGCCATCGCCCGCGCCGCCGCGGGCACGCCCGCGCGGGTCGCGGTGATGGCCCCGATGGTGGCGACCCCCGAGGAGGCGGACGGGTTCGTGGCGCGCGCCCGCGCGCACGGGCTGCCCGCCGCCGGGGTGATGATCGAGGTCCCGTCCGCGGCGCTGCGGGCCGCGCGGATCCTGCGCGAGGCGCAGTTCCTCAGCATCGGCACGAACGACCTCAGCCAGTACGCGCTCGCCGCGGACCGGCAGCACAGCGGGTTCCCGGAGCTGCTCGACCCGTGGCAGCCCGCGGTGCTCGACCTGATCGCCCGCTGCGCGGAGGCGGGCGGCGCGGCCGGCAAGTCGGTCGGGGTGTGCGGGGAGGCCGCCGCCGACCCGCTGCTGGCGCCGGTGCTGGCGGGGCTCGGGGTGACCCGGCTGTCGATGTCGCCGCGCGCGCTGCCGGCCGTCCGCGCCGCCCTGCTGCGGTTCACCTTCGCCGAGTGCGCCGACCTGGCCGAGCGCGTCCTCGCCGCCGACGGCCCGGCCGAGGCGCGGGAGATCGCCCGGACCCGCCACAATGAACGCGGACGGAGCTGACGCGGGACGGGTGGGACGCTCATGTACGCCGAGGAACGACAGCAGGCGATCCTTGCGCTGGCGCGCTCGAAGGGCCGGGTGGACGTGGTCGCGCTGGCCGAGGAGTTCTCGGTCACGACCGAGACGATCCGCCGGGACCTGACCGTCCTGGAGCGGGCCGGGACGGTGCGGCGGGTGCACGGCGGCGCGATGCCGGTCGAGCGGCTCGGGTTCGAGCCGGAGCTGGCGGCGCGGGACGCGGTGATGACCGAGGAGAAGCAGCGCATCGCCAAGGCCGCGCTGGAGGAGCTGCCCGCCGACGGGTCGATCATCGTGGACGCGGGCACGACCACGGCCCGGTTCGTCCAGCTGCTGCCCACCGACCGCGAGCTGACCGTGATCGTGAACTCGCCGCCGCACGCGTCGGTGCTCGCCACCCGCCCCAACCTGACCGTGATCATCCTGGGCGGCCGGGTGCGCGGCCGGACGCTCGCCACGGTCGACGACTGGGTGCTGCGGCCGCTGGCCGACCTGTGGGTGGACGTGGCGTTCATGGCGACCAACGGATGCTCGGTCGAGCGCGGGCTGACCACGTCCGACCAGGCGGAGGCGGCGGTGAAGCGAGCGATGATCGCCTCGTCGCGGCGGCGGGTGCTGCTCGCCGACCGCACCAAGATCGGACACGACCACCTGGTGCGGTTCGGCGACCTGTCCGACATCGACGTGCTGATCACCGACACCGGGCTGGACACCGACCTCGCCGCGGACCTCGCCGCCGCCGGCCCGGAGATCGTCCGCGCCTGACCGGCGGCGGGAGGCGCCGCCGCCCCGCGCCGGTGGGGCGGGCGCGCGGGACGGCGGCGGTGCCCGTCAGCCGGCCGAGGGGATGCCGTTGGCGGGCGCCTGCGGTTGCGGTGTCGTGTAGGGCTGGATCGGCCCGTCACCGTCGTCGGTGGTCATCGGCTGCCCCTCGGGCACGACGTTCTCGCCGTCGATCTTGCCGATCACCGCGCCGGTGTACCCGGCATGGGACTCCTTGCTGTAGGCGAACGGGACGACGCCCGGACCGGTGAAGTGCGACTTCTCCAGCGCCTCGACGAGGCTCTTGCGGGTCGGGTTCTTCCCCGCCGCCTCCAGCGCCTGGACGAAGGTGTAGGCGACCGACATGCCGTAGACGATGTTGCCGTTGAACGGCAGCTTCGGGATGTACTGGTCGTGGACCTTCTTGAACAGCTGCGTCCAGCTGTTGGACTCGTCGCCGGGCGGCGCGAGGTAGCCGTCGGTGATCATGCCCTGGATGAGCGGGCTGCCCTTGAGCTCGCTACCGCCCTTCTTGGCGAAGCTCTCCAGCAGCCCGGTGAGGGTGATCGGGTCGGACCCGACGTTGCTGACGACGAACGTCGGCTTGTAGTTCAGCTTCAGCGCGGCGAGCCGGAACAGCGCGGTGTAGGTCGGGATGCTGAACAGCACCACGACGTCCGCCTTGGACTGGGCGATCGCCTGCGCCTGCGCGCCGATGTCGGTGCTGCCCGGCTGGTACGACTGCCGCGACACCACGTCGTCCTTCGGGACGTACTTGTCGAGGCCCTTCACCCCGTCCTGCCCGAAGTCGTCGTTCTGGTAGAAGTAGGCGACCTTCTTGCCGGCGAAGTTCTTCTTGATGTAGTCGCCGAGGATCTTGCCCTCGCGGATGTAGTCGACCTGCCAGCCGAACGTCTGCGGGTGCTTCTGCGGCTCGTCCCAGCAGCCGCAGCCGGACGCGACGAACAAGTCTGGGACCCGCTGCGCGTTGAGGTAGTCGACGACCTTGGAGTGCGTCGGGGTGCCCAGCCCGTTGAAGATCGCGAAGACCTTGTCCTGGAGGACGAGCTTCTGCACGACGCTGACGGTCTGGGTCGGGTTGTAGGCGTCGTCCACGTACTTGTAGACGATCTTCCGCCCGTGGATGCCGCCGTTGGCGTTCACGTAGTCGAAGAACGCCTTGGACGCCGCGGAGTTGGCGCTGTAGCCGGGCGCGGCCGGACCGGTCAGCGGCTGGTGGCTGCCGATGGTGACGGTGGTGGCGGTCACGCCGGGCGTGCTCGACGAGCCGCCGTCCCCGCCGTCACCTCCGCAGCCGCTCGCCGCGACCGCCAGCGTCGCCGCGGTCATCAGGGCGATCGCCCTGGTCCGCAATCGCTTCATCTGCTCCTCCTGGGTGCGTGGTGGTGGGCCCCGAAATGGCTGTCGATGCGGGGTCGCGCGGCCCGGGAGCCCGGTCGCGCCTCGTGCGCACGCGGCGCCGCACGGCGCCGCCGAGGTCGCGCAGTCCGCCCTGGAGACCGCGCGGGAAGGCCAGCGTCACGACGATGAGGACGAGGCCGTAGATGGCGAGGGGCAGGTTCGACGCGATGTTGTGCGACAGGCCGGACGAGGACGACAGGTCGGACGCCCACGTCGGCGCGTACACCAGGATCAGCGCCCCCCACACGGCGCCGGTGAGGCTGCCGAGGCCGCCGATGATGATCGCGGCGATCAGCTGCAGGGACAGCGTGAGCGGGAACGCGCCCGGCGCGGCGAGCGTCGCGACCACGGCGAGCAGCCCGCCGCCGAGGCCGGCGCAGGCCGCCGACACGACGGTCGCGGTGATCCGCAGCCGGGCGACGCGGACCCCGCTGAGCGCGGCGGCGATCTCGTCGTCGCGGCTGGCCCGCAGCGTCCGGCCGAACCGGCCGCGGGTCAGGTTGGCGAGCAGGAACAGCGTGATGACCGCGCCGAGGCAGGAGATCCACGCCTGCCAGCGCTCCAGCGGGAACGTCTCGCCGAGCGCCTCGGGCGGGATCGGCGGGACGAGCGTCAGCCCGTTCTGCCCGCCGAGCAGGTCGGTGAGCGGCTCGTAGTTGGCGAGGCCGGGCAGCCCGACCGCGAACGCGAGGGTGGCGCCGGCCAGGTAGGGGCCGTGCAGCCGGGCGGCGACCGCGCCGACCAGCACGCCCGCGACGGCGGTGACGCCGGCCGCGGCCGCGAGGACGGCGGCGAGCGGCCAGCCCCAGTGCCCGATGACGAGCGCGGCGGTGTAGGCGCCGACCGCCATGAAGGCGCCGTGCCCGAGGGAGATCTGCCCGCCGAGCCCGGTCAGCACGGTGAGGCCCGCGACGGCGCAGGTGAGGTAGGCGACCTGCGCGATCTGCAGGTCGCGGTAGGGGCCGACCGCCGTCGTCAGGAAGTACAGCGCGGCGATCGCCGCCAGGGCCCCGGCGGAGTGCCGCGCCAGCGTGGACCGGCGCAGGACGTTCAGGACGGTGTCCACTGCGTCACACCCTCCGTCCCGTGGTCGCCGCGAACAGGCCGTTGGGTCTGATCATCAGGACGGTGATGAGCGCGGCGAGCGCCCCGAACGTGACCAGGTCCGTGCTGACGTAGCCGGACACGTAGCTGAGCGCGCAGCCGAGCAGCAGCCCGCCGGTGACGGCGCCGGCCGGGCTGTCCAGCCCGCCGATCACCGCCGCGGTGAACCCGAACACGAGCATCGCGTCGAACTGGGCGGGCCCCACGAACACCGACGGCGCGATCAGCACCCCGGCGAGCGACCCGACGAGGGCGGCGAGCGCCCACCCGAGCGTCAGCATCCGGCCGACGCGGACGCCCTGCAGCCGGGCGATCTCCGGGGCGAACGCCGACGCGCGCAGCCGCAGCCCGAGGTCGGTGCGGACGAACAGCAGCGTCAGCAGCACCATGACCGCGGCGACCGCGCCGATGACGAACAGGTCGAACGGCGACAGCAGCAGCCGCGTCCCGGCGACCGTCAGCCCCCTGATCGTGAACGCGGGCGGGTAGGAGTGCGGCGTGTCGCCCCAGATCATGCCCGCCGCCGCCTGCAGCAGCACGTACAGCCCCAGCGTGACGATCACGGCGTTCAGCGGCGGCTTGTTCTCGACCGGCCGGACCACGACCCGTTCGAGGACGGCGCCGAGCACGAGGCCGGACGCCAGCGCGACGCCCAGCGCGAGCCAGTAGGAGCCGCCGCCGTCGATGACGCTCCAGGCCAGGAACGTCGTGAACATCAGCATGCCGCCCTGCGCGAAGTTCACGATCCGGGTGGCCCGCCAGATCAGCACCAGCGCGAGCGCCACCGCCGCGAAGACCATGCCGGACGTGATGCCGGCGAGCGTCAGATTGATGAAGCGCACCATCAGAACCCCAGGTATGCGTGGCGGAGGCGGTCGTCGGCGGCGAGGGTCGCGGCGTTCTCCGCCGCCACGACCGCGCCGAGGTCGAGCACGACCGCGCGGTCGGCGACGGACAGCGCGCTGCGGGCGTTCTGCTCGACGAGCAGGACGGTGCGGCCGTCCTCGTCGCACAGCCGCCGCAGCACGGCCATCAGCTGGGCGACCACGCGCGGCGCGAGGCCGAGGGACGGCTCGTCCACCAGCAGCAGCCGCGGCCCGCCGGTGAGCGCGCGGGCCAGCGCGAGCATCTGCCGCTCCCCGCCGGACAGCGTCGCGGCGGTCTTCGCCCGGCGTTCCGCGAGCGCCGGGAACAGCTCGTACATCTCGGCGACCCGCCGCGCGAGCGCGGCCCGGTCGCGCCGCCACAGCCCGCCGAGCCGCAGGTTGTCCTCCACGGTCAGCTCGGTGATGACGCCGCCGCTCTGCGGGACGTGCGCGACGCCCAGCCGGACGATGTCCTCGACCGGCAGCCGGGTGATGTCCCTCCCGTCCAGCTCGACGCGCCCCGACCGGGGCCGCAGCAGCCCGGAGACCGCGCGCATCAGCGTGGTCTTCCCGGCCCCGTTGGCTCCGAGCACCGCGGTCAGGGACCCCTCGTCCACCGAGAGCTCGACGCCGGCGAGCGCCCGGACGGCCCCGTAGTGGACCGTGAGGTCCTTCACCTCAAGCACCGGCGACCTCCTCGCCCAGGTAGGCGTCGAGGACGGCCGGGTCGTCGCGGACGTCCGCCGGCGCGCCCTCGGCGATGACCCTGCCGAAGTCCAGCACGACGACCCGGTCGCAGACGTTCATCACGAGGTCCATGTGGTGCTCGACCAGCACGACCGCCGGGCCGCCGCGCAGCCCGCGGATCAGCTCGGCGAGCTCGTCCATCTCCCCCGCCGACAGCCCCGCGGCCGGCTCGTCCAGCAGCAGCAGCTCGGGCTCGGCGACCAGCGCCCGCGCGAGCGCCACCCGCTTCTGCACCCCGTAGGGCAGCTGGCCGGGCAGCCGCTGCGCCTCACCCGCGACGCCCAGCTCCGCCAGCCGCGCCATCGCCCGCTCCCGCAGCGCGGCCTCGTCCCGGTCGGCGCGCGGCAGCGCGAGCAGCCCGGACCAGAACCCGGCCCTGGCCCGCCGGTCGGCCCCGACCATGACGTTCTCCAGCACGGTGAGGCCGGGGAAGAGCCCGAGCCCCTGCAGGGTGCGGGCGATGCCGAGCCGGGTCAGATCGTGCGGCCGATGTCGGCCAAGTACTCTCCCCCGCCACCGGACCTCGCCGGACTCCGGCCGGACGAATCCGCACACGACGTTGAACAGCGTGGTCTTGCCGGCGCCGTTCGGGCCGATCACGCCGGTGACCCGGCCTTGCGGGGCGGCGAGCGACACGCCGTCCAGTGCGACCAGCCCGGCGAAGCGGACGGTCACGTCTCGTAGTTCCAGATTCTTGGAGGAGCCGGACATAACGCCTCACCTCGCCGATGAAACAGCGTGAATCCCCCGAGGCCGAAATGCACATACCGACTGGTCGGATTCCACGAAGATAGAATCATCGGGCGCTCCCGGTCAACAGCCGATGCGCAGGTCCCCGCGCAGCACCCGGCGTCGCCGGTAGGCTGTCGGCGATCTGCGGGCGGCCGTGGCCGGGACGGCGCGAGACCCCGGGGGCAATCCCGGAACGGAGGTGGAGTCATGACGCAGGCGCCCGTGGGCCGGCTGCCCGCAAACCTGCCGCTGCCCGACCGGCTGCTGGCCGTGGCGACCCGCATGTTCGCCGAGAAGGGCTTCGAGAACACCTCGGTCCAGGAGATCGTGAACGCCGCCGGCGTCACCAAAGGAGCCATGTACCACTACTTCGGCTCCAAGGACGACCTCCTGTACGAGATCTACCACCGGCTCCTCGGCCTGCAGATGTCGCGCCTGGAGCAGATCGCCGACGGCCCCGGCACCGCCGAAGAGCGCCTCCGCGCCGCCGCCGTCGACGTCCTCAACACCTCGTTCCTCTACCTCGACGACTTCACCGTCTTCTTCCGCTCCACCCACCTCCTGCCCCGCGACCGCCGCGAAGCCGTCCGCGCCGAACGCCGCCGCTACCACGAGCGCTTCCGCGCCCTCGTCGAAGAAGGCCAGCGCGAAGGCACCTTCCGCACCTCCACCCCCGCCGACATCGCCGTCCACTTCTTCTTCGGCACCGTCCACCAGATCGGCGTCTGGTACCGCCCCGGCGGCACCCTGAAAACCGAAGCGATCAGCGAACACTACGTAGACCTGTTCCTGAACGGCTTGAAGAGCTGAGTGGCCCGGGTCTGGTCCTACGGGCGGGAGCGGGTCACCTCTAAGAGGGCCGGGATCGGTGTGGTCGGCCGGCGGCCGGCGCCGGCCGACCACACCGATGTCAGCGGGCTATGTGCTCGATCTTCAAGGCCGCGTTCTTGTGGTGGGCGCGCAGGGGCTTCTTGTCGAACTTGCCCACGGTCGTCTTGGGGATCTCGTCCATGAAGGTCCAGTACTCGGGCACCTGCCAGCGGGCGACCTTGCCGTCCAGGAAGGCGGCCAGTTCCTCGGCGGTCGCGATGGCGCCGGGGCGCAGGACGACGCAGGCCAGGGGGCGCTCGTCCCAGCGCGGGTCCGGGATGCCGATGACGGCGGCCTCGGCCACGGCGGGATGGGCCATCAGGTGGTTCTCCAGTTCGACGGAGGAGATCCACTCGCCGCCGGACTTGATGACGTCCTTCGCGCGGTCGGTGATCTGGAAGAAGCCGCGCCCGTCGATGGTGCCGATGTCGCCGGTGCGGAGCCACCCGCCGTCGAACTTCTCCGGCGCCGGGTCGCGGTGGTAGGAGCCGGTGATCCAGGGGCCGCGGACCTCGATCTCGCCGACGGACTCGCCGTCCCACGGGAGCTCGGCGCCGGAGTCGTCCACGATGCGCATCTCCACGCCCGCGGCGACGCGGCCGGACTTCAGCCGCCACTCCATGTCCTCCTCGGTGCCCGGCTCCACTCCGGGCGGCGGGAAGGCCATGCCGCCGAGAGGGCTGGTCTCGGTCATGCCCCAGCCCTGGATGATGCGCAGGCCGTAGCGCTGCTCGAACCGCTCCAGGAGGGAGCGGGGCGCGGCGGCGCCGCCGGACGTGCCGGAGCGCAGGGACGACAGGTCGATCTCGTGCTGCTCGCCGTAGGCCAGGATGCCGTTCCAGATGGTGGGGACGGCGGAGGCCAGCGTGCTCCTCTCCTCGGCGATGAACGCGGTCAGGTGCTCCGGCTGCATGAACGGGCCCGGCATGTGCAGCGTCGCCCCGGACAGGAACGCGCCGTAGGGCAGGCCCCAGGCGTTGACGTGGAACATCGGGACGATGGTCAGGACGCGGTCGGCCTCGGTGATGCCCACCATCGACGCCGACTGCACGGCCATCGCGTGCAGGAAAGTGGAGCGGTGCGAGTACACCACGCCCTTGGGGTCGCCCGTGGTGCCGCTGGTGTAGCACATGGAGGCGGCGGATCGCTCGTCCACGTCGGGCCACTCGTAGCCGGGCTCCTCCGCGTTGAGGAGATCGTGGTAGCGGAGGACCGGGGCGCCGTTGTCGTTGGCCTCCAGGGCCGACGCGTCGCCGTCGCCCACCACGACGTACGCCTCCACGGCGGGGAGTTCCTTCACGACCCGCGCCAGCAGCGGGACGAGGCTGTCGTCGACGATGACGATCTGATCGTCGGCGTGGTTGACGATGTGCGAGAGCTGCTCGGGGAACAGCCGGATGTTCAAGGTGTGCAGCACCGCGCCCATGGCCGGCACCGCGAAGTACGCCTCCAGGTGCTCCTGGTTGTTCCAGCAGAAGGTCGCCACCCGGTCGCCGCGGCGGACGCCCAGCCTGGCCAGCGCGGACGCCAGCCGCTCGGCGTTGCGGGCGATCTCGGCGAACGTCGCCCGCCGCGGGGCGCCGCCGCCCGTCCAGGTGACGCACTCGCTGCCGCCGTAGACGCGCGCGCCGTGCCGCAGGATCGCGGCGACCGACAGCGGGAAGTCCTGCATCGTGCTGGGGATCATGGCATTTCTCCGAGAACACGCGAGGGAAAAGGCCGGCGCGGCACGGGGACACCGCACATACCGACCGGTCGGTTCACCATAATTTCCTGGTCCGGCCGCCGTCAATCAGCCGACGAGGACGGAGAGGATTTCGGCGACGCAGACGGGTTTGTCGCCGCCCTCGCGCTCGATCGTCACGCGGACGGCGGCGCGGGCGCCGGAGGGCCCGCGGTCCAGCGACAGCAGCTCGGCGCCCGCGCGGACCCGCGAGCCGACCGGGACCGGCGCGGGGAACCGCACCTTGTTCGCGCCGTAGTTGACGCCCATCCGCAGGCCCTCGACCCGGTAGATCCGGGAGACGAGCATCGGGATGAGCGAGAGCGTGAGGTAGCCGTGCGCGATCGTCCCGCCGAACGGGCCGGCGGCGGCGCGCTCCCGGTCGACGTGGATCCACTGGCGGTCGCCGGTCGCGTCCGCGAACAGGTCCACCTGCTCCTGCGTGATCGTGTGCCAGTCGCTGTGGCCGAGGTGGGTTCCGACGGCCTTCTCGTAGTCGTCGACGCCGCTGAACGTCCGCATCGGGATGACCTCCGTCCGGGCGCCCGCCCGCCGGGCGCGCGCCTCGATGACAACATACCGACTGGTTGGTATGCAATGCCCGGAGGAAGGCCGGCGGACGGGACGGTTCCGCGGCGTCCGCCCCGGCGCCGCGGAACCGTCCAGCCCGCCGGCTGGTCGCCGGCGCGGGTGTGACGCGCGGGCTCCCCTCCGCGCCCGCCGGCACCGCCGCGAGATCCGGCTTCACCCTGTACAGCGCGCACAGCCCGTGATGCGTCACACACGTTGGCGGTACCGTGGTCTACCAGCGGCGATGCGTTGCGGGCGTTTCCGTGGACCAGCGCGTCAGCCGGACAGGGCGGCGAGGCCCGCGCGCAGCAGCGGCTCGACGGCCGCGCCGACCGAGTCGAACCCCTCCCCCACCGTCTGGCCGTGGATGTAGCGGTAGTGGATGCCCTCGGAGATCACGGCGAGCTTGAAGCAGGCCAGCGCGACGTAGAAGCCGATGGCGGACAGGTCCCGGCCGCTGCGCTCGGCGTAGCGGGCCACCACCTCGTCCGGCGCGGGGAAGCCGGGCGCGGCGGAGGCGTCGCGCGCGCCGGGAACCGGGGTCCCGCGCCCCATGTAGACCAGCAGCAGCGCCAGGTCCGTCAGCGGGTCGCCGAGCGTCGCCATCTCCCAGTCGAGCACGGCGGCGATGCGGTCCCGCGAGTCGACGAGGAGGTTGTCGAGCCGGTAGTCGCCGTGCACGATCGCGGCCGCCGACCCGGCCGGCAGGTTCGCCGCCAGCAGCGCGTGCAGCTCGTCGGCGGCCGGGAGGTCGCGGCTGCGCGACGCGTCCAGCTGCTTCTTCCAGCGCCGCACCTGGCGGGCGAGGAATCCCTCGGGGCGGCCGAAGCCGTCGAGGCCGACGGCGACGGGGTCGATGGCGTGCAGCTCGACCAGCGTGTCGATCATCCGGTCGGCGATCCGCGCGACGCGGTCCGGGCCGAGCGGCGCCAGCTCGGCGGCGCTCCGGTACGGGGTGCCCTCGACCATCTCCATGACGTAGAAGGGCGCGCCGATCACGTCCGGGTCCTCGCACAGGGCGTAGGTCTCCGGCACGGGGACGGCGGTGCCGGCCAGCGCGGTCATCACCCGGTGCTCGCGCGCCATGTCGTGGGCGGTCGCGAGCACGTGGCCGAGCGGCGGCCGCCGGACGATCCAGGAGCAGCGCCCGTCGGTCACCTCGTAGGTGAGGTTGGACCGCCCGCCGTCGACCAGCCGCGCGCGCAGGGGGCGGCCCGCGTCCGGGCGGACGCGGGCGAAGAACTCCCCGAACCGGTCCAGCGGGAGCCCGGGGACGCCGCTCTCCTCGAATGCCCGCACTGTCTCTCCTCAGGCCGCCCAAAGCCTTGTACCGTCCGGTCGGTATGGCGCGGTATGCCGGGATGGACGCGCGGCGGACGCGCATGGCGAAGTCCCGGCCCGCACCGCTCCCGGGCAGGTCTCGGCACGTAGATAAGACCATACCGACTGGTCGGTTTCAATGGTCTGGAGTTATTGCCATTGATGCTTCGCGGGTCTAACGTGTCCGGACGGCCGGCGGTGAAGACGCACTTCGCCGCTCCGCTCAGGACCGGTTCTCGGGGGAGAGCACCGCCCGGAGGAGTCCCCGCATGTCCGTTTCCTCGACCACCGGCACCGCCGCCGAGGGCGCCGCCGCACCGGGCGCCGCCGCCCGGCTGTGGCGCCGCGACCTTCCGCGCTACCCGGAGACGGGGCGCCGCTACGGCTATCTGGCGATCGTGGTCGCCACCACGATCGTCCTGTACTACCTGCTCTACATCCAGTACGCGGTCGCGACGTCGATCATGACGCACTACTCGATGTCGTTCGCCTACTTCATCCTGCTGTCGGTGGTCGGCAACGCGGTCGGCGCGTTCGCCTCGCTGCTCGCCGGGCTCGCCGACCGCTGGGGCCGCGCGAACCTCGTCGTGTACGGCCTGCTGGTCGCCGGCCTGCTGGTGCTGGTGCTGCCGCACTCGCCGGACAGGCACGTCTTCCTCGCGCTGTTCACGCTGCTCAGCTTCATCGAGGGCATCGTCCTCGTCGCGACCCCGGCGCTGATCCGGGACTTCTCGCCGCAGCTCGGCCGCGCCGCCGTGGATGGCGGGCTTCACCGAGACCGTCGAGAAGCACAACCCGGCGGCCACCGCGACGGGGCTCGCCGTCTGGGGGTGGATCCTGCGGCTCGTCGTGGCGGGGTCGGCGGCCTTCGTCCCGGTGGTGGTGACGTCGGTGACGCCACTCGTGGAGCACGGGCACGAGGTGCAGGTCGCCTCCGAGGAGGCGGCGCCGGCGCTGGCCATCGTGAACCAGCACCCGCAGCTGTTCGCCGAGCTGGGCAAGTACCCGGAGGGCCAGGCACCGCCCGAGCTGCAGGCCCGCGCCGCGCAAGAGGTCGGCCTCCCCGGCCTCGCGACCGTGCAGAAGGCGCAGCCGCACCTGCAGGTGCTGAAGGAGCACGGCGCCGAGGTCGAGAAGGCGTCGGAGGAGGGCCCGGGCCAGTGGCGGACGTGGTGGTACGTCTGCCTGGGCGGCCAGATCGTCTTCCTGCCGTTCATCTTCGTCATGACGGGGCGCTGGAGCCCCAGGCGGGCCCGCGAGGACGCCGAGGCGCACCAGCGCGCGATCGAGAAGGAGCTGGCGGCGCTCGGCAGGGACTGACCGCCACGGACCATCGCGGAACACGAGCCCCCGGCCGGGCCCTCCCCCCGGCCGGGGGCTCGGCGCGTCCCGCCCGAAAGTACTTAGCTTGGCAAACATATAAGTCTGTGATACACCGGAACGCGTGGATTCGCCGTCCCCTCCCGACGAGCTGGAGCTCGCCGCGGGCCTCGGGCGCCTGTACTCGCTGATGCGCGCGCTGTCCCAGCCCCGCGACCTTTCGATGACGACCGTGTCGACGCTGGCCACGCTGGAGCGCTTCGGCCCCCGCCGGGTGACCGAGCTCGCCGTGTTCGAGGGCGTCACCCAGCCCGCGATGACCCAGCTGGTGTCGCGGCTGGAGCGGGAGGGGATGGCCGAACGCCGCGCGCTGCCCGGTGACCGCCGGGTCGTCGCGGTGCACATCACCGAAGCGGGACGCGCCGAGCTGGCGCGGCGGCGCGCGGCGCAGGCGAAGCGGCTGGCCGGGCTGCTCGCCGGGCTGCCCGCCGCCGACCGGGAGGCGATCGCGGCCGCGCTGCCGGCGCTCGACCGGCTGGCCGGCGCCGCCCTCGGCGTCCCCGGAGACCCGAAACGCAGAGAGCACGGATGAGACCAGTCACCGACGACAGGGCGGCGCAGAGCCTGTTCCGCCAGCCGAAGGCCGTGTGGGCCGTAGCCTTCGCCTGCGTCATCTCTTTCATGGGCATCGGCCTCGTCGACCCGATCCTGCCCGCGATATCGGAGGATCTGAACGCCTCCCCCAGCCAGGTCACGCTGCTGTTCACCAGCTACCTGGTGGTGACGGCGGTCGCGATGCTGGTGACGGGCTTCGTGTCCAGCCGCATCGGCGCGAAGCGCACGCTGATCGCCGGCCTGACGCTGATCGTGGTGTTCAGCGCCCTCGCCGGGACGTCCGGCAGCATCTCCGGGATCATCGGCTTCCGGGCCGGCTGGGGCCTCGGCAACGCGCTGTTCATCGCCACCTCCCTCGCCGTCATCGTGGCGTCGGCGAGCGGCGGGCTCGGCGGCGCGATCATCGCCTACGAGTCCGCGCTCGGCCTCGGCATCGCCGTCGGGCCGCTGCTCGGCGGCGTCCTCGGCGACATCAGCTGGCGCGGGCCGTTCTACGGCGTCTCCGCGCTGATGGCCGCCGCGCTCGTCGCCACCGTCGTCCTGGTCGAACCGCAGCCGAGACCCGCGCGCAGGACCTCGATCGCCGACCCGGTGAAGGCGCTCCGGCACCGCGGCCTGCTGATCATGAGCCTGACCGCCCTCTGCTACAACTGGGGCTTCTTCACCGTCCTCGGGTACGCGCCGTTCCCGATGGAGCTGAGCGCGATGCGGCTCGGCCTGGTGTTCACCGCCTGGGGGCTGCTCGTCGCGCTGTTCTCGGTGTTCGGCGCGCCGCTGCTGCAGCGCAGGTTCGGCCTGGCGCGCACGCTCTACGGCAACCTGGCGCTGTTCGCGGTGAACGTCGCGGTGATCGCGGTCTTCGTGGACTCGCAGGCGGTGCTGATCGCCGCCGTGATCGTCGCGGGGATCTTCATCGGCGTGAACAACACGGTCACCACGCAGGCCGTCATGGTGATCGCGCCGGTGGAGCGGCCCGTCGCGTCGGCCGCCTACGGGTTCGTCCGGTTCATCGGCGGCGGTCTCGCCCCCTACGCGGCGGGGCGGCTCGTCGAGCACACCAACATCCACGTCCCGTTCGCCATCGGCGCCGGCGTGATCGCGCTCGGCATCGGCGTCCTGGCCCTCGGGCACCGCGACCTCGCCGAGGCGGAGCGGAACCAGGCCGAGGTCGACGCGCACGCCGGCCGGGGCGAGCCCGACGCGGAGATCACCGAGGCCGCGGAGACCGGCTCCGGCGCGGGGTCGTAGCGCGGCGGCCCGCTACGCACTTGCGCGCGAAAAAGCACCGATCTTTTCTGCGCGCGGGTGCGTAGCCGCACGCGCGTACCAAGCGTTAGATCGGGGCCATGAAGATCGCCGCGCGGGCGGCGGCGATCGTGGCGGTGCTCGCCGCGCTCGTCGCCCACCCCCTGCCCGCCGGGGCCTCCGAGGATGCCCCTGGCACAACGAAGCACACCATCGCCATGGGCGGCTGGGACCGCCCCTACCTGCTGCATCTCCCGCCGGGCCGCCCCGCCGGGAAGCCGCTGCCGCTGATCGTGGCCATGCACGGCGGCCTGAACGACCCCGAGTACGTCCGCAGGCAGAGCGGGCTCGACGCGGTCGCCGACGCCCAGGGCTACGCCGTCGCCTACCCCGAGGGCTTCCTCGGCACGTGGAACGCCGGAGCGTGCTGCTCGTTCGCCCGCTGGGCGGGCATCGACGACATGGCCTTCCTCGACGAGCTGATCGACACGCTGGTGGAGCAGGGCGTCGCCGACCGGCGCCGGGTGTTCATGACCGGCTTCTCCAACGGCGGCGGGATGGCCTACCGGTACGCCTGCCAGCGCGCCGAGCGGCTCGCCGGCATCGCCGTCGTGTCGGGCGCCCTCGCGATCGGCTGCACCCCGGCGAAGCCGGTGTCGGTGCTCGCCTTCCACGGGACGCTCGACCCGTCCGTCCCGTACACGGGCGGCGGGAACATGGACGCCGACGTCCACTTCCCGTTCATCGCCGTGCAGATCGTCATGGAGTTCTGGCGCTGGGTGAACGGGCTGCCCGCGCTGTCGTGGCCCGTCCCGGGCGGGCCGGACGGCTGCGTCGGCACCGGGCCCGGCCCGCAGCTGGTCGCGCTGTGCACCGAGCAGGGCGGCGGCCACGAGTGGCCGTCCTACGCCAGCCGGATGATCGGCGAGTTCTTCGCGGCCCGGCCGTCCCTGCCGGCGGGCTGACGGACGGGGGCCGACGGACGGAGGCTGACGGACGGAGGCCGGCGCACGGAGGGGCGGGCGGCGCGGGGCACGCCGTCCGCCCGAGGTCAGCCGGCCAGGCTCCGCGGCCGGATGTCCTTCCAATTGGCCGTGACGTAGCCGATGCACTCCGAGCGCGACTCGGGCCCGAAGACCGTCGTCCAGCCGGCCGGGACGTCGGCGAACGCCGGCCACAGCGAGTGCTGGCCCTCGGCGTTGGCGAGGACCCGGAACGTCCCGTCGGGGTCGTCGAACGGATTGGTCATCGCGCCTTCCTTCTCTCTTGACGGCTCTCTTGGCGGCTCTCTTGGCGGCTCTCTAGACGGCCGGGGTCACGCCCGCCGAGCGCCGGGCGATGGACCGGACGATCTCCCCGGTGCGGACCGCGGTCATGGACAGCAGCGACGAGGCGATCCCGTGCGTGTGCTCGGTCGCGCCCTGCAGGTAGACGCCCCAGGACCGGCCGGGGGCGGTGGCGACGCGGTAGTCGCGCTCGACGACGGGCCGCCCGTCCGGTCCGGCGAGGCAGTCGCCGCCCGCCTCGCCGAGCAGGTCGAACGGGTCCCGCTCGCGGTAGCCGGTGGCGTAGACCAGAGCGTCGGCGTCGAGGTCGGCGGCCTCGCCGGTGGGCAGGAACCCCACCCGGACGCGCACCGCGCCGCCGTCGTCGCGGACGTCCAGCACGCGGGAGGCGTTGAGGACGCGCAGCCGCTCGGTGCCCGCGACCTTCTCGGCGTACAAGCGCCGGTACAGCTCGTCGATGAGGTCGAGGTCGACCACCGAGTAGTTGGTGTTGCGCGAGTACTCGAACAGCATCCGCTTCACGTCGGCGGGCGCGGCGTAGTAGTGGTCGACGGCGGCCGGGTCGAAGATGCGGTTGGCGAAAGCGCTGTCGTCGGCGGGCGAGTACCCGTAGCGGGCGAAGACCGCGCAGACCTCCGTCTCCGGGTAGGTGCGGTGCAGGTACTCGACGGCCTCGGCGGCGCTCTGCCCCGCGCCGACCACGACGACCCGGCGCGGGTTCCAGCCGTCGCGCTCGCCGAGCCGGGTCAGCAGGTCCTCGGTGTGCCAGATCCGCTCGCCCGCCCGGACGCCCTCGGGCAGCACGGGTTCGAGCCCGACCCCGATGACGACGTTGCGGGCGAGGTGGGTCTCCAGCCGGTCGTCGCGGCGCACCACGACCTCCAGCACCTCGTCGTCGCGCGGGCGCAGCGCGACGACCTCCGAGCCGTAGCGGACGCGGTCGGCGAACGCGGCGGCCGCCCATTCGAGGTAGTCGTGGAACTCCACCCGGGTCGGGAACATCGTCTTGTGGTTGACGAAGTCGACCAGCCGGCCGCGGGCGTGCAGGTAGGCGAGGAAGGAGTACCGGCTCGCCGGGTTGCGCAGCGACACCAGGTCCTTGAGGAAGTGGACCTGCATGGTGGCGCCGTCGATCAGCATGCCCCGGTGCCAGCCGAACCCCGGCTGCTTCTCGAAGAACACCGCGTCCACGCCGGTGCCGTCCTCCCCCCGCCGCTCGTCCTCTTCGGCGAGGGCGACGGCGAGGGCGAGGTTGGACGGGCCGAAGCCGATCCCGACCACGTCGTGGACGCGGGGCTGCATGCGCTCCTCCTGCATCAGGCGGACTTCACCTTGCCGGCGGCCTCGGCGATCTTCGGGACGATGGTGTCGACGACGTAGGGGACGGCGAGCGGCGTCGGGGTGCGCAGCGGCCAGAACGCCTTGAGGTCGAGCGGCACGTAGGAGCCGCGCTTGACGACGGCGAGGTCGCCGAACAGCTTGCTGCCCTCGATCTTCTTCTGCGTCGCGGCGTCGTTGTTGAAGTTGCTGAGCAGGACGTCCACGTCGAGCACGGACACCTTCTCCATGCTCAGCTCGGCGGCGAAGCCGTCGCCGGGGAGGTTCGCGATCTGCTCGGGCAGCTTCATGCCGAACTGCTGGAGCAGCTTGACGCTGGTGTCCTCCTTGGACTTCATCACGCCGATGTTGCCGTTGGGGAAGACGCTGGTGAACGCGAAGCCCTTGCCCTCCAGCTCGGGGTGCGCGGTCTTCACCGAGGCGACCTTGGCCTCGACGTCGGCGACGAGCTTCCTGCCGTCGTCCTCGCGCCCGATGGCCTTGGCGGCCTGGAGGGTGATCTGCTGCCAGGTGTCCTCGGCCGGGCCCGTCTGGTAGGCGACGGTCGGGGCGAGCTTGGAGAGCTTCTCGTACTCCTTGTCGATGTAGTAGTCGCCGGCCGCCAGGATGAGGTCGGGCCGCAGCGCGGCGACCTCCTCCAGGTTGTATCCGGCCTCGCCCGCCTTCAGCAGCTTCGGCTTGGCGCCGGTCAGCTTCGGCGCGCTCCAGGGCGCGAGGCCGTCGGACTGGACGCCGGTCAGCTCCGCCATGGCGGTCGGGACGACGCCGAGCGCGAGGAGCACGTCCTGGTCGATCTCGCCGAGCGCGACGATCCGCTTCGGCGCGGACTCGACCTTCGTGGTGCCGAGCTTGTGGGTGACGGTGACCGGGAACGCCCCGGCGGACCCGCCGCCGGTGGAGTCGCCGGCGGGATCGTCGTCGCCGCAGGCCGCGACCGTGCCGAGGCTCAGCACGAGCGCGGCGGTGGCGGCCAGGCGCCGCATCATGGTGCGCATAGAGGACCGGTGTCCTTCCAGGTTCTTCGTGGGGGGTTGCTGATCAGGGATCTTAGGTTAGCCTCACCTAACCACGCAATGGGCGGGCTGGTATGACCCGGCTCACCCCGGCTCACCGGCGGCTCATCCCCGCTCACCGCGGCTCGCCCCGGCCCGCTCCGGCCGGGCCGAGCCGGGCCAGCAGCCCCGCGACGGTCGGCGCCGCCATCAGCGTCGCGATCTTGAGGTCCGCGCATCCGGGCTCCCTCCTGATCCGCCGGACGAGCCGCATGGCGAGCAGCGAGTGCCCGCCGAGGTCGAAGAAGTCGTCGTCCGGGCCGACCTCCGGGACGCCGAGCTCGGCGGCGAAGATCCGGCACAGCACCGCCTCCCGGTCGTCGGCTCCCCGCACCGTGACGGGGGCGGCCGCCTCCGTCACGGTGCGGGCGGTGAGCGCGGCGGGCAGCGCGCCGACCCGCACGGCGGGGTCGGCGGCGACGGCCTCCAGCACGCCGATCAGCCCGTCCGCCAGCGCGGCGGCCGTGCCGCGGTCGAACAGGTCGGCGGAGTAGTCGACGATGAGGCGCAGCCCGCCGCCGTCCTCGCGGAAGATGAAGTCCAGGTCGAACTTGGCCGCGCCCGGCCCGAACAGCGCCTCACGCTGCTCCAGGCCGGGGAACCGCACGTCGCCGACGCCCTGGTTCTCGTAGCCGACCATCACCTGGAACAGCGGGTTGCGGCCGGGCACGCGGCGGGGGCGCAGCGCCTCCACGACCGCCTCGAACGGCAGGTCCTGGTGGGCGAGCCCGGCGAGAACGGCCTCCCGGACGCGGGCGAGCAGCTCGGCGAACGACGGGTCGCCGGACACGTCCGCGCGCAGCACGAGCGTGTTGACGAAGAAGCCGACCAGGTCCCGCGCGGCCTCCTCGGTGCGCCCGGCGACGGGGCTGCCGAGCGGGATGTCGTCGCCGGCGCCGGTGCGGTGCAGCAGCGCGGCGACGGCGGCCTGGCAGACCATGAACATGCTGGCGTTCGCGTCCCGCGCGACCCCGCGCAGCCGCCCGGCCAGGCCGGGCGGCAGCTCGGCGGTCAGGGTGCCGCCGCGCTGCCCGACGGTGCCGGGGCGGGGCCGGTCCACCGGCAGCGGGATCTCCTCGGGCAGATCGGCGAGGGCGCGGGCCCAGTGGTCGAGCTGCCGGGCGTGGACGCTGCCGGGGTCGAGGGGGTCGCCGAGCAGCTCCCGCTGCCACAGCGCGTGGTCGGCGTACTGGACGGGCGGCGGCTCCCACGCCGGGGCCCGGCCGTCCAGCCGGGCGGCGTACGCCTCGGCGACGTCGCGGGCGAACGGCCCGAACGACCACTCATCGAAGGCGATGTGGTGGAAGACGGCGAGCAGCAGGTGCTCGCGCTCCCCCTCCGGGAACACCGCGACCCGCAGCGGGATGTCCCGCGACAGGTCGAACGGCCGGGCGATGACGTCCTCGGGCGCGCAGCCGGCGACCTCCAGTACGGGCCGCGCCTCCTCCGGGGGCAGGATCCGCTGGTAGGGGGTGCCGTCGTGCTCGGCGAAGACGGTCCGCAGGCTCTCGTGCCGGGCGGTGACGTCGCCGATCGCCGCCTCCAGCGCCGCGCGGTCGAGGTCGCCGCGCAGCCGCACCGCGAGCGGCAGGTGGTAGGCGCCGCGCGGGCCGTCGTCCTCGCGGAGCAGCTGGTCGAGCAGCCACAGGCGGCGCTGCGCGGACGACAGCGGGATCCGCTCGGGCCGCTCGCGCGGTGCCAGTTCGGGCCGGGGCTCCGCGCGGGCGGCGCGGTGCAGCCGCTCCGCGAGCCCGGCGACGGTCGGCGCCTCGAACAGGTCGCGGATCGCGAGCTCGGCGCCGAGCACCGCGCGGGCGCGGCCGACGAGCCGGGTGGCGAGCAGCGAGTGGCCGCCGAGGTCGAAGAAGTCGTCGTCGATCCCGGCGCCGGGGGCGTCCAGGACCTCGGCGAACAGCGTGCACAGCAGCCGCTCGACGGGGGTGCGCGGCGGCCTGCCCGCCTTGCGCGGCCCCTCCCGCCCGGGGTCGGGCAGGGAGCGCCGGTCGAGCTTGCCGTTGACAGTGAGCGGCAGCGCGTCCAGCGTCATGACCGCGCTCGGCACCATGTAGCCGGGCAGCCGCGCCTTGAGGCCCTCCCGGACGCGGGCGGCGAGCACGCCGTGGTCGCGCGCCGCCACCGGGTTGTTGGCGTACGCCCCGGGGGGTCGCCCCGGTTCCGCCGGGAGGCCGGCCGCTCCCCCGCCGAACACCGCGTCGTAGCGGCCGGGCTGGTCGGACGGGGTGAGTACCACGTCCGGGAACAGCGCGTGGAGGGTCTCCGGCTCGACCCCTTCGCGGGTTTCCAGTGCCCTCCTGGCCTCGTCCGCCGTTCCTCCGTCGCGCAGCGTCCGCAGCGCGGCGGTCTCGCCCGACAGCCGCGGGTCGGGGATCCCCCGGACCCGCAGCGGGCCCGGGGGATGTGCCCTGAGCACTCGTGCCCTGAGGTCGTCGAGGGTCGTCCAGTCGACGACCGGGGTCGGCGGGGCGGGCGGGGCGTCCTTGCGGAGGACGACGTCGTAGCGGTGGCGCGTCAGCTCATTGTGGTGGGTGCCGCGCTTGATGAGGACGTCGACGCGGGCCGGGCCGTCCAGCGCGGTGAAGAACGCCGGATCGAGGAGGAGTTCCTTCTCCATGCGGACGGCGCGCTCGACGGCGCCGAGGTCGCCGCCGCCGCGGCCGAGCTGGATCGCGGCGTGCAGGCAGTGGGCGGTCCGCAGGTCGCGGACGTCGCCGACGAACAGCGCCCCGCCGGGGGCCAGGAGCCGCATCGCCTTGGCGATGACGTCCTGAAGGTAGCCGGGGCCCGGGAAGTACTGCACCACCGAGTTGATCACGATGGTGTCGAAGTGGCCCTCGGGGAGGCCGGCGGTGTCGTGGGCGGGCCGGCAGCTCAGCTTGACGCCGGAGTCCTCGCCGAGGTCGCGGCGGAGCTTGGCGATGACGGGCTCGGAGAAGTCGGTCCCCCAGTACTCCTCGCTTCCGGGGGCGAGGCGGGTGAGCAGCAGGCCGGCGCCGACGCCGATCTCCAGGACGCGGCGGGGCCGCAGCGCGCGGATCCGCTCGACGGTCGTCTCCCGCCACTCGCGCATGTCGGCGAGCGGGATGGGGGCGCCGTCGTAGGAGCTGTCCCAGCCGGCGAACTCCTCGCCGTGGACGACCGTGCCGACCTCGGTGTACTCGGCGTCGTAGATCTGCCGCCACTCGGCGAGCTGCTCGTCGGCGGCGCCCTCGCGGGCGCCGTCGGGCACGATGTAGCCGATGAGCCGCTTCACCCCGGGCACGCCGGTGTCGGCGGCGACGACCGCCGCCTGCCCGACGCCGGGCTCGGCGGCGAGCGCGGTCTCGATCTCCTCCAGCTCGACCCGGTAGCCGCGGATCTTCACCTGGTCGTCGGTGCGGCCGAGGAAGTCGATGTTGCCGTCGGGGCGGACCCGGACGAGGTCGCCCGTCCGGTACATGCGGGAGCCGGGCGGGCCGGACGGGTCGGCGACGAAGCGCTCGGCGGTCAGGTCGGCGCGGCCGAGGTAGCCGCGCGCGAGGCCGTCGCCCGCGATGTACAGCTCGCCGGGCGCGCCGGGCGGGACGGGCCGCAGCCACGCGTCCAGGACGTGGCCGCGGGTGTTCCAGATCGGCTTCCCGACGGTCGGGGTGGCGCTGTCCTCGGTGCCGCCGCCGAGCGTGTTGATGGTGTACTCGGTGGGCCCGTACAGGTTGTAGCCGAGCACGCCGTCGGCGCGGGCGAGCCGGTCCCACACCGAGGCGGGGACGGCCTCTCCGCCGAGCAGGACGAGCGGCGGCCGGTGCCCGCCGTCCAGGAGCCCCTCGTCGAGGAGCTGCTGGGCGTAGGTCGGGGTCACGTTGATGACGTCGACGCGGTGCCGGCGCAGGTAGGCGGTGAGGGCCTCGGCGTCGCGGCGCAGGTCCTCGTCGCAGACGTGCACCTCGTGGCCCTCGATGAGCCAGAGCAGCTCCTCCCACGACATGTCGAAGGAGAACGAGACGGTGTGCGCGATGCGCAGCCGCCGCCCGGCGGTGGCGACGACGGGGTCGAAGATGTTGGCGCGGTGGTTGAACTGCATGTTGGTGAGGCCGCGGTACGGCGTCACCACGCCCTTGGGGCGTCCGGTCGAGCCGGAGGTGTAGATGACGTAGGCGGGGTGGTCGAGCCGCCCGGGGGTGCCGGGGGCGAAGCCCGGCAGCTCCTCGGGGGACGGGTCGGTGCCGGGCAGGTCGGCGAGGGCGCGGGCGGTCTCGGGGTCGTCCAGCGCGAGCGTCGTGCCGGAGAAGGCGAGACCGGCGGCGATCTCGCGGTGCGACACCAGGCAGGCCGGGGCGGCGTCGCGCAGCATGAAGTCGAGCCGGTCGGCCGGGTAGTCGAGTTCCAGCGGCAGGTAGGCGGCGCCCGTGCGCAGGACGGCGAACAGCGCGACGACCATCTGCGCGGAGCGCGGCAGGGCCAGCGCGACAACCCGCTCCGGCCCCGCGCCGCCGGCGAGCAGGAGGCGGGCGAGCCGGTTGACCTCGGCGTTCAGCTCCCCGTACGTGAGGCGGACGTCCGGGTGGGACACGAGCGCGAGGTCGTCCGGCTGCTCGGCGGCGCGCGCGGCGAGCAGTTCCGCGACCGTCAGCTCGGGGACGGGGTGCCGTGCGGCGTCCCAGTCGCGGCGGAGCCGGTCGTGCTCGTCGGGCAGGAGCAGGTCGAGCCGGTGGCAGGGGGTCTCCGGCGCGTCGGCGAGCCGCTGGAGCACCGCCACGTACCGGTCGGTGACGCGTTCGGCCTCCGCTGCGGTGAACGCGTCGCCCCGGTACATGACGCGGAGCCCGGCGCCGGGCTCGACGACCATCGTGATCGGGTAGTGGGTGGCGTCGCGGACCTCGCGGCCGAGGACGCGCAGGTCGCCGCCGGGGCCGAAGCCCCGGTCGGTGGGCATGCCGGGGAAGTTCTGGAACACGAACAGCGTGTCGAACAGCGTGCCGAGGCCGGTGGCGCGCTGCACGTCGGCGAGCGCGACGTGGGAGTGGTCGAACAGCTCGGACTGCGCGGCCTGGACGCGGTCGAGGACGGCGGCGAGCGGGTCCGCCGGGCCCGCCTGCACCCTGACCGGGATGGTGTTGAACAGCAGCCCGACCATGGATTCGACGCCGTCGACGTCCGGGTGGCGGCCGGAGACGGACGCGCCGAAGACGACGTCGTCGCGTCCGGTGAGGCCCATCAGGACCAGGCCCCACGCCGTCTCGAAGAGGGTGCCGGGGGTGACGCCCCGGTCGCGGGCGACCGCGTCGAGGCGCGCGGCGAGGCCGGGCGGCAGCGGCCGGTGCACCTCCCCCGCGGCCGACAGGTCGGCGGGTTTGCCGACCAGCCCGGGGCGGACGAGCGCGGGCTCGTCGAAGCCGTCGAGCGCGCGGCGCCACGCGTCCACGGCGGCGGCCTTGTCGCGGGTGCCGACCCAGTCGAGGAACGCGCGGAACGGCGCGACCGGGCGGGCCCGCTCGGCGGCGGCGTCGGTGTAGGCGTCGAGCAGCGAGGTGACGAGCAGGCCGCCGGACCAGCCGTCCAGCAGGATCAGCTCGGAGGTCAGGACGAGCCGGTGGTCGTCGCCGGCGAGGCTTGCGAGCGCGAACCGGATCAGCGGCGGGCGGCCCGGGTCGAACGGCTCGGCGCGCTGCGCGTCGACGAACGCCTCCAGGCCGTCGCGCGGGACCTCGGCGTGCGTCCACGGCACCTCGAAGTCGTCGGGGACGAACTGCACGGCGCGGTCGCCGTCGGTCCGGAACCCGGCGCGGAGGTTGGGGAACTTCTCCAGCACGGTCCGCGCCGCGTCGGCCATCCGGGCGGGGTCGACGGGCCCCGACAGCGTCACCACGGCCTGCTGGACGTAGATGTCGCGGCCCTCGCCCGCGAGCATCAGGTGGAAGAGCAGGCCCTCCTGGAGCGGGGACAGCGGCAGCTCCCCGGCCGGTTCGGCGCGGAGGGCGGGCGCGGTGCCCGCGGTGGCCCCGCGCGCCGAACCGGCCGCCCGCGCGAGGGCCTCGACCGTCCGGAGCCGGAACACGTCGCGGACGGTGAACGACAGCCCGGCGCGGCGGGCGCGGGCGACGAGCAGCGCGGCGCTGATGCTGTCGCCGCCGGTGCGGAAGAAGTCGTCGTCGGCGCCGGCGGAGTCGCGGCCGAGGACGCTCGCGGCGAGCCGGGCGAGGACGCGCTCCGGCTCGGTCGCGGGCGCCCGCCCGGCGGCCGGGCGGCCCGGTTCGGGGAGGGCGCGGCGGTCGACCTTGCCGTTCGGGGTGCGGGGCAGCTCGTCCAGGACGACGATCTCGGACGGGACGAGGTGGCCGGGCAGCGTCCCGCGCAGCGACGCGTGCACCTCCTCGGGGTCGGCGTCGCCGGTGATGTACCCGACGAGGCGGGACCCGTGCGCGGCGACGGCGGCGCGCCGGACGCCCGGCCGCGCGGCGAGCGCGGCCTCGACCTCGCCCGGCTCGATCCGGAACCCGCGGATCTTCAGCTGGTCGTCGGCGCGGCCGAGGAAGTCGAGCCCGCCGTCCGGGCGGCGGCGGACGCGGTCGCCGGTCCGGTAGAGGCGGGAGCCGGGCGGGCCGAACGGGTTCGCGACGAACCGCTCGGCGGTGCGGGCGGGGTCGCCGAGGTAGCCGCGCGCCAGCCCGTCGCCGGCCAGGTACAGCTCCCCGGCGGGGACCTCGCGGAGCGCGGCGTCCAGCACGTAGGCGCGGGTGTTGGCGATCGGGGTCAGGCCGCCCTCGCCGGGCACGGCGACGAGGCTGTCGCCGGACGCCTCCGAGCACCCGTACAGGTCGACCAGCCGGCCCGGGACCTTCGCGGCGAGCGCGGCGGGCAGCGCCTCGCCGCTGCTGATCCACGTGGTCACCGACGGGGGGAGGCCCTGCTCGGCGAACGCGGCGAGCAGGCTCGGGACGAGCGTGACGAGCCGGACGCCGTGCCGCTCGATGAACCCGGCGAGCGCGACGGCGTCGGACGCGGTGGCGTCGTCGGCGACGGCGACCGTGTCCCCGGCGGCGAGGCCGCCGAGCAGCTCGGTCGTCCCGTCGATGAACGCGGGCGAGGACTTGGCGGCGCGCACGCCGGGTGCGGCGAGGTCCCGGCCCCAGGCGAGCCGGTTGGCGAGGCCGCGCTGGGTGCCGACGACGGCCTTCGGCGTCCCGGTCGACCCCGACGTGAAGACCACGTACGCGGGGTGGGCGGGGCGCACGTCCGGCCGGGCGCGGCGGGGCGCGTCGCGCGGCGGTTCGTCGCGGCCGAGGACGAGCAGCGGCCGGACCGCGTCCAGCATCGCCTCGATCCGGGCGGGCGGGTAGGACAGGTCGAGCGGCAGGTAGGCGGCGCCCGTCTTGAGCACGGCGAGCAGCGCGACGGCGAAGTCGTCCGAGCGGGGCAGGGCGAGCGCGACGACCCGCTCGGGGCCCGCGCCGGCGGCCGCCAGCCGGTCGGCGAGCGCCTCGGCGCGGCGGTCCAGTTCTTCGTAGGTGAGGGAGGTGCCGCCGAAGACGACGGCGGTGCGATCGGGGGTGCGCGCCACCTGCTCCTCGATGAGCGCGGCGACCGTCGCGGCCGGCCACTCCCGCGCGGTGCCGGGGTGCTCGACGGGCGCGCCGAGGGTGGACAGCCGACGTCCCGGGTCGGCGGTGACCTGGGCGAGCAGGTCCGCGAGGCCGTCCAGGAGGCCCTCGATCGTGGCGGCGTCGAACAGGTCGGCGGCGAACGCCGCGAACCCCTGCACCTCCTCGTCGCCCTCGGCGAAGTACAGGTCGAGGTCGAACTTGACGCCGCCGGTCTCGGGCAGGAACGGCTCGGCGCGGACGCCGGGCAGCGCGAGCCGCACGTCGTCCAGCCGCTGGTGGACGATCATCACCTGGAACAGCGGGCTGCGGGCCAGCGAGCGCTCGGGCGCGAGCCGGTCCACGACCCGCTCGAACGGGACGGCGGCGTGGGAGAACGCGGCGAGGTCGGCGGCGCGGACCCGCTCCAGCAGTTCGGCGAACGCGGGGTCGCCGGACAGGTCGGTGCGCAGCACGAGCGGGTTGACGAACACCCCGACGAGGCCGGCGAGGTCCTCGTCGGCGCGGCCGGCGATGGGCGAGCCGAGCGCGATGTCGTCGCCGGCGCCGGACCGCTGGAGCAGCGCGGCGACGGCGGCGTGCAGGACCATGAACACGCTGGTCCCGGTGTCGCGGGCCAGCCGCCGCAGCCCCGCCGCGGGCAGCCGGAACGGGACGAGCCCGCCCCGGTGGCTCGCCTCCGCCGGGCGCGGCCGGTCGAACGGCAGGACGGTCTCCCCGGGCAGGCCCGCGAGGGTCTCCGCCCAGAAGTCGAGCTGCGGCGCCGGGTCGGGCGCGGCCTCGCGCTCCCAGGCCGCGTAGTCGGCGTACTGGACGGGCAGCGGCTCCCAGGCGGGTTCCCGCCCGTCCCGCCGGGCCTCGTAGGCGTGCGCCAGGTCGGCGAGCAGCGGCGTGAACGACCACTCGTCGGCGGCGGCGTGGTGCAGGAGCAGGATCAGGGACCACTCGTCGTCGCCGGTCCGGATGAGGGTGCCCCGGACGGGCAGGTCGCGGCCGATGTCGAAGGCGTGCGCGGTGGCGTCCCGCTCGATGGCGGCCAGGCGTTCCGGGGCCTCGCCGCGCGCGTCGACCCGGACGAGGCGGACGCCGGTGTCCGGGCCGAGGACGCGCTGGACGGGCAGGCCGTCCGGCCCCTCGACGAGCAGCGTGCGCAGCGCCTCGTGGCGGGCGACGACATCGGCCAGCGCCGCGCCCAGCGCACCGGCGTCCACGTCGCCGCGCAGGCGCAGGCCGAGCGGCAGCGCGTACGACGCGGACGGGCCGCGCAGCTTCTCCTCCAGCCACAGGCCGCGCTGCGCCGCCGACGCGGGCACGACCGCGGGCCGCTCGACGTCGCGGACGCGGACCGCGTCGGTCGCGGCGAGCCGGGGCGCGAGCGCGGCGACGGTCGGGGCCTCGAACACGTCAGCGATGGACAGCTCGGCGCCGAGCACCGCGCGCGCCTTGGCGGCGACGCGGGTGGCGAGCAGCGAGTGCCCGCCGAGCGCGAAGAAGTCGTCGTCGATGCCGACGCCCTCGGCGCCGAGCAGCTCGGCGAAGATCGCGCAGAGGGCGGCCTCGCGGGCGTCGCGCGGGGCGCGCCCGGAGACCTCGGCCTCGGGGGCGGGCAGCGCGGCGCGGTCGAGCTTGCCGTTGACCGTGCGGGGCAGCGCGTCGAGGGCGACGAGGGCGGACGGGACCATGTACTCGGGCAGCACCCGGGCGAGCGCCTCCCGGAGCGCGGCGGCACCCGCCCCGCCCTCTCCCCCGGCCCCGCCCTCTCCCCCGGCCTCGCCCGCGGGGACGTAGTAGCCGGTCAGCCGGGGCTCGCCGGGCCGGTCCTCGCGGACCACGACGGCGGCCTGCGCGACGCCCGGCTGCGCGGCCAGCACCGCCTGCGCCTCCGCCGGCTCGATCCGGAACCCGCGGATCTTCACCTGGTCGTCGGTGCGGCCGAGGTACTCGATCGACCCGTCCCGGGCGCGGCGCGCGAGGTCGCCGGTCCGGTACATGCGGGAGCCGGGCGGGCCGAACGGGTCGGCGGTGAACCGCTCCGCCGTGAGGTCGGGGCGGCCGGTGTAGCCGCGGGCGAGCTGCGCGCCCGCGAGGTACAGCTCGCCGGGCACGCCGGGCGGCACCGGGCGCAGCCGCGCGTCCAGGACGTACGCGCGGGTGTTCCAGAACGGGGTGCCGATGCCGGACGCGGGCAGGTCGGCGGACGTGGCCCAGATCGTCGCCTCGGTCGGCCCGTACAGGTTGGTGGCGAGCGCCGCCGTCCCGGCCAGCGACCCGGCGAGCGCGGCGGGCAGCGCCTCGCCGCCCACCAGCACCCGCAGGCCCTCCAGCGCGGCCGGGTCGAGCGTGCCGAGCAGCGACGGGGTGCCCTGGACGATCGTGGTGCCCTTGAGCAGCCCGGCGAGCGCGGCGGGGTCGCGCACGTCCGCCCGGCCGGCGAGGACGACGGTCGCGCCGCTGATCAGCGGGGCGAACAGCTCCAGCGCGGCGATGTCGAACGCGATCGTCGTCACCGCGACGAGCCGGTCCCCTTCGCCGAGGTCCAGGCGGTCCCGGGTGCACAGGAGGAAGTTGGCGAGCGCGCCGTGCGGGATCTCCACGCCCTTGGGCCGGCCGGTCGAGCCGGAGGTGTAGATGACGTAGGCGAGCTGCTCGGGACGCACCGGCGCCGCCGCGACCGGCGCCGGCCGCGGCTCGACGGGACCGTCCAGGACGAGAACCTCGGCGGTCTTGGGGAGGAGCCCCGCGGTCTCCGGTGTAGCGATCGCGCACAGCGGGCGCGCGTCGTCCAGCATGTAGGCGAGCCGGTCGGCGGGGTGGTCGAGGTCGAGCGGCAGGTAGGCGGCGCCGGCCTTCAGGACGCCGAGCAGCGCCACGACGAGGTCCGGGGTGCGGGGCAGCGCGAGCGCGACGACGCTCTCGGCCCCGGCGCCCCGGCCGCGCAGCTCCGCCGCGAGCGCCGACGACCGCGCGTCCAGCTCGGCGTAGGTGAGGGACTCCGCCCCGGCCTCGACGGCCGCCGCGCCGGGGGTGCGGGCGGCCTGCTCGGCGAACAGCGCCACCACGTCGGTGCGGGGCACGGGGCGGGCGGTGGCGTTGGCCCGCTCGATGAGGGCACGGTCGTCCTCGCCCATGATCTCCAGGGCGCCGACCGGGCGGTCGGGGTCGGCGACGGCGTCCGCGAGGAGCGTCTCCAGGTGCGCGAGCAGCGCGTCGATGCGGTCGTCGTCGAACAGCTCGCGGCGGAACGTGGCCTCGACGACCATGCCCTGCGGCCGGACGAACGCCTCCAGCGACAGATCGAAGTGGGTCGTGCCGTTGTGGATGTGCGTCCAGCTCGACGTGATCCCCGGCAGGTCGAGCTCGCCGATCTCCTGGGCGAGGAACAGCAGCATGGTGTCGAAGAACGCCGACCGGCCCCGTCCCCGCGCGGGGCGCAGATCCTGGACGATCCGGTCGTACGGGAGGGCCTGGTGCGCGAACCCCTCGGTGACCGTCCGGCCGGTGCGGCGCAGCGCCTCCCTGAACGTCGGCGCGCCGGACAGGTCGGTGCGCATCACCAGCGTGTTGCCGAAGTTGCCGACGAGCCGCTCGACCTCGGCGTGCTCCCGGTTCATCACCGCCGACCCGACCGCCACGTCCTCGGCCCCGGTGTAGCGGTGCAGCAGGACGCCGTACGCGGCGAGCATCACCATGTACGGGGTGAGGTTCTCCTCGGCGGCGAGCCGCCGCATCCCCTCCGTGACCGCGTCGCCGAAGCGGCGCGCCCGGCGCCCGCCGCGCTCGGACGCGGCGGCGCCGCGCGGGTGGTCGGCGGGCAGGTCGAGCGGCGGGGGCGGCGGGTCGAGGCGCTCGCGCCAGTAGGCCAGGTCGGCCTCGTCGACGGGCCGCCTCTGCTCCCACTCGGCGTAGTCGGCGTACTGGACGCCGAGGGCCGGGAGCCCGTCCGGCTCGCCGGTCACGGCCGCGCGGTAGAGGGCCGACAGGTCGCGCGACAGCGAACTCCACGTCATCCCGTCCCACGCGATGTGGTGGACGACGAGCACCAGCGCGTGCGCGTCCTCGCCGAGTTCCAGCAGCTCGAGCCGGATCGGCCGCTCGCGGCGCAGGTCGAACGGCAGGGCGGCCAGCTCCGCCGCCCGCGCCTCGGCGTCCTCGCAGGCGACGGGCGGGAGGTCGAGGGAGTCGTCCTCGGTGACGACCTGGACGGCGCTCTCCCCGTCGCCGTCCGCGTACGTCGTGCGCAGGACGGCGTGCCGCCGGACCAGCGCGCGCAGCGCCTCCCGGAGCGCGCCGGTGTCGAGGGGCCCGTCCATGCGGACGAGCAGGCAGACGTTGTAGGCGGGGCTGTCCGGGAACGTCCGGTGGTGCAGCCACATGCTCTGCTGCGCGTAGGAGAGGGGCGCCGGCCCGTCCGACCCGCGCGGGGCGATCCCGGACGTCCCCGGCCCCAGCCCGGCCTCGGCCATCATCCGCCGCATCAGTTCGCGCCGCCGCGCCGTCGTCGTCTGCACGCCCGCTCTTTCGTCCGGCTCCATGATCGCGGGTTAGGTTAGCCTTGCCTATGGTGAGCGCACAAGGTTAGCCTTACCTAACTTGATCTTCTGCCCCCGCGAGAGGGAGTTGGCTGCCTTGTCCATCGGTCTGCGCGCTGACGCGAACCCCGCCGAGCTCGTGCTGGAATGCACCGCCGAGCCGCTTGCCGTCATGGCCCGGCTGGCCGGATCCGGACTGTTCGGCGACTACGTGGTCTACGAGCGGCCCGGCTCGTGGACGTTCGCGGGCGGCGTGCTCGGCGAGGTCGTCCTCGACGCCGCCACCGTCCACGTGCGGTGGCCGGGGCGCCCGCCGTCCACCGGGCCCTGGTCCGGCCGCCCCGCCGACGCCCTGCGCGACGGCTTCGCCGACGCCCCGCTGCCCGCCTGGAACGCCTACGGCTGGATCGCGTTCGAGTTCGCCGCACCCCGCCCGACCGGCCGGCTCGCGCACCTGATCGTCCCGCGCACCGAGGTCCGGATCGAGGACGGCCGCGCCCACGTCACCGGCGCCGACGCGCCGCGGGTAGCCGAACTGCTCACCGAGCTGCTCACCGGGGTCGCCCCGGTCGCCGGAACCCCCTCCCCCGTCGACGTCCGCACCGGCGGCGACGCCTACCGCGCCAAGGTCGCCGCGGCCGTCGCCGAGATCCGCGCGGGCCGCTACCAGAAGGTCATCGTGTCCCGGCGGCTGGACGTCCCGCACCCCGTCGACGTCGTCGCGACGTACGCGCGCGGCCGCGAGGCGAACACCCCGGCCCGCTCGTTCCTGCTCGACCTCGGCGGCTTCCAGGCCACCGGGTTCAGCCCCGAGGTCCTCGCGACCGTGGACGCCGGCGGCCGCGTCATGACCCAGCCCCTCGCGGGCACCCGCGCGTTCGGCGCCGGCGCCGAGGCCGACGCCCGCACCCGCCGCGAGCTGGAGAACGACCCGAAGGAGATCTTCGAGCACGCCGTCTCGGTCCGGACGTCGCTGGAGGAGCTGCGCCGCGTCTGCGACCCCGCGACCGTCCGGGTGACCGACTTCATGTCCGTGAAGGAGCGCGGCAGCGTGCAGCACCTCGGCTCCCGCGCGGCCGGCGTCCTCGCGCCCGGCCGCACCCCGTGGGACGCCCTGGAGGCCCTTTTCCCCGGCGTCACCGCGTCCGGCATCCCGAAGCCCGAGGCGATCGAGGCGATCACCCGCCTGGAGGACCGCCGGGGCATGTACTCCGGCGCCGTGGTGGCCGTCTCCCACGACGGCTCCCTCGACTCGGCCCTCGTCCTGCGCGCGCTGTACTGCGAGGACGGCCGCGCCTGGCTGCGCGCCGGCGCCGGGATCGTCAGCGCGTCCACCCCCGAGCGCGAGTACGAGGAGACCTGCGAGAAGCTCTCCAGCATCGCCCCCTACGTCGTCCGCCGCTGATCCGCCGCATGGCGGGTAGGGACCCGCCATGCCGGAACTCCCCGACGTCGAGGGCTTCCGCCGGGTGCTCGCCGCGCACACCGGCGAGCCCATCACCGCGGTCGACGTCCTCGACGCGGGCGTCCTGCGCGGCGTCACCGCCCGGGCCCTCGGCGACGCCCTGCGCGGCCGCCGGTTCGCCGAGCCGCGGCGGCACGGCAAGTGGCTGATCGCCCCGGCGGGCGGCCCGGTCCTGCTGCTGCACTTCGGCATGACCGGCTCGCTCACCTGGCACGATCCGGCCGAGCCGCGGCACCGCCACGACCGCGTCGTCTGGCGCCTCCCGGACGGCGAGCTGCGCTACCGGGACATGCGCAAGTTGCAGGGCGTCCATCTGGACGACGCCGAGCAGATGCTCGCCGACCTCGGCCCGGACGCCCTGGAGGTCTCCCGGCGCGACCTCGCCGAACTCCTCTCGCACCGCCGCGGACGCCTGAAGTCGGCCTTGACCGACCAGACGGTCATCGCGGGCCTGGGCAACTTCCTGGCCGACGAGATCTGCTGGCACGCCCGCGTCAACCCGCTGCGCACCGCGTCCGACCTGGACGCGGCCGAACTGACCGCCCTGCACCGCGCCCTCCGCCGCGTCCTCCGCGACTCGGTCGAGGCCAGACGTGTCCCACCGCGCCGCGACTGGCTCACCGGCGTCCGCGACGACCCCGGCGCCGCCTGCCCGCGCTGCGGCACTCCCCTGTGCAGCCGACGGGTCTCGGGCCGCCGGACCGTCTGGTGCCCCGTCTGCCAGCCCTCATGACGCGACCGCGGGCGCTGAGGACGCTCAACGCCCGCGGTCACGTGCCGCCGCCGTGGTTCACGCCTCGGCCAGGTACGCGGCGAGGCCGTCCAGCAGCATGTCGCTGCCCTGCTCGGCCTGGTCGCGCTCCTCCGCGCCGTCGAACGTCTGGGACAGAGTGATCTTGGTCTTGTCGCCCTCGGCGGCCAGTTCGAGCGTCATCAGGACCTGCTCGCCGCCGCCACCGGGGACGTCCATCCCCATGACCAGGCGCTCGTGCGGCACGACCTCGGCGTAGGAGCCCGTCAGCGGGACGCGGGCGCCGCCGGGGATGACCATGACCGAGCTCCAGGCGCCGCCCGGCCGGACGTCCAGCGAGACGTCCTCGGCGCTGGCCCACTTGCCGTAGACGTCGGAGTCGGTCCAGGCGTCCCAGACCTTCTGGACCGGGGCGTCCAGCGTGCGGGTGATGGCGTAGTCGAAACCGGCGGTACCCATGGCGTTCCTCCTTCTCCGCCCCGGGTTCGCCGGGGGCCTGCTGACATCGAAACTATAGTAACGATCGATGACAGTCAAGAATGATGACTAACTCCCCGACCCGACGGGACGCCCCACGAGAACAGCAGCCCGATACGACAGTGCGGGCTTGCGACGGTGCGGGCTTACGACGGTGCGGGATGATGTACGGGTGACCAGCACGCCCCCCACGAGCGACCCCGGTGACGCGGAGGCCGGCGATGCCCAAGCGTGAGCTGTACATCTCGGCGGACGTCGAGGCGGACGGGCCGATCCCGGGCCCGTACTCCATGCTGAGCTTCGGCCTGGCGGCATGCGGAACCTACGACGGACGCGACTTCACGCCGCTCGATCCGGCCGGGGCCACGTTCTACGCGGAACTGAGACCGATCAGCGACGACTACGTCCCCGAGGCGCTCGCGGTCAGCGGCCTGGACCGCGACCGGCTGGCCGTCGAGGGCCGGCAGCCGGCCGAGGCGATGAATGCGGCCACCGCCTTCGTGACCCGCGCGACCGCGGCGGCGGACGCGTCCTCAGCGGTCCTGGTCGCCTACCCGCTCGGCTTCGACTGGGTGTTCCTGTACTGGTACTGGATGCGCTTCGCCTCAGCGGGCTCCCCGTTCGGGCACTCACGGCACCTGGACCTGAAGACCCTCTACGCCGCCAAGGCGGACGCCATGGTCGTCCGCTCGACCAAGAGGCAGATGCCGCCCGAGTTGCTCTCCGACCGGCCGCACACCCACAACGCCCTGGACGATGCGATGGAGCAGGCCGAGCTCTTCCAGAACCTCGCCCAGTGGCCCGGCCGCGACCGGACGTGATGTCGTCGGGTCGTGCCGACAGCCCAGCGATTAGCCCGCATCACCGAGGTCGACGTCCTTCGCGGATTCGCGCTGATGGGCATCACCTTGGCGAACGCCGTGCCCCTGACGGGAATACCAGCCCGGCGGGCGGCCAGGGCCACTGGGCCTATGAGACCCTCCTGCACCAGCGGTTCTTCCCTATCTTCTCGTTCTTGTTCGGCCTCAGCTTCGGACTGTTCCTGGACGCCGTACAGCAACGGACGCGCAGCCCCCGCCTGCTCATGCTGGCGCGCCTGGGCTTCCTGATCCCCTTCGGCGCACTGCACCGCGTATTGCAGCCTCGCGAGGTGCTGCTGACCTATGCCATCGTCGGCATCGCCGTGCTCCTGCCGGCGTCGTTTCTTCCCGGCTGGCGCACCATCCTGGTACTCGGAGGCGCCGCCACCACGGCCGCCGCGCTGACCACCGGCGGCAGCACCCTCATTCCCGGCCTGTTCCTGCTGGGCTTCGCGGCGAAGTACGGCGAGCAAGAACTGCTCACCCTGCCGACAAGCAGCATCGGCGCCGCCTTAGCCTCGATCCACCGATGGTGTATCGAGGTCGATCTCTCGGTCTTTTCGGGAGGACGGTTGAGTTGTCGGCCGCCCGCGGGCAGGGGTGATCGGCTGGTCTGCCCAGCTTTTCCACGTGTTCGGTTCCGGTCGGGCCCTGGCGGGCGGTGGATAACGGCAGGTCAGCGGCTGTCGGGTGGGGCGTGGAGGGTGGTGAACAACTGCCGCCAGGCGTCGGCCCAGGGCCAGTTGCGGGGCAGGTGCAGTTGCAGGCGGCGGGCCGAGCGCGCCAGCCGGGCGGGGACGTTGACCAGGTGAGCGCGGATGGTGGCGGTGGTCGCACGGGCGTGGAAGGCCGAGGCCAGCGCACCGGCGGCGCGCAGCAGGTTGAACGACATCGCCCACAAGATCAGCCAGGCGGCGTTGGCGTTGAAGTG
>NZ_JBEORG010000012.1:0-171343 GCF_040302145.1 Spirillospora sp. NPDC127506 | reverse complement strand
CCACCCCGGCGTCGCGATGGCCGCAGGGATCGGCGTCCCCGACGAGGTGCTGGGCAGCCTGCGCGGCCCCGGGCCCTCGTCGCCGAGCCGGTCGTAGGGGTTGGCCAGCGCGCACCTGCTGATCGACAGGCAGCCGCAGCCGATGCAGTCGGTGAGGTCGTCGCGGAGCTTCTCCAGCTGCCGGATGCGGTCGTCGAGGTGGCTGCGCCACGCCTCCGACAGGCGCGCCCAGTCAGCGACCGTGGGGGTGCGCTCCTCGGGGAGGGTGGCGAGCGCGTCGCGGATGTCGCTGAGCGGGATCCCGACCCGCTGCGACACCTTGATGAACGCGACCCGGCGGAGCGTGTCGCGGCTGAACCGGCGCTGGTTGCCGGCCGTCCGGCGGCTGCTGATCAGCCCCTTGGACTCGTAGAAGTGCAGCGCCGAGACGGCCACGCCGCTCCGCTCGGCGAGCTGCCCGACGGTCAGTTCGTGCACCCGGTGCTCAAGCCGCGTCATGCCCCGCATCCTATGCGACCTCAAGCTCGCTTGAGGTCGCGCCGGGCCGGCGGCACCGCGGCTAGTGGCGGGCGGCCGCGCCCATCCGGCGGCGTTCGGCGCGGTGGCCGAGCCGGCGCAGCCGGAACGCGGCGCCGAGCATGGCGGCGCCGCTCAGGATCGCCAGCAGCCCGATCAGCCAGACGATCGCGATCGCGCCGGAGACCGGCCAGGCGAACAGCAGGATGCCGAACAGCAGCGAGACGGCGCCGGTCAGCACGTACGCCCACTCCCCGCGCAGCTCCCGGTGCATCGCGAGGGCGACCACGATCTCCAGGACGCCGGTGGCGACCGCCCACGCGGCGATGAGCATGAGCAGCACGAACGCGGTGATGCCCGGCCACACCAGCGCCGTGACGCCGAGCGCGATCCCGGCGAACCCGACGAGCATGAGCAGGCCGCGCGGCCCGCCGGACGCGCCGCGGAACGCCTGCGTCACCGCGACCAGGCCGTCCGCGAGGGCGTACGCGCCGAACAGCAGCACCAGGGCCAGGACGGTGATGCCGGGCCACGCCCAGGCGACGATGCCGAACAGGATCGCGAACGCGCCGCGCAGCCCGAGCACCCACCAGTGGCGGGTCATCGAGTCGAACATTCCGGCCTCCCGGGACGGGGACTTGCCCCATTGCTGCCCCCGCGCAGTGCAGGAGAGGCCAAAGGCCGGTCGCGGACTCGGCAAAGTCCGCGACCGGCCCGCGCGTCACGCCGGCGGCCGCCGGGAGGTCAGTGCTCCAGGCGGCGCACCAGGTCGTGGTACTCGTCCCACAGCGCCTGCGGCAGGTGGTCGCCGAACTTCTCGAAGAACTCCGGCACGAGGGCGGCCTCCTGCTTCCACACCTCCTTGTCGACCGACAGGAGCGTGTCCAGGTCGGCGTCGTCGATGGTGAGGCCGTCGGTGTCGAGCGCCTCCTTGGTCGGCAGGTGCCCGATCGGCGACTTGGCGGCGTCGGCCTTGCCGTTGAGCCGCTCGACGATCCACTTCAGCACGCGGCTGTTCTCGCCGAAGCCGGGCCAGATGAACTTGCCGTCGGCGTTCTTGCGGAACCAGTTGACGTAGTAGATCCGGGGCAGCTTCTCCGGGTCGGTGGCCTTGCCGATCTCCAGCCAGTGGCCGAAGTAGTCGCCCATGTTGTAGCCGCAGAACGGCAGCATCGCGAACGGGTCGCGGCGCAGCTCGCCCACGGTGCCCTCGGCGGCGGCGGTCTTCTCGGACGCGATGTTGGCGCCGAGGAACACGCCCTGCTGCCAGTCGAACGCCTCGGTGACGAGCGGGACGGCGGTGGCGCGCCGGCCGCCGAACAGGATCGCCGAGATCGGGACGCCCTTCGGGTCCTCCCACTCGTCGGCGATGATCGGGCACTGCCCGGCCGGGGTGGTGAAGCGGGCGTTCGGGTGCGCGGCCGGGGTCTCGGACTCCGGCGTCCAGTCGTTGCCCCGCCAGTCGGTGAGGTGCGCGGGCGGCTCGTCGGTGAGGCCCTCCCACCACACGTCGCCGTCGTCGGTGAGCGCGACGTTGGTGAAGATGCTGTTGCCCCAGAGCGTCTTCACGGCGTTGGCGTTGGTGCTCTCGCCGGTGCCGGGCGCGACGCCGAAGAAGCCGGCCTCGGGGTTGATCGCGTAGAGCCGGCCGTCGTCGCCGAACCGCATCCAGGCGATGTCGTCGCCGATGGTCTCGACCTTCCAGCCGGGGATGGTCGGCTCCAGCATCGCGAGGTTGGTCTTGCCGCACGCCGACGGGAACGCGGCGGCGACGTAGCGGGTCTCGCCCTCCGGCGGGGTGAGCTTCAGGATGAGCATGTGCTCGGCCATCCAGCCCTCGTCGCGGGCCATCGTCGAGGCGATCCGCAGCGCGTAGCACTTCTTGCCCAGCAGGGCGTTGCCGCCGTAGCCCGACCCGTACGACCAGATCTCCCGGGTCTCGGGGAAGTGGGTGATGTACTTGGTGGAGTTGCAGGGCCACTTGACGTCCGCCTGGCCGGGCTCCAGGGGCGCGCCGACGGAGTGGACGGCCTTGACGAACGAGCCGCGCTCCTCGATGAGGCGCAGCGCGGGCTCGCCCATCCGCGTCATGATCCGCATGGACACGGCGACGTAGGCGGAGTCGGTGATCTCGACGCCCAGCTGGGAGATGTTGCCGCCGAGCGGGCCCATGCAGAACGGCACCACGTACATGGTGCGGCCCTTCATGCAGCCGTCGAAGAGGCCGTCGAGGGTCTGCTTCATCTCGGCGGGGGCGACCCAGTTGTTGGTGGGACCGGCGTCCTCCTCCTTCTCGGAGCAGATGAACGTGCGGTCCTCGACGCGGGCGACGTCGGTGGGGTCGGACGCGGCGTGGAAGCTGTTCGGCCGTTTGGCCGGGTCGAGCCGCGTGAGCGTGCCCTGCTCGACGAGGAGACCGGTGAGCCGCTCCCACTCCTCGTCCGAGCCGTCGCACCACTCCACGCGGTCCGGCTTGGTCAGCTCGGCGATCCCGCGTACCCACTCAATCAGTTCGGTGTGGCCGGTAGGGGCCTGGTCGAGGCCGGGGACCTGGATGGACACGGGCTACTCCTTCAGCTGTTCGCAGGATGTTTGCATGATGAACAAGACGCGTCGTTTTTGCCATTTGGTCTGGACCAATCCCGTCCGCATTTGAGGCTTCTTGCCCGTTTTGTGATTGTTATCACGCGGCGGCGGACGTGACGCCCGCCACCCCGGCGTGGTTCGGTATGGGCACGGTCAAGCTGGGTAAACGTGAGTTTCGGTGGCCTTCACGGCCGCCCAAATCATGCTGCCCTCTGACAATTCGAGCTCCGCGACGGCGGCCGGAGTGACGTCCGCGACCGCGTCGAAAGGCGGCCCGGAGAGCTGCACCCGGGCCCGGTCCCCGTGCCGTTCGACCGCGGCCACCCGGGCGCGCCAGAGGTTGCGGGGGCTGCCGTCGGGGCGCGTCCGGTACAGCGCCACCGAGGATGGCGCGAAGGCTATGAACACCTCACCCTCAGGTGAGTCGACCGTGTCCAGGGTTGCGTCGCCGCCGCCGATCACCACGGTCCCGCGCTCGGCCCTCCCCCGATACAGGTTCAGGCCGACGAGCCGCGCCACGTAGCCGGTGCGGGGGCGGCGGGCGATGTCGGCGGGCGCCCCCTCCTGAACGAGCCGCCCGTCCTCGACCACGACGATGCGGTCGGCCAGCACCATCGCGTCCAGCGGGTCGTGGGTGACGAGGACCGCCGCGCCCGTGAACCCGGCGAGGTGGCGGCGCAGCGCCGCCCGGATCTCCAGCCGGGTGCGGGCGTCGAGCGCGGCGAGCGGCTCGTCCAGCAGGAGCAGGCGCGGCTCGACGGCCAGCGCGCGGGCGAGCGCGACCCGCTGCGCCTGGCCGCCCGACAGCGCCCGGGGGCGGGCCGAGGCGTACCCGGCGAGCCCCACGCGGTCGAGCCACTCCGCGGCGGCGCGCCGGGCGGCGCGGCGGCCGGCGCCCCGGCAACGCGGCCCGAACGCGACGTTGTCCAGCGCGCTGAGGTGCGGGAACAGCAGGTAGTCCTGGAAGACCATGCCGATGCCGCGGCGGTCGGCGGGCAGCGGGCGCAGGTCCTCCCCGTCCACCCGGAGGTGCCCGCCCGCCATCGGGACGAGCCCCGCCAGCGCGCGCAGCGCGGTGCTCTTGCCGGCGCCGTTCGGGCCGAGCAGCGCGACGACCTCGCCGGGCGCGGCGGTGAGCGGCAGGTCGAGCGCGAACCCGCCGCGCCGCACCACGAGCCGCGCGTCCAGTCCCTCGCTCATGCCGCCTCGCTCACGCCGTGCCCACCCAGCGGTCGCGGAGCGCGGCCAGGACGGCGACCGAGACGGCGAGCAGCACGAGGCTGAGCACGATCGCGGCCTGCGGGTCGGTCTCCAGCGCCAGGTAGACGGCGAGCGGCATCGTCTGCGTCCGGCCGGGGAAGTTGCCCGCGAAGGTGATGGTCGCGCCGAACTCGCCGAGCGCCCGCGCCCAGCACAGCACGGCGCCGGCCGCCACGCCGGGCGCGACGAGCGGCAGCGTGACCCGGCGGAAGACCGTCCAGCGGCCGGCGCCGAGGGTGGCGGCGGCCTCCTCGTAGCGCAGGTCGGCGGCGCGCAGCGCGCCCTCCACGCTGATCACCAGGAACGGCATCGCGACGAACGTCTCGGCCAGCACGACCCCGGCGGTGGTGAACGGGAACGTGATCCCGAACGCGGCGTCGAGCCACCCGCCGACCAGGCCGCGCCGGCCGAGCACGAGCAGCAGCGCGACGCCGCCCACGACCGGCGGCAGCACCAGCGGCACCGTCACCAGCGCCCGGACGAGGCGGACGCCGGGGAACGGGACGCGGGCGAGCGTCCAGGCCAGCGGGACGCCGAACAGCACGCACAGCCCGGTGGCGAGGGTGGCGCTGAGCAGCGACAGCCGGAGCGCGTCCAGGACCTGCGGCTGCACGAGCCGGGTGCCGAGCGTCGACCACGGCGCGCGGACGAGCAGCCCGAGCAGCGGCAGCACCAGGAACGCCAGCCCGGCCAGCGCGGGCAGCACGAGGATCCACGGCGGCCGGCCCGGGACGGCGTCGGTCCTCATGGCGCCTCGAAGCCCGCCTCCGCCAGCACGGCCCTGCCCCGCGCGCCGAGCACGAGCCCGATGAAGTCCTCGGCGAGCGCGCCGGCCGGGGCCTTGGCGACCTCGGCGATCGGGTAGTCGTTGACGGCCTCGGCCGCCTCCGGGAACTCGATGCCCGTGACCTCCCCGCCCGCGGCCTCGGCGTCGGTGCGGTAGACGAGCCCGGCGTCGGCCTCGCCCAGGCCGACCTTCGTGAGGACGGCCTTGACGTCCCGCTCCCGCGACACCGGCCGCACCTGGACGCCGGCCGCGTCGAGCGCGGTCTTCGCGGCGGACCCGCACGGCACCTGCACGGCGCACAGGACCACCTTCAGCCCGGGCGCGGACAGGTCGCGCACCCCCGACACCTTGCCGGGGTTGTCCTTGGGAACCGCGATGACCAGGCGGTTCCTGGCGAACACGCGGGGCGGCCCGGCCGCGTCGCCCGCATCGGTCACCGTCCGCATCGTGGCCGGGTTCGCGGACGCGAACACGTCCGCCGGCGCGCCCTGCGTGATCTGCTGCGCGAGCGTCGAGCTGCCGCCGAAGTTGAACCTGACCCGCACGCCGGGGTGCGAGCCCTCGAAGGTCTTCCCGAGCGCGGTGAACGCCTCGGTGAGCGAGGCCGCCGCGAACACGGTCAGCGTCCCGCCGCGCCCGCCGTCGCCGCCGCCCGTCCCGGACGGGGTCTCCTCGACCTCGCCGCAGCCGGCCAGGGCCGCCGGCAGGAGGGCCGCCAGCAGGAGGGGCGCCGCCGCGGCGCGCTTGATCATGATGCCCCCGGTTCCGCCACCTCGACCACGACGTTCGTCGACTTCACGACCGCCTCGGCGACCACGCCCGCCTGAAGGCCGAGGTCGTCGGCGGCCTCCCGGCTCATCAGCGACACCACCCGGAACGGGCCCGCCTGGATCTCCACCTGCGCCATCACGCCGTCCCGGACGACGTCGGTGACGATGCCGCGCAGCCGGTTGCGCGCCGAGGAGAACCGCTCGGGCTGGTCGGACGGCGCGCCCCCGCGCGCCTGGTCGCGCACGAAGGCGGCCAGTTCGGCGCCGGGCACCAGCCGGTGCCCGTGCTCGTCGCGGGACGCGGGGAGCCGCCCCCCGTCCACCCAGCGGCGGACGGTGTCCGCGCTGACGCCGAGCAGCGCCGCGGCCTCGCTGATCCTGAACGTGGTCACGCGGCCCAGCCTAGCCAACCGCAGATGCAAGGTGAAGAGCGGAATATCTCTCGATACTGCGAGGCATCTCCGTCAGATGCCTCGCAGATGCGGTCAGCCGGCGTCCAGCAGGACCTCCGTGATCATCCCCAGGTTCGCCCAGTCGACCAGGCGCTCCCGCCTGATCCGCCCGTACGGGAGGACCTCCACATAGGTGCGCTCCCCGTCCGCCGCAACCCCGTGCGGGCCGGACGCCCGCAGCCGCTCCAGCTCCTCCCCCGTCACCTCGGCGGAGAACAGATGCGCCCGGTGCGCGGACATGGTCGCGTTCGGCTGCCGCGCTCCGTGCGCGCGCAGCCGTTCATGCGCGAGCGCCAGCCCGGTCTCCTCGGCGACCTCGGCGAGAGCCCTGCGCACCGGCCCGCCCGCGCCCGAACCGCCCGGCAGCTCGCGGACGAACCCGGCCGCGCACGGGCTGCGGAACTCGCGGACGAGCACGACCTCGGTCTCGTCGAGGGCCGCGCGGCGCCGGTGCAGCACGACGACCGAGACGTCCGGCCGGCCGATGACGATCTCGTTCTCCTTCGCCCGCCCCTCGGCGGCGACGTGCACGCGGACGTGCAGCCCCCAGCACACGCCGAACCGGAACACCGCCCGCGCGCCGAGCAGCACGTTCCCCGCGTCCCGCTGCCCCGCGTACCAGGTCTGGAACACCTCGTCCCGCCACAGCAGCAGGGGCACCTCCCGCTCCCCGCCCGTCCGGGACGCGCCGGCGCCGATGCGGTCGAGCGCCGCCGCGACCGTCCCCGCGAGGTCCTCCGCCGCCGGCACGCCGTGCTTGGCGGCGTAGTGCAGCAGGTAGCGGTTCCCGGGCGCCTCCGGCGGCGCGCCGAAGACCGCGCGCCCGCTGTCGTGCCACATCCCCCATTCGACGTTCGTGGTGAACGCCGGCAGGGTCGCCGGGTCGCGCGGCACCCAGAAGATCACCTCGTCGGACAGGTGGAGGCAGCGCTCCTCCCACTCGACCTGCCCGGTGTAGTCGGGGTAGCGGCCGTGCCGGTCCTCGGGGACGAACACGGCGAGCCGCCCCGGCCCGCGCCACCGGCGGCGGATCTCGGCGACCGCGTCCGGCCGCCAGGAGGCGACGCCGGGCGAGCGGGGCGTGGGCCCGGCGAGGAAGACGGCGGCGTCCCACCGCCGCGGCGGCTCCTCCCGCGCGTACACGAGCGCGATGTCGCTTTCCATGGAAATGCTCCCTTTTTGGCCATATGTGGGCCTTCCGGCCGTGTGGGCGGCCCACCTCCGGGTAAACGGTGTCTCGAAACAGAATCAGAAGCCCGGTCAGGAGGAATGATCATGACTGGGACCATGCGAGCACCGCGCACCCGGGGCGTCCTCAGCGGAGTCCTGCTGATCCTGCTGGGGCTGTGGGGCGGCCTGCTGCCGTTCGCCGGCCCCTATTTCGGATTCGGCTTCACGCCGGACGACACCTGGGTCTACAACACCGACCGGCTGCAACTCAGCATCGCCCCCGGCGCCGCCGCCGTGCTGGGCGGGCTGATCCTCCTCGCCAGCGCCAACCGCGCCATGGCGATGTTCGGCGGCTGGCTCGCCGCGCTGGGCGGCGCCTGGTTCGCCGTCGGCCCGTTCCTCGCCGCCCTGTGGGACGTGCCCGGCGTCGGCACCCCGCTCGGCACGAGCGAGGGCCAGGTCGTCGCCGAGCAGCTGTCCGGGTTCACCGGACTCGGCGTCGTCATCGTGTTCCTCGCCGCGTTCGCGCTCGGCCGGTTCGCCGTCGTCGGCGCGCGCGAGCGGGCCTGGGCGGACGAGCGGGCGGACGGGCCCGGACCGGCCGGCGGGTCGAACACCACCCAGCCGATCGTGCACGGCCGCTACGCGCGGGAGAGCCGCCCCGAGCACGGCCCCCCGCCCCGGCCCGGCGACCAGCACGTCGCGGGCGACCCGCGCCGCGACCGGTGACGGGCGCGCCGCGGCGTCACAGGCGGTCGCGGGCGCGCATGTTGCGGACGGCCTTGGTGGTCTCGTAGCTGGCGCGCTCGTCGTCCGTCCGCACGTCGTCGCGGTCGGTGAACATCGCGATGAAGGCGACCAGCAGCCCGACGCCGCCGATCCACGGCTCCCGCCAGACGAAGCTCAGCGCCACGCATGCCGCCGCCGCGGAGAGCAGTAGGAAGAGCTTCACGTCGCACCCCTCGACCCGCGCCCTGGGGTCCGGAGGCCGCCGCCTCCGGACGAAACCGGTGTCCGTCCCGGGATCGGCGAGTAATGGAGGACTTACTCGCGTCCCGTAGTAGGCATCCTGACATGCCGCGGCCCGTCCGGGAAGATCCTGGACGGGCCGCACCGCCGATTTCCGCTATTTCCTGCCCTTGCCGCGCTTCTCGCGGATCTTCATCGCGATGTCGAGCGGGGCGCCGGCGAAGCCGAACTCCTCCCGCAGCCGCCGCTCGATGAACCGCCGGTAGCCCTCCTCCAGGAACCCGGAGGTGAACAGCACGAACCGGGGCGGGCGCACCCCCGCCTGCGTCGCGAACAGCACGCGCGGCTGCTTGCCGCCCCGCACCGGGTGCGGGTGGGAGTTCACCAGGTCGGCGAAGAACTGGTTCAGCTTGGACGTCGGGACGCGGGTGCCCCAGCCCTCCAGCGCCGCGTCGATCGCCGGCACCAGCTTCTCCACGTGCCGGCCGGTCCGCGCGGAGATGTTCACCCGCGGCGCCCAGCGCGCGTTGTGCAGCTGCCGGTCGATCTCGCGCTCCAGGTAGTGGCGGCGCTCCTCGTCCAGCAGGTCCCACTTGTTGTAGGCGATGACCAGCGCCCGGCCGGAGTCGATCACCATGGAGATGATCCGCAGGTCCTGCTCGGCGAGCGGCTGGCCGGCGTCCACCAGCACGACCGCGACCTCGGCGCGCTCCAGCGCCGACCGGGTGCGCAGCGTCGCGTAGAAGTCGGCGCCCTGGTTCTCCCGGTGCCGCCGCCGGATCCCGGCGGTGTCGATGAACCGCCACGTCCTGCCGCCGAGCTCGATCAGCTCGTCGACCGGGTCGCGGGTCGTCCCGGCCACCGAGTCGACGACCGCGCGCTGCTCCCCCGCCAGCTTGTTCAGCAGGCTCGACTTGCCGACGTTCGGGCGGCCGAGCAGCGCCACCCGGCGCGGCCCGCCCTCCGCGCCGAACGTCTCCGCCGGCGGCTCCACCGGCAGCGCGTCCAGCACCGCGTCGAGCAGGTCGCCGCTGCCGCGCCCGTGCAGCGCGCTGACCGGGTGCGGCTCGCCGATGCCGAGCGACCACAGCAGCGCCGCGTCCGACTCGGCGCCGATGTCGTCGACCTTGTTGGCGACCAGCACCACCGGCTTGCCGGACCGGCGCAGGATCTCCACCACGGCCTCGTCCACGTCGGTGGCGCCCACGGTCGCGTCGACCACGAACATCACCACGTCCGCGAGGTCGACCGCCAGCCGCGCCTGCTCCGCGATCGCCGCGGCCAGGCCGGAGGAGTCGGGCAGCCAGCCGCCGGTGTCGACGACGGTGAACCGGCGGCCGCTCCACGCCGCGTCGTAGGCGACCCGGTCGCGGGTCACGCCCGGGACGTCCTCCACGACGGCCTCGCGGCGGCCCAGGATCCGGTTGACGAGGGTGGACTTGCCGACGTTCGGCCGCCCCACCACCGCCACGACCGGCGCCGGGCCGGCGTCGCCGGCGTCGTCCTCGACGGCGTCGACCGTCTCGATCTCGTATTCGCTCACAGCTCACTCATGCTCTTTGGCGAGGCGGACGACCGCCTCGACGACCTCGGCGAGGCTCAGCTCCGTCGAGTCGATCTCGTGCGCGCCGGCCGCCTTCGTCAGCGGCGACGCCTTGCGGGTGGAGTCGAGCCGGTCGCGCCGCGCCTGCTCGGCCCGGGTCACCGTCACCGACGCGCCCGGGTCGGCCGCCAGGTCCTTCGCGCGGCGCGCGGCGCGCGCCTCCTCGCTGGCCGTCAGGTACACCTTCACGGCCGCGTCCGGCGCGACCACCGTGCCGATGTCGCGGCCCTCCACCACGATCCCGCCGGCCCCGATGATCTCCCGCTGCAGCTCGACGAGCCGGGCGCGGACCGCCGGGACGGCGCTGACCGCGCTGACCGCGTTCGTCACCTCGCGGGTGCGGATCGGGCCGGACACGTCCGTGCCGTCCACCGTGATCGAGGGCGCGTCCGGGTCGGTGCCGCAGGCGATCTCCGGTTCGAGCGCGCGGGCCGCGACTGCGGCGCCGTCCTCGACCGGCACGCCGTGCTCCAGCATCCACCACGTCATGGCGCGGTACATCGCGCCGGTGTCCAGGTACCGGAGGCCGAGCGCGCGGGCGACCCCCTTGGACGCGCTGGACTTGCCCGAACCGGAGGGTCCGTCCATGGCGATGACGAGCGGCACGATCGCTCCCTCTCTTCGTCGTCGGAGCGCCCGCCGACCGGGTCGGCGGGCGAAGCGGGCGGCGCTCGTCGCCGCACCGGCGCGAGGGTGTCTCCCCGGCGGGCCCCGGCGATCCAGGCTACCGGTCCCGGGGACTAGCCCGGGACGGACCAGCCGCGGGCGCGCAGCTCGGCCGCGAGGCGCTCGGCCGCCTCCGGGACGACCGACAGCTCCAGCACGCCGAGCGGGCGGCCGGGCGAATGCTCGATCGTCACGTCCTCGATGTTGACCCCGGCGATCCCCGCCGCCTGGAAGATCATCGCCAGCTCGCCGGGGCGGTCCGGGATGACGACCTGGACGGTCGCGTAGGCGGGCTGGTCGCCGCCGTGCTTGCCGGGGATGCGGGACCGGCCCGCGTTGCCGCGCAGCAGCAGGTCGGCGACGTGCGCGGCGGCCTCCTCGCTGCCGTCGCGCAGCAGCGACGCGGCCACCGCCAGGTCGGTCGCGACGGCCTCCAGCACGTCCGCGACCGGCGCGGCGTTCGCCGACAGGATGCCGATCCACAGCCGCGGGTCGCTCGCCGCGATGCGGGTCACGTCCCGCACGCCCTGCCCGGACAGGCCGAGCGCCACGTCGTCCGCGCCGGTCAGCCGGGCCGCGACGGCGGCGGACACGACGTGCGGGCCGTGCGAGACGAGCGCGACGGCGCGGTCGTGCTCGGCGGCGTCCACCCGGACCGGCATCGCCCCGCACGCCTTCGCCAGGCCCGTGACGGCCTCGATGGTCTCCGCCGCCGCCTCGGGCGTCGCGCACAGCGCCCACGGGCGGCCGAGGAACAGGTCGGCGCGGGCGGCGCTCGGGCCGGACCGCTCGCTCCCGGCGAGGGGGTGCCCGCCCACGAACGTCGTCAGGTCGCAGCCCAGCTCGGCCGCCTGCGCCAGCGGCAGCGCCTTCACGCTCGCCACGTCGGTGTAGGCGGTGGCGAGGCCGCGCTTCTGCGCGTCCAGCAGCGTCACCGCGACCGCGGCCGGCGGCACCGCGAGCACCGCCAGGTCGGCGGGCTCCTCCTGCGCCCCGTCCGGCAGCGCCGCGCCGGCGCCCAGTTCCACGGCCAGGGACAGGGCCGCCGAGTCCCGGTCGGTCAGCAGCACCTCGGCGCCGCGCTCGCGCATCGCCAGCGCGATCGACGTCCCGATCAGGCCCGTCCCGACCACGACGATGCGCCGCGCCACCACGTCCTCACTCACGCCCACGACCTTACTGCTCCGCGCCCACTGCTCCGCGCCCACTGCTCCGCGCCCACTGCCTCGTCGCCCGCCGCCCGTCCGGCCGGGCGCTACTGCGCGATGTCGAGGCGCAGCGCGGTCGCGCCGCGCAGGTACACGTGCTGGACGTCCGAGCGGGGGCGGTCGGTCTCGATGTGCGCCATCAGCCGGATCACCCGCGGCAGCGCGCCGGGGACGCCGATCTCGGTCGCGCACAGCAGCGGCACCTCGTGGAAGCCGAGCTTGCGCGCGGCGAGCGCCGGGAACTCCGCCGTCAGGTCCGGCGTCACCGTGAAGATGACGCTGATCACGTCGTCGGTGGTCAGCCCGTTGCGGGCCATCACCTCCGAGACCAGCTCCGTCGTCGCCTCCAGGATCTGGTCCCGGTCGTCGGCGTCGATCTGCGTCGCCCCGCGGACCGCGCGTACCGCCACAGTCGTCTCCCCTCCGTCGTGCCCGGCTCCGTCGTGCCCGGCCGTCCCCTACAGCCCGACCGCCTTGTACAGCTCGCCGACCTCCCGGACGGTCAGCGCCCGCATCCCGCCCGGCTTCAGCGACCCCAGCTTGATCGGCCCGAACTCTATGCGGGCGAGCTGCTGGACGGGGAACCCGACCTCCTTCAGCAGGCGGCGGACGATGTGCTTGCGCCCCTCGTGCAGGGTGATCTCCACCAGGACGCGCCGGCCGACCTGGTCGAACACGCGGAACTTGTCGGCCTTGGCGGGCCCGTCGTCCAGCGTCACCCCGGCCTTCAGCCGCTTGCCGAGGTCGCGCGGGATCGGGCCGTGGATCTCCGCCAGGTAGGTCTTGTTCACCCCGTAGGACGGGTGGGTGAGGCGGTGCGACAGCTCCCCGTCGTTGGTGAGCAGGATCAGGCCCTCGGTGTCGGTGTCCAGCCGGCCGACGTGGAACAGGCGCTCGGGCACCTCCACGTAGTCGGCGAGGGACTTGCGCCCCCGCTCGTCCGACATCGTGGACACCACTCCGCGCGGCTTGTTGATCGCGTAGTACCGCATCTCGGCGCGGGTCTCGACGCGCTTGCCGTCGACGTGGATGACGGCCGTGCGCGGGTCGACGCGCTCACCGAACCGGAAGACCTTCTTCCCGTTCACGGTGACGCGGCCCTCGCCGATCAGCTCCTCGCAGCGGCGGCGGCTGCCGATCCCGGCCTCGGCCAGGACCTTCTGCAGCCGGACGCCCTCGTTGTCGCTCACGTGTCCTCAGCTATTCCACTATGTCGTCTGGCAGGTCATCGGGGAGGTAGGGGGCGAGCTCGGGCAGCTCGTCGAGGTCGCGCAGGCCGAGGCGCTCCAGGAAGTACCCGGTGGTCCGGTACAGGTGCGCCTGCGACTCCGGGTCCTGCCCGGCGTCCTCGATCAGGCCGCGCAGCGTCAGCGTCCGCATGACGCCGTCGCTGTTGACCCCGCGGATCGCCGACACGCGGGCGCGGCTCACCGGCTGCCGGTAGGCGACGACGGCGAGCGTCTCCAGCGCGGCCTGCGTGAGCCGCGCCTGCTGCCCGTCGGTGACGAACCGCTCCACGACCGGGGCGCACACGTCCCGGGTGTAGAACCGCCAGCCGCCGGCGACCTCCCTGAGGTCGAACCCGCGGCCTTGCTCAGTGTATTCCGCGGCCAGCTCCCGCAGCGTCTCCTCGACCTCGCCGCGGGGGCGCTCCAGCAGCTGCGCCAGCGTCATCACGCTGACCGGCTCGTCCACGACCAGCAGGATCGCCTCGATCGAGGGGCGCAGTCCCGGCAGTTCCGGGGCGTCCGCACCGGGTTCGTCGGTCATCGCTCTTCCCCGTCCTTCTCGTCCTTCTCGTCCTTCTCGTCCTTGGCGTTCTTGGCGTCCTTGGCGCCGCCGTCCTTCTCGGGGGCGCCCTCGTAGTCGTCGCCGACCTCGACGTCGCCGTCGTCGGTGCCGGTCCAGGTCACGTGCAGCTCTCCGAGGGGCTCGTCCTGGTCGAAGGAGACGGCCTGCTCCCGGTACAGCTCCAGCAGCGCCAGGAACCGGGCGACGACCTCGTAGGTGCCCTCCGCGTCGGCGGCGAGGACGCGGAACGTCGTCCGGCGCAGCCTGCGGAGCATCTCCACGACGATCGCGGCCTGCTCCTTGACGCTGGCCTTCGGCTGGTAGATGTGCTCGACGGACACTGCGGGCGGCGCCTTCGGCGCCAGGGCCTTCGCGGCGAGCCGCGCGAACTCCTCCGGGCCGAGGCCGAGCAGCACCTCCGGCAGCAGGTTCGCGAACTTCGGCTCCATCGGCACCATGCGCGGGAACCGGCGGCTCGCGTCGGCGATCCGCGCGGCGAGGACCTGCGCCACCTCCTTGTAGGCGCGGTACTGCAGCAGCCGCGCGAACAGCAGGTCGCGGGCCTCCAGCAGCGCCAGGTCCTCCTCGTCGTCGACCTCGCCGGACGGCAGCAGCCGCGCGGCCTTCAGGTCGAGCAGCGTCGCGGCGACGAGCAGGAAGTGGCTGGCCTGGTCGAGGTCCCAGTCGCGGCCGTAGGAGCGGATGTGCGCGATGAAGTCGTCGGTGACCTTGTGCAGCGACACCTCGGTGATGTCGAGCTTGTGCTTGGAGATCAGGCCGAGCAGCAGGTCGAACGGGCCCTCGAAATTGTCCAGGTGGACGCGGAAGCCCTGGTCCTCGGTCTGCTCCCCGGACTGCTGCTCCCCGGCCGCCCGCTCCGGCTCCGGCGACGTCTCGTCCACGTCGCTCACGGTAGCGGAATGCTCCTCCCGCGCTGTGCTCACCGGCCCAATGGTCCCATGCCCGGCGCGCCGCTCGGACCGGGGACGCTACCGCCCGGCCAGCCGGCGGACGAGGCTCTCCGCGCCTGCGCGGCCGCCGCCCGCCCCCTCGTCCGCGGGGCCGCTGATCTGCATCTCGCCTCCCGAGATGGGCGCCATCACCTCGGCGGGCTCGGAGATGAGCGTCTCGCCGAGGAGCATGCCCATCAGGCGGCCCGGCCGCTGTTCCGCGTACGCCTGCGCGGCCTTGCCGGTGAGCGCCGTGAACCCGGAGGCGTCCGCCCGGTTCAGCACGATGGTCACGGTCCATCCGGAGCGGCCGGCCGCCGGGTCGGGCGGGTTCGCCCTGACCTGCTCCAGCCGCCGCACGGTCAGCCGGTCCGGGCCGAACCTGTAGCAGGAGGACGCCCCGGCGACGGTGACCGCCCCGGCGCCGCAGGGCGCGTCGGACACCTCCTCGACCAGCGCGAACGTCAGCGGCTCCCGCAGGTCGACCGGTCCGGACGAGGCGACCGGCGCGGGACCGCCGCCGTCGCCGGCCGCGACGACGTAGGCGACGGCGCCGCCGATCGCGAGGAAGGCGGCGACGAGCGCGGCGATGAGCACGGGCACCGGCGGCACCGGCCCCCGGGCGGGCGGGGGCGGCGGAGGCGTTCCGGGCGGCGGGCCGTGCGGGGCCGGCGGGGGCTGTCCCATGTACGCGCTCCGCGGGGGTTCAGGAGATCAGGGGACGGATCAGCCGTTCTCCGCCCAGCGCACGAGGACCTCCCGTGCCAGGCTCCGGTACGCGTTCGCGCCCATCGAGGTCGGGTCGAAGAACGTGATCGGCTCGCCGGCGACCGTCGCGTCGGGGAAGCGCACCGTCCGGTTGATGACCGTGTGGAACACCTTGTCGCCGAACGCCTCGACGATGCGGCCGAGGACCTCGCGGGTGTGCAGCGTCCGCGAGTCGTACATCGTGCCGAGGACGCCGTCGATGACCAGGTCCGGGTTGATCCGGCCCTGGACCTTGTCGATGGTCTCCATCAGCAGCGCGACGCCGCGCATCGCGAAGTACTCGCACTCCAGCGGGATCAGCACGCCCTCGCTGGCGGCCAGCGCGTTGACCGTGAGCAGGCCGAGCGACGGCTGGCAGTCGATGAGGATGTAGTCGTAGTGCGGGACGGCCGACTTCAGCGCGCCCTGCAGGATGTACTCGCGCCCGACCTCGTGGACGAGCTGGACCTCCGCGCCGGACAGGTCGATGTTGCTCGGCAGCAGGTCCATCCCGTCGACGCCGGTCTCGATGACGACGTCCTCCCACTCGGTGTCGTGCTCGAGCAGCAGGTTGTGGATCGTCACGTCGAGCTGGCGCGGATCCCCTTTGCCGAGCCCGACCGACAGGGCGCCCTGCGGGTCGAAGTCGACGAGCAGGACGCGGCGGCCGTACTCGGCGAGCGCGGCGCCCAGGTTGATCGTCGTGGTGGTCTTGCCGACGCCGCCCTTCTGGTTGCAGACGGCCACGATCCGCGCGGGCCCGTGCTCGGCCAGCGGCTCCGGCTCCGGGAATGTCGGAACGGGTCGCTGCGTGGGTCCGAGGGCCCTGCTCGGATCGGTCTCTATGGTGGCGGAGGAAAGGACTCCATCCGCACTGTCGGTGCTGGTCACCAGATCCCTCCCCGGCGGCCCGGAAATGCCATCCAGAACGGGGACTCTAGGGGCGTCCACCCCCGGCCACAAGCCGACGCGCGCCGAACGTCGCGATTTGTGCCGCGACCGCTCCGCCCGATTCGTCCCCCGATGCGCCCCCGTCGCGCCCCTCCGGCGGGCGGTCAGCTCCGCGCCCGCGGGTGCGAGGTCGCGTACACCTCCCGCAGCAGCTGGACGGTCACCAGCGTGTACACCTGCGTCGTCGTCACGGACGCGTGCCCGAGCAGCTCCTGGACGACGCGGACGTCGGCTCCCCCGTCCAGCAGGTGGGTCGCGAACGAGTGCCGCAGCGTGTGCGGGGACACCTCCGACAGCTGGGCCCGGTCGGCGGCGGCGCGCAGCACCATCCACGCGCCCTGCCGCGAGAGCCGCCCGCCGCGGGCGTTCAGGAACAGCGCGGGCCCGCCGCGCCCCGCCCCGGCGAGCTCGGGCCGGGCGCGCACCAGGTAGGCGTCCACGGCCTCGCGGGCGTAGTCGCCGATGGGCACCACCCGGGCCTTGCCGCCCTTGCCGGCGACGCGGGCGAACCCCTCCCGCAGGTCGAGGTCGTCGACGTCCAGGCCGACGGCCTCGGAGATCCGCGCACCCGAGCCGTACAGCAGCTCCAGCAGCGCGCGGTCGCGCAGGCCGCGCGCGGTGCCCGGATCGCCGGCCGCCGCGGCGAGCAGCCGCTCCACGTCGGCGAGCGAGATGGCCTTCGGCAGCCGGCGCGGCGGCGTGGGCGGCTTGACGCCGTGCGCGGGGTCACCGGGGGCGAGGCCCTCCCGCAGCGCGAACCGGTGCAGCCCCCGCACGGCGACCAGCGCCCGCGCCGCCGACCCCGCCGACAGCGGCGGATGGCCGGCGTCGCCCTCCCGCAGGCCGACCAGGAACGCGCGGACATCCTCCTCGGTGATCTCGCCGATGGCCGCGCGGCCCCGCGCGTCCTGCACCTCGGCGTAGCGGCGCAGGTCCCGGCGGTAGGAGCTGAGCGTGTTGGCGGCGAGGCCCCGCTCGACGGCCAGGTGCGCGAGGTAGGCGCGCACGGCCGAGTCGAGCGCGGAACCCGTGCCCGCGTCCTGCGCGGCGCTCCGGGGGGACGGGCTCGGGGACAGTGCGGCACCTCTTCCGGCCGTGGGACTCCGGGGACCCGCCCATCATGCCCCCTCCGGCCGCCGGAGGGGGACCTCATCGGGGCCTAGTCCTCGGGCGCGTCGGCGGGCCGCAGGCCCCGGAAGCCGGCGTCGCGCGCCGCCCGCGCCGCGAGCACCCCCATGCACGCGATCATGTTGTGCAGATCGCCGGCGAGGACCTTGCGGACCGCCTCGTCCAGCGGCACCCACACGACCGGCATGTCGGCCTCCTCGTGGACGCGCTCGAAGTCGATCTCGCCGGCGGGTACCTCGGCGAGGTCGCGGGCCAGGAAGATGCGGACGCGCTCGTCGGCCATGCCGGGCGAGGTGAACACGTCGACCAGCGTGTCCCAGCGCGCGGCGCGGTACCCGGCCTCCTCCAGCAGCTCCCTCGCGGCGAGCTCGTGCAGCGGCTCGCCGTCCACGTCCCGCAGCCCGGCGGGCGCCTCCCACAGCATCCGGCCCACCGCATGCCGGTACTGGCGCAGCATCAGCACCCGCTCGCGGTCGTCGAGGGCGAGGACGCCGACGGCGCCGACGTGCTCGACCACGTCGCGGGCGACGGCCTCGGTGCCGTCGCCCCGCGGCATCTCCACCCGGTCCCTGCGGACGCCGAACACCGGCCCCCGGAAGGCCCTGGACGACTCCAGGACCTTCCAGCGCTCGGGGCGGTCGCGGACGTCGCCGACGCCGAGGCCGCTCACGCGTCGCCCGCGCGCTGCTCGGCGTAGTCCAGGGCGGCGGCGATCAGCCCCTTGAACAGCGGGTGCGGGCGCGTCGGGCGGGACCGGAACTCCGGGTGCGCCTGCGTGCCGACGAAGAAGGGGTGCCGCTCGCGCGGCAGCTCCACGTACTCGACGAGCCGCCCGTCCGGGGACAGCCCGGAGAAGCGGAGCCCGGCCTCCTCCAGCCGGTCGCGGTAGGCGTTGTTGACCTCGTAGCGGTGCCGGTGCCGCTCGGACACCTTCGCCTCCCCGTACAGCTCCCGCACGACCGACCCCTCGGCGAGGTCGGCCGGGTACAGGCCGAGGCGCATCGTCCCGCCCATGTCGCGCTCCCCGGCGACGACGTCGAGCTGGTCGGACATCGTCGCGACGACCGGGTGGGCGGTGGTGGCGTCGAACTCGGCGCTGCCCGCGTCGGCGAGCCCGGCGAGCGTCCGCGCCGCCTCGATGACCATGCACTGCAGGCCGAGGCAGATCCCGAGCAGCGGGATCCGGTTCTCCCGGGCGTAGCGGACGGCGCCGAGCTTGCCCTCGATGCCGCGCACCCCGAACCCGCCGGGGACGAGCACGCCGTCGACGCCGTCCAGCTCCCGCTTGGCGCCCTCGGGGGTATCGCAGTCGTCGCTCTTCACCCAGCGGATGCGGACCCGGGCGTCGTTGCCGAACCCGCCGTGCCGCAGCGCCTCGGTGACCGACAGGTACGCGTCGGGCAGGTCGATGTACTTGCCGACCAGCGCGATGGTGACCTCGCGGGCGGGCTTGTGGACGCGGCGGAGCAGCTCGTCCCAGGCGCCCCAGTCGACGTCGCGGAACGGCAGGTCGAGCCGCCGCACCACGTAGGCGTCCAGGCCTTCGGCGTGCAGCACCTTCGGGATGTCGTAGATGGACGCCGCGTCCACCGCCGACACGACGGCCTCGCGGTCCACGTCGCACATCAGGCTGATCTTGTGCTTGAGCCCGTCGGTGATCGGCCGGTCCGACCGGCACACGATCGCGTCGGGCTGGATGCCGATGGAGCGCAGCGCGGCGACCGAGTGCTGCGTCGGCTTGGTCTTCAGCTCCCCGGACGGGCCGATGTAGGGCAGCAGCGACACGTGCAGGAAGAAGCAGTTCTCCCGGCCGATCTCGTGCCGGATCTGGCGGACCGACTCCAGGAACGGCAGCGACTCGATGTCGCCGACCGTGCCGCCCACCTCGGTGATGACGATGTCGACCTCGGTGTCGTCCGCCATCCCGCGGATCCGGTCCTTGATCTCGTTGGTGATGTGCGGGATCACCTGGACGGTGTCGCCGAGGTACTCCCCGCGCCGCTCCTTGGCGATGACGTTGGAGTAGACCTGCCCGGTGGTCACGTTCGCCGACCCGTGCAGCTCGGTGTCGAGGAACCGCTCGTAGTGGCCGATGTCGAGGTCGGTCTCCGCGCCGTCGTCGGTGACGAAGACCTCGCCGTGCTGGAAGGGGTTCATCGTGCCGGGATCGACGTTGAGGTAGGGGTCGAGCTTCTGCATGGTGACCCGGAGGCCGCGAAGCGTGAGAAGCCGTCCCAGGCTGGACGCCGTCAGTCCCTTGCCGAGGCTGGAGGCGACACCGCCGGTGACGAAGAGATGCTTGGTAGGACGTGGTCTACCAATGGCTGCCGATGGCAAGAAGGCGCTCCCGTGGTCGTGATGAGGCGGACGAGTCTCACCGTCCACGGGCCACCAGGATAACAAGTGAATTCCCCAGGCAGGACGCTACCCGGAAGGCGGGGCGCCGCCCCGGAGCGGGCGCCGGCGGTGGCGGCCGCAGCCGCGGCGGCCGCCTCCGTCAGAGGCGCGGCGTCGCGGCGCTCGGCATGATGGTGCGCAGCTGGCGGGTCAGCTCGTCGATCAGGGAGCGCGCCTGGTCGGCCGCCTGGCGGGCGGCGTCGCGCTCCTGGGACAGCTCGGCGATCTGGGCGCGCTGCTCGGTGACGGCCTGGGCGAGCTGGTCGACCCACTGGTCGCGCTCGGCCAGCTTCTCGGCGACGGCGTCGCGCTCGGCGGCCATCTGCCGCATCGCGGTCACCGCCTTGTCGCGCTCGCGGCCGGCCTGGTCGGCGCGGCCCCGGGCGAGGGTGAGCTCGGACTCCGCGCGGGCCTGCGCCTGGACGGCGGCCTCCCGCGTCCGCTCGGCGGACTCGCGGGCCTTGGCGGCGGCGTCGCGCTCCCGCTCGGCCTTCTTGGCGGCCTCCAGCGACTGGGCGGCGGTGTCGAGGGCCTGCTGGCGCTCGGACTCGGCGGCGTCGGCGCGGGACACGGCCTCCTGGAGGCGGCGCTCGGCGTCCTGCGCGCGGCGCTCGGCCTCCTGGGCGCGGCGCTCGTTCTCCTGCGCGCGGCGCTCGGCGACCTCGGCGCGGCGCCGCGACTCGTCGGTCTCCTTGCCCGCGGCGACCACGGCGTGCTGCAGGTTCTGCGCGGTCATCTCGGCGTCGGTGACCTTGGCGCGCAGCTGCGACAGCTCCCCGTGCGCCGCCTCCAGCGCGCGGGACAGCTCCGCGGCCTGCTCGGCGACCCGGTCGCGCTCGGACTCGGCGGAGCGGCGGGCGTTGGCGGCGTCCTCGACGGCGCGCAGGGCGTCGTCGCGGGCCTCGCTCATGGCGTCGCGCTGCTGGATCGCCTGGCGGACGGTGGCCTCGGCCTCGGCGACGCGGCGCTCGGCCTGCTCGACCTGGGCCTGCACCTGCTCCATCTGCGCGCGCGCCTGGTCGGCCTGGGCGCGGGCCTGGTCGGCCTGGACGCGCCCCTGCTGGGCCTGGTTCCACGCGGCGGCGGCGTCGCGCTGCGCGTTCTCCTTCTCGGTCTGGAGCGCGGCGATCTGCGTGACGGCCTCGTTCTGGACCTCGGCGGCGCGGCGCTCGGCCTCCGCCAGCTTCCGCTCGGCCTCGACGGCACGGCGCTCGGCCTGCTCGGCCTGCCCGCGGGCGCGCTGCACCTCGCCCCAGGCGGCGGCCGCGTCGCGCTGGGCGGACTCCTTCTCCTGCTGGACGGCGGCGACCTGCGAGGCGACCTCGTTCTGCGCCTCGCCGAGGCGCCGCTCGGCCTCGACGGCGCGGCGCTCGGCCTGCTCGGCCTGCCCGCGGGCGCGCTGCACCTCGCTCCAGGCGGCCGCGGCGTCGCGCTGCGCCGATTCCTTCTCCTGCTGGACGGCGGCGACCTGCGAGGCGATCTCGGTCTGCGCCTCGTTGACCTTGCGCTCCCCGGCGGCGAGCGCGTCGCCGATGAGGTCGGCCATCTGGCGGAGCCGCTCGACGATGTCCCACGGCTGGGCCTCGGGCCGCTCCTCGGAGGCGAGCACCAGCTCGCCGCCCCGCCCGTGCCGGCCGCCCTGCGGCTGGGGCGGCTGCGGCTGCGGCGGCACGCCCTGCCCGCTCTGGGCGTGCTGCGGGTGCTGGGCGGACTGGGCCTGCTGCGCGGGCTGGGCCTGCTGGCCGGGCTGGGCGTGCTGCGCGGGCTGGCCGGGCTGGGCGTGCTGTCCGGGCTTGGCCATGTGGATCGGCTGCTGGGCGGCCGGCCGCGCGCCCTCGGGCGCCCGGCCCATCGCGGGCCAGGGCGCGGCCGCGTCCGGGACGCCGCGGTTGCCGCCCGATCCGTTCAGCTCGCTCACGGTTCTCCTCGCCTCACGGCCGGGAGCCCGGCGGCCGGCATGGCGCCGCCCCGCCCGCTCGCCGCTTTCCTCGGACGGCCCGTCACTTCGCTCACGTGTCTCCTCGCCCGGCGGCGCGCGGCCGCGTTCGCGGGGGTCGTTGCGCACATCTCGTTCGCTCCGCTGCCGGCCCCGTGGCTCCTCGCTTCGCTCACTAGAGGCACTCTAGTCCCGACCAGCGGAGCGTTTGCCCAGTTTGGGGTTTAGTTTCTCGACGGCTCCGCGGCGTTCCCGCACGCAGGACGCCTGACGGCGGCCGGTACGGGCCGAGTCACGGTGCCGCGGGTCACATCCGGCCGGCGGCCGCGGCGGGTGGGACAATCGCGCCCCATGGAGCTTCGCACCCTGTATCCGCCGATCGAGCCGTACGACTCCGGACTGCTCGACGTCGGCGACGGCGATCGGATCTACTGGGAGGTCTGCGGGAACCCCGAGGGCAAGCCCGCGGTCATGGTGCACGGCGGGCCGGGGGCCGGGTGCAGCCCGGCGCACCGCCGGCAGTTCGACCCCGAGGCGTACCGGATCGTGCTGTTCGACCAGCGCAACTGCGGGCGCAGCCTGCCGCACGCCAAGGACCCGGAGGTGTCGCTGGAGGCGAACACCACCTGGAACCTCGTCGCCGACATGGAGCGGCTGCGCGAGCACCTGGGCATCGACCGGTGGCTGGTGTTCGGCGGGAGCTGGGGCAGCGCGCTGTCGCTGGCGTACGCGCAGAAGCATCCGGAGCGGGTGACGGAGCTGGTGCTGCGCGGCGTCTTCACGCTGCGGCCGTTCGAGCTGTACTGGTTCTACCAGGAGGGCGCGTCCCTGCTGTTCCCCGACCTGTGGGAGAAGTACGTCGAGCCGATCCCGGAGGACGAGCGGGAGGACCTCATCTCCGCGTTCCACGAGCGGCTCAACTCCGCGGACCGGGACGTGCGGATCGCGGCGGCGAAGGCGTGGGCGACGTGGGAGGGCTCGACGATCACGCTGCGCCCCGACCCGGAGCTCGCGGACGCGTTCGGCGAGCCGGACTACGCGGTGGCGTTCGCACGCATCGAGAACCACTACTTCGTCAACGAGGGGTTCTTCGAGGACGAGCAGCTCATCCGGGACGTGGACAAGATCCGCCACATCCCGGCGGTGATCGTGCAGGGCCGCTACGACGTCTGCACCCCCGTGGCGACGGCGTGGGACCTGCACCGCGCGTGGCCGGAGGCCGAGTTCCACATCGTCGACGACGCGGGCCACGCGTTCAGCGAGCCGGGCATCCTGCACCGCCTCATCGAGGCCACCGACCGCTTCGCCGGCCGCTGAGCCGGACATGCCATAACAAGATTATCGGAAAGCCCGGAACAGGCCGGGGTTCGCCGTCCGCGGCGGGCCCCGGCCGGCTCGTTCCCGGGTCGAATTTCCCATTTTCTTACTCGCCGGCGATCGACGCCTTACCTCTAAGCCAGCGACTCTGCCCCTTGAAGGCAACCGGATGCGGGCTCCCAGAACGCGCGTGAACGCCGTGGTCCCCACGCGTCCCAGCGCGCCCGCGACCGGACGACCTCGTCGGATGCGACGTGACGCCGACCGCACCGGGACCGTTGACAGCGGATTCGAGTGACTTACCTCACACAACCGATACACAGAACCCCTCGCCAAGCGACGCCAAAACATTAAGCTGACGTTCAGGAAACGTCCTGGCGCCTTCTCCGGCGCACCCGGCAGTACCTCCTGCGTAGCGGCGGGAAATGCGCACCAAGTCTCGCGCGACCCCGGTTTGAATTGCACCGAATTCGGCAAAGCCCTTAACCCTACCCACTGCGCAGCGCCGTCAAACATCTCGCAGATAACATTCATCTGCGATCACGGGGCGAGATTCGCTAAGTTGCCTGGACATGGCAGCGCAACCCCTGGAAACACCGACCCGACGCCCCGAGATGAACGAGACGAACGAGGAAGTGCAACTCCAGGAGCCGAGCCTCTCCGACGGCCCCGGGCTTTGGCGACTCGCCCGGGACTCGCAGGTTCTGGACGTCAACTCGCCGTACAGTTACACGCTCTGGTGCCGCGATTTCGCGGACACTTCCGTGGTGGCCCGCGACGGCGGCGTCCCGTGCGGTTTCATCACCGGCTACGTCCGGCCGGCCCGCCCCGACACGTTCTTCGTGTGGCAGGTCGCCGTCGACGCCGCCCACCGCGGCCAGGGCCTCGCCCGCCGCATGCTCGACCGCCTCGCCGACCGGCTCGCCCCGCGCGGCCACCGGTACATGGAGGCCACGGTCACGCCGGGCAACACCGCCTCCACCGCGATGTTCGAATCGTTCGCCCGGGGCCGCGGATGCGAGCTCGCCCGCAGCCCGCTGTTCGGCGCGGAGCACTTCCCCGAGGGGGGACACGAGCCCGAGGTGCTCTTCAGGATCGGCCCGATCGCCGCCGCGAACTGACCCACTCCACACTCCCTCACCCGCTCCCCCACCCCGACTGCCTGGAGGCAGAGATGGACGTTTTCGCCCGCCTGGAATCGGAAGTCCGCGGCTACTGCCGCGGCTGGCCCACGGTGTTCACGACCGCGCGCGGCAGCCACATGACCGACGAGAACGGCAAAACCTATCTCGATTTCTTCGCCGGCGCCGGAACGCTCAACTACGGGCACAACAACCCGCAGCTTAAACGCCGGCTGCTGGACTATCTCGCCGGCGACTCGATCGTGCACAGCCTCGACATGTACACCGCCGCCAAACGCGAGTTCCTGGAACGCTTCAACGAGTACGTCCTGGAGCCGCGCGGGCTCGACTACAAAATCCAGTTCCCCGGCCCCGCGGGCAACAACTCGGTCGAGGCCGCGCTGAAACTCGCACGGAAGTACACCGGCCGCGAGACCGTCGTCAGCTTCACCAACGCCTTTCACGGCATGACGCTCGGCGCGCTCGCCGTCACCGGCAACTCGATGAAGCGCACCGGCGCCGGCGTGCCGCTCGGCCACGGCGTCGCCATGCCCTACGACAACTACCTGGACGGCCGGACGCCCGACTTCCTGCTGTTCGACACGATGCTGGACGACAGCGGCAGCGGCCTCGACAAGCCCGCCGCCGTCATCGTGGAGACCGTGCAGGGCGAGGGCGGCATCAACGTCGCCACCGCCGAGTGGCTGCGCGGCCTGCAGGACCTGTGCCGCCGGCACGACATCCTGCTCATCGTCGACGACGTGCAGATGGGCTGCGGCCGCACCGGCTCCTTCTTCAGCTTCGAGGAGGCCGGGATCACCCCGGACATCGTCTGCCTGTCCAAGTCCCTCAGCGGATACGGGCTGCCGTTCGCGGTCACGCTGATGAAGCGGGAGCTGGACGTGTGGGAGCCGGGCGAGCACAACGGCACCTTCCGCGGCTTCAACCCGGCGTTCGTCACCGCCGTCGCCGCGCTGGAGGACTACTGGACCGGCGACGGCTTGGAGAAGCAGACCCTCGCCAAGGGCCAGCAGGTCCAGTCGGCGCTGGAGGAGATCGCGCTCGCGCACGCCGGCGCCGTCGACTCCGTCCGCGGCCGGGGCCTCGCCTGGGGCCTGGTGATGAAGGACGCCGAGGCGGCGCCGAAGGTGTGCGGCGAGGCGTTCGCCCGCGGGCTGCTGATGGAGACCTCCGGCCCCGAGGGCGAGGTCGTCAAGCTGCTGCCCCCGCTGACCACCACCGAGGCGGAGCTGGCCCGCGGCCTGGAGATCATCGCGGACTCGGTCGAGGCCGTCCGCACGAAGGTCTCGGTCTGAGCCGGCGCACCGCACGCCCGGCACACGACTGGAAAGAGGAGATCAATGATCGTTCGTTCCCTTGACGAGATCGTCGGCACCGAGCGCGACGTCCAGGCGCCCACGTGGTGCAGCCGGCGGTTCGTGCTCGCCAAGGAGGGCGTCGGATTCTCGCTGCACGAGACGATCCTGTACGCGGGGACCGAGACGAAGATGTGGTACGCGAACCACATCGAGGCCGTCTACTGCATCGAGGGCCACGGGGAGCTCACCAACGACGAGACCGGTGAGAAGCACGAGATCCGGCCCGGCGTGATGTACCTGCTGGACGGCCACGAGCACCACACGCTGCGGGCGCACACGGACGTCAAGACCGTGTGCGTGTTCAACCCGCCCTGCACCGGCCGGGAGGTCCATGACGAGAACGGTGTGTACCCGCTGCTGACTGAGGAGGACGCAGACGCATGAGCATCATCGAGTCCCATCCGACCATCGACGACGCCTACCCCACCCGGAAGGCCGCCGAGGCGGCGCTGCTGTACCGGCAGGACCCGGTCGTGTACGGCGCCCCGCAGGACGGGCCGATCGACGGCGCCACCCTCGACTCATTCGAGGCCAACGGCTTCCTGACCGTCGACCAGCTGCTCGCGCCGGAGGAGGTCGAGGACTACCGCGCCGAGCTGCGCCGGCTGTCGTCCGACCCGGAGGTCCTGGCCGACGAGCGCACGGTCACCGAGCGCGGCTCGAACGAGGTCCGCTCCATCTTCGAGGTCCACCGGATCAGCGAGGTCTTCGCCGGCCTCGTCCGCGACCCCCGCGTAGTCGGCCGGGCCCGGCAGATCCTCGGCTCGGACGTGTACGTCCACCAGAGCCGGGTCAACTACAAGCCGGGGTTCACCGGCAGGGACTTCTACTGGCACTCGGACTTCGAGACCTGGCACGCCGAGGACGGCATGCCGCGGATGCGCGCGGTCAGCATTTCCATAGCGCTCACCGAAAATTTCGTGCACAATGGCGGGCTAATGATTATGCCTGGCTCGCACAAGACCTTCGTGGCCTGCGTCGGGGAGACCCCCGACGACCACTACAGGGAATCCCTGCGCAGCCAGGAGATCGGCACGCCCGACCCCAACAGCCTCTCGATCCTGGCCGACAAGCACGGGATCGAGCTGTTCACGGGCCCTGCGGGCTCCGCGACCATGTTCGACTGCAACTGCATGCACGGGTCGAACGGCAACATCACCCCCTTCCCGCGCTCCAACGTGTTCATCGTCTTCAACAGCGTTGAGAACACGTGCGTCGAGCCCTTCTCGGCGCCCGCGCCCCGCCCGACGTTCATCGGCGCACGCGATTTCACCCCCGTGGCCGGCTGACCGAATCACAACAATTCGATAACCCCGACCGCTCCGCCCCGCGCCCGCGGGGGCCGTGCCAGGCCCCCCGCGGGCGCGACGGCACACCGACAGGAGTTCAACGATGACTTCTTCGAGAAGAGATTTCCTCCGCACCGCCGTGCTGCTGTCCGCCGCGGTCCCGCTGGCCGCGGCGGGCTGCTCCACGACGGATCCGGAGCAGGAGAAGGCGGGCGGCGGCACGCTGCAGAAGGCCAAGGACGCCGGCTCCATCACGGTGGGCTTCGCGAACGAGGCGCCGTACGGCTACACCGACAAGTCCGGGAAGCTGACCGGCGAGGCGCCCGAGCTGGCCCGCGTCATCTTCAAGAACCTCGGCATCGACGACATCAAGGGCGTCCAGGTCGACTTCGGCGGGCTGATCGCCGGGCTCAACGCCAAGCGGTTCGACGCGATCGCCGCCGGCATGTTCATCACGCCGGAGCGGTGCGCGTCCGCGGCGTTCGCGAACCCCGAGTACGTCGCCAAGAGCGCCTTCATGGTCAAGGAGGGCAACCCCAAGGGCCTGAAGAACGAGAAGGACCCGGCGGCGAAGGGCGTCAAGGTCGGCGTCCTGACCGGCGCGGTCGAGGCGGACTACGCCGAGAAGACCGGCGTGAAGAAGGGGAACATCAAGACGTTCGCCGACCAGGCGAGCGCCTACGAGGGCCTCAAGGCCGGCCGCATCGACTGCATCTGGCTGACCCGCATCTCGCTGGCCGACCTGCTGTCCAAGCACAAGGGCGAGGGCTTCGAGGTGACCGACCCGTTCACCCCGGTCATCGACGGCAAGGAGCAGCTCGGCGCGGGCGCGTTCGCGTTCCGCAAGGCCGACGCGGACCTGGTGAACTCCTGGAACGCCGAGCTGGCCAAGCTGAAGCAGCAGAACGGCCTGCTGCCGATCCTGCAGCCCTTCGGGTTCACCCAGGACGACATGCCGGGCCCGGACGACACCGCCGCCAAGTTCTGCAAGGGCTGATCCTCCGTGTCCGACGTCCTCGACAGCTACTCCCAGTGGCTGGACGGCGCGTGGGTCACGGTCAGGCTCACCCTTCTCGGCGGCGCGCTGGCGCTGGTGCTCGCCCTGCTGTTCGGCATGGCGGGCACCTCGCGCCACGCGTGGGTGCGCGTGCTGAACCGGGTGTACGTGGAGTTCTTCCGCGGCAACGCCACGCTGGTGCTGCTGTTCTGGTTCTTCTACGCGCTCCCGCTCATCGGCCTCCGGTTCACCACGATGTTCGCGGCCGTGCTGGCGCTCGGCCTGAACGTCGGCGCCTACGGCGCGGAGGTGGTGCGCGGCTCGATCAACGCCGTGCCGAAGGCGCAGTACGAGGCGACGGTCGCGCTGAACTTCACCCCGTTCCAGCGGATGCGCCGGGTGCTGCTGCCGCAGGCGTTCGCGCTGATGCTGCCGCCGTTCGGCAACCTGCTCATCGAGCTGATGAAGGGGACGGCGATCGTGTCCCTGGTCGGGCTCGTCGACCTGACCCGCGTGTCGAAGAACATCCAGGGCAGCACCGGCGAGACCGTCGCGGCGTTCTCGGTGGTCCTGGTCCTGTACTTCGTCGTCGCGCAGCTGCTGCAGCTGTTCGTCCGCTACGCCGAGCGCCGCGTGGACCGCATGCTCGGCCGCCGGCTGCCCAGTGAGCCGTCCCTCGGGACGATCGCGGCGGGCGCCCCCGGAGCGGGGGTGGCCGGCTGATGAGCTGGGACTGGCAGTACTCCGGGGAGATCCTCCCCGACCTGCTGCGCGGCCTGCGGTACACGGTCATCGCGACGCTGGCCGGCTACGTGATCGCAATCGTGCTCGGCCTGGTGTGGACGCTGCTGCGCCGCACGCCGAGCAGGGTCTTCAACCAGGTGATCCGGTGGGTCACCGAGTTCATCCGGTCGACGCCGCTGATCCCGCAGCTGTACTTCGTCTTCTTCGTCCTGCCCGCGTGGGGCATCACCATCGGGTCCCTGACCGCGGGAATCATCACGCTGGGGATCCACTACTCGACGTACACGGCGGAGGTGTACCGGGCCGGGATCGCGGACGTGCCGAAGGGGCAGTGGGAGGCGTGCACCGCGCTGAACCTGCCGAGGTCGCGGGTGTGGCTGGACGTGATCCTGCCGCAGGCGATCCGGCGCGTGATCCCGACGCTCGGCAACTACCTGATCGCGATGTTCAAGGACTCGCCGATGCTGCTGGCCATCAACGTCGCGGAGCTGCTGTTCTCCGCGTACAAGGTCGGCTCGCAGAGCCTGCAGTTCCTGGAGCCGATCACCATGGTGGGCCTGTTGTTCGTCGTGGTCAGCGTCATATCCTCGATACTCGTCCGCCGCTTGGAGAGGCGTTATGCCACCACGTAACACCGACGCAGCCGGCCCCGGGGACGCTGGGGGCAGCCCCTCCCCGGAGAGCGCCGGCACCACACCGGAGGCGCCCGAGGGCGCCGCGGCGGACACCGCCGCGGAGAAGGGCGTCTCCACGCAGAAGGGCGCCGCGCCCGAGGGCGCACCGGCGGCGGAGCTGCCGCACGGCGCCGCGCCGGGGATCCGCTTCGAGAAGGTGGTCAAGCGGTTCGGCTCCAACGTCGTCCTGCGCGAGCTCGACTTCACCGTGGAGCCCGGCGAGCGGGTGACGCTCATCGGGCCGAGCGGGTCGGGCAAGACCACGATCCTGCGGCTGCTGATGACGCTGGAGACGCTCGACGAGGGCCTCATCTGGATCGGCGACGAGACGCTGTGGCACATGGAGCGGGGCGGCAGGCGCGTCCCGGCGAACCAGAAGCACCTGCACGAGATGCGCAAGCAGGTCGGCATGGTGTTCCAGCAGTTCAACCTGTTCCCCAACATGAACGTGCTGCGCAACCTCACCGAGGGGCCGGTGCGCGTGCTGGGGGTGCCGAAGGACGAGGCGGTCGAGCGGGCCCGCGGCCTGCTCGACATGGTGGGGCTCTCCGACAAGGAGAACGCGCACCCGACGCAGCTGTCCGGCGGGCAGCAGCAGCGGGTCGCGATCGCGCGGGCGCTCGCCATGCAGCCGAGGGTGCTGCTGCTGGACGAGGTCACCTCCGCCCTGGACCCCGAGCTGGTCGTCGGCGTCCAGGACCTGCTGCGCGACATCGCCCGGCAGAGCGACCTGACCATGCTGTGCGTCACGCACGAGATGAACTTCGCCAGGGACATCTCCAACCGGGTCCTGATGTTCGACCAGGGCCAGATCGTGGAGGAGGGCCCGCCGGACCAGATCTTCGGCGAGCCGTCCGAGCAGCGCACCCGGGACTTCCTGCAGGCCGTCCTGGCCTCCTGAGCGCCTCCCGGCACGTCGCCCGCGTCCCCGTCGCCCCGGGGACGCGGGCGATTCCCGTTCCGGGCGGCGCCCTGCCGCGCGGTCGCCGCATCCGCGCCCGGTCCCGATCACCCCGCCCGCACCGGTACCGAATGACGTTCTGTACCGTGGCATCCACGGGACGAGGAGAGCGAGGCGATGGGGATTCCCAGGGGCACGTCGATCGTGGGGCTCGGGATGACCGAGCTCGGCAAGGTGTACGGGCGGAGCCCGCGGCGGCTCGCCGCGGACGCGGTGCGGCTCGCGGCGCGGGATGCGGGGCTGGCCCTCGGCGACCTGGACGGGCTGCTGGTCAGCCACGGGATGGGCGGCTCCCCCGGCATCGAGCTGGCCGGCACGCTCGGGCTGCGCGACCTGCGGCTGCTGTCCCAGGTCAACGCGTTCGGCGCGACGGCCGGGGCGATGGTGTCCTACGCGGCGGCGGCGGTGCTGAGCGGGACCGCGACCGCGGTGGCCTGCGTGTTCGCCGACGCGCCGCTCAAGCCGAAGCAGTCGGCGGGCTCGGCCTACAACCGCAGCGCCCGCGAATGGTACGGGTTCGGCGGGATGACGGCGGCGCTCGGGCTGCGCAGCGTCAACTCGTTCTACGCGCTCGCCGCCCAGCGGCACATGGCCCGGTACGGCACGACCAGCGAGCAGCTCGGCGCGATCGCCGTCTCGACCCGCGCGTGGGCGTCCCGCAACCCGCTCGCCCAGATGCGCGACCCGATCACCCTGGAGGACCACCAGAACTCCCGCTGGGTGTCCGAGCCGCTGCACCTGCTGGACTGCTGCCTCGTCTCCAACGGCGCCATCGCCGTCATCGTGACCGGCGACGACCGCGCCCGCGACCTGGCCCGCCCGCCGGTCCACCTGTGGGGATGGGGGCAGGGGCATCCCGGGCACCGCAAGGAGCGCGGCAGCGACTTCGGCCTCACGACGGGCGCCGTCTCCTCGGGGGCGACCGCGATGAAGATGGCCGGGATCACCCCGGCCGACGTCGACGTGTGCGAGCTGTACGACTGCTACACCTACACGGTCCTGGTGTCGCTGGAGGACTACGGGTTCTGCGCGAAGGGCGAGGGCGGGGCGTTCGCCGCGTCCGGGGCGCTCGGGCCCGGCGGGTCGCTGCCGACCAACACCGGCGGCGGGCAGCTGTCGGCCTACTACATGTGGGGCATGACGCCGCTGTCGGAGGCCGTGATCCAGGCGCGCGGGGACGGCGGTGAGCGGCAGGCGCCGTCCAACGACGTGATCCTCGTCAGCGGGAACGGCGGCATCCTCGACCACCACTCCACGCTGATCGTCAGCCCGCACCGGAAGGGGGCCTGAGCCATGGACATCGGCGTTCTGCGGCGGGACGGGCGGACCGACCCGTTCTTCGACGGCACCGCGTCCGACCGGCTGGTCATCAAGCGGTGCGAGGCGTGCGGCCTGTGGTTCGCGCCGGACGCGTCCGGCTGCCCCGAGTGCGGGGAGGAGGACCTCGGCTGGGCGGAGGCGAGCGGCGCGGCGACGCTGGTGACCTGGACCGTCCTCCCGAAGGACCCGCCCGCCTTCCTGGCGCTGGTCGAGCTGGCCGAGGGCCCGTGGCTGCACGCCCGCCTGGACGGGGTGGCGCGCGGCGACCTGCGCGAGGGCCTGCCCCTGCGGGTGACGTTCGAGCACCCCGCCGAGGGCGAGTCCTACATCCTGTTCCGCCCCTAGACCGAATCACATTCGGTCCGTTAGCGTCGGGGCATGAACACCGAGGTCTGCAAGCGATTCGGCATCGAGTTCCCGCTCTTCGCCTTCAGCCACTGCCGCGACGTCGTCGCCGCCGTCACCAACGCCGGCGGCTTCGGCGTCCTCGGGGCCGTCGCCTACACCCCCGACCGGCTCGAAGAGGAGCTGCGCTGGATCGACGACCGCGTGCACGGACGCCCCTACGGCGTCGACGTCCTCGTCCCCGGCAAGATCGACGAGTCGGCCCGGAGCGGCGGCGGCCTCGACGCCATGCTCGCCGCGATCCCCGACGAGCACTGGACGTTCCTCACCGGCCTGTTCGAGAAGTACGACGTCCCGCTGCCCGACTTCGAGAAGGCGAAGCGGTCCAACGCGCGCAGCGGGACGCAGGTGACGGCGAAGGGCGCGACCGAGCTGATCGACGTGTCCCTCGCGCACCCCATCGGCCTCATCGCCAGCGCCCTCGGCACCCCTCCGCCGCTCATGGTGGAGAAGGCCCGCGAGGCGGGCGTCCCGGTCGCGGCCCTGGTCGGCACGTCCGAGCACGCCCGCCGCCAGGTCGCCGCCGGGGCGGACCTGATCATCGCGCAGGGCGGCGAGGCCGGCGGGCACACCGGGGAGATCTCCACGATGGTCCTGGTCCCCGAGGTGGTCGACACCGTCGCCCCGGTGCCCGTCCTCGCCGCGGGCGGCATCGCCACCGGCCGCCAGATGGCCGCCGCCCTGGCCCTCGGCGCGTCCGGCGTCTGGTGCGGCTCGGTCTGGCTCACCACGGAGGAGGCGGAGACGTCCCCGGCCGTGAAGGAGAAGATGCTGGCCGCCACGTCCCGCGACACGATCCGCTCGCGGTCCCGCACCGGCAAGCCCGCCCGGCAGCTCCGCTCCGCCTGGACGGACGAGTGGGAGGGCCCCGCGAGCCCCGGCCCGCTCGGCATGCCCCTCCAGATGATCGTCGCCGAGGGCGCGATGCGGCAGATCACCAAGGCCGCCGAGTCCGGCAACCCGGGCGCCCGCGCCCTCGCCAACTACTTCGTCGGCCAGTGCGTCGGGCTGATGAACACGGTCAAGCCCGCGCGCCAGGTCGTCTACGACATGGTCGAGGACTTCGCGGACGCCGTGGAGCGCCTCAACGCCATCACCGAAGCGGACTGACCGGGGCGCCTGTGCCCGCGGTGTCGCGCAGGACGAAGACGCCCCAGCCGAGGTACCGCCGGTTGTAGGTGAGGTAGGAGCGGCGGGACGTGTCGGCGAACTCCCGCATGGCCGGAGCGTCCGGGTCGCCCGGGTTGGCCTTGAGCCATTCGTGGATCGTCCACCACTGCGAGGCCGCGTAGCGATCCCAGCTGTCGGGGTCGGCCAGGACCATCTCCACCAGTTCGAGCCCGGCGGCCTCGAAGCGGTCGAGCGTGCCGGGCAGCGACGCGAACTCGTCCCGCGCGAAGCCGAGCGCCCGGTGGGCCTCCCCGGGCGGCTCGTCGGTCCAGAACGGCTCGCCGATCAAGAAGAGGCCGCCGGGTTCGGCGGCGGAGCGCATGAGGCCGATCGTCCCGGCCAGGCCGCCGCCGATCCAGGTCGCGCCGAGGCAGGCGACCGCGTCGAAGCGGGCGGAGGCCCGGTAGCGGCCGGCATCGCCCTGTTCGAAGGTCACGCGCCCGGCGACGCCCAGCTCGCCGGCTCGCCGTCGCGCGGCGGCGAGGAACACCTCGCTCAGGTCGACCCCGTGGCCCGCGGAGCCGAAGGCCGCCGCCCAGCGGCACAGCATCTCGCCCTTGCCGCACGCCAGATCGAGGATGCGAGTGCCGGGGCCGATCCGGCTCACCTCGCCCAGCAGGAGGAGCTTCTCCTCGGTGAACGGGTTGAGGATGCGGTGATCCGCTTCGGAAATCTCGTGATAGCGCAGCAAGCAGGGTCTCCGAGGACGCGCGGTGAGGCCGATACCGGTCAGGATGCCGCCCGCGCCTCCGAGACGCGACCCCATTTCCCGCGCGTCCACTTCCCGGGCGCATGCCGGGAGCGCCCTCCCGCTCATCGCCGGTGAGGCGTCCCCGGCGGCCGCCCCCTTTTTGACGGACCCCGGTTGTAGCGTTCGGGGCGACGTCGGCCGTCGGGCCGCGGGCTTGCGAGGAGGCGGGCTCCGTCCTGGTCGTCGTCGGACGGCCAGACGGCGTCGGGTGGCGGGCTTGCGAGGAGGCGGGTATGGGCGACGAGGCGTCCGGGTGGGGCGGGGCGTTGTGGGCGGCGGCCGATCTGGTCACTCCGATGGCGATCCGGGTGGCGGCCACGCTGCGGCTGGCCGATCACATCGCGGCCGGTACGCGGACGGACGAGGCGCTCGCCGCGGCGGCGCACGCCGAACCCGACGCGCTGAGGCGCCTGCTCGGGCACCTGGTCACCGCCGGTGTGGTCTCCCGTGCCGAGACCGGTGACTACCGCCTGACCGGGCTGGGCGAGCAACTGCGGGACGACGCCCCCGGCGGCCTGCGGGCCTGGCTCGATCTGGAAGGGGCCATCGGGCGCGCCGACCTGTGCTTCGTCGAACTGCTCCACACCGTCCGCACCGGTGAGCCCGCGTTCCCCCGCCACTTCGGCCGCGACTACTGGGACGACCTGTCCGCCGACCCGGACCGGGCGGCGTCGTTCGACGCGCTGATGGGAGGGCGGCTGGTGGAGGAGGCGCCCGCCCTGGCCGCCGCCTACCCCTGGGGCGGACTCGGGCACGTGGTCGACGTGGGCGGCGGCAACGGCACCCTGCTCATCGCCATCCTGCGCGCCCACGAACACCTGCGGGGGACGGTGATCGACCTGGCCGGGCCGGTCGCGCGCGCCGAGGAGGCCATCGCCGCGGCCGGGCTGGGCGATCGCGCCGAGGCCCGGGCGGGCAGCTTCTTCGACGCCCTGCCCGCCGGGGCGGGCGGATACCTGCTCTCGGGCGTCCTCCACGACTGGGACGACGAGCACGCCGCCCGCATCCTGCGGCGGTGCGCCGACGCCGCCGGGGAGACGGGCAAGGTGCTCGTCGTCGAGCACGTCGCCAACGTCCAGGGCGCCACCCGGGACACCGAGGGCGACCTGCGCATGCTGTGCTACGTCCGCGGCAGGGAGCGCACCCTGGACGAGCTGGGCGAACTGGCCGCGTCCGCCGGCCTGCGGGTCGGGTCGACCGGGCCGGGCGGGCAGCACTCGATCATCGAGCTGGTCCCGTCCGGCTGACTCAGTCCTCGCCGGAGAAGCGCTCCCAGGCGGACTGGCGGGTGATGCCGAGCGCCCCGCCGATCCGCGACCAGGTGACCCCGCGGCGGCGCAGCTCCTGGACCCACGAGCGCAGGTCGGCCTCGACCTGGGCGACGGCGGCGGCGACGCGCGGGATGTGGTCGAGCATCTCGTCGTCGCTCAGCGACTCCCAGGGCGGCAGGCGCAGCTCGACGGGCCTGTCCTCGTACTCCTTGATGATCGCGTCCGCCAGGGACACGCATTCGTTGCAGATGTGCACTCCCGGGCCGGCGACCAACCGCTCGACCTGGGTGTGCCGCTTGCCGCAGAACGTGCACTGGACCGTCATCGCTCCTCCCTTTCGTCAGGGTTGCCCTGACACGCTAGGACGTCAGGGACGACCTGACAAGTGATCACTGTGGGACGATGGGGCGGTGCCTCCGCCCGAGCCCGTCGCCGTCGATCCGCCGAGCGCGATCCCCCGGCCGTGGCTCACGCAGTGGTGGCTCGACCTCGCGTTCGTCCACTGGGCCACCGCCCTCGTGGACGAGTACGGCCCGCTCGGCGATCCCCTCTGACCCGGCGATGACGTGCCGGCCGGTCTCCCGGCCCCGAGATCCCGGCGGACGACGCCGGGGACGGCTTCGCCGCGCAGGCCGCTAGGACAGCGGGCGGCCCGGGCCCCTCTGGATCTGGTCGATGAACAGCCGGGCCAGGGCGTGCTGGCCGGCGATCGTCGGGTGGTAGCTGCGCGGCTCGGCCTCGAGCGCCGGCAGCTTCACCGCCAGGCCGTTCATGTACGCGTCCCGGCTGCCGACCTCGTGCCCGGCGAACGCGCTGTAGGCGTCGACGAACTCCACGCTGCCGGGAGCGTGCGTCGCGACCTTGCGCGCGTCGGCCTCGGCGGCGGTCTGGCGGATCAGCCGCCCCAGGTCGTAGGCGCGGGCGTTCAGCCAGCGCTGGTCCGACACCGTGATGTTGTCCCCGTCGACGCCGCTGACTTCGGAGAACGCCTTCGGATAACCCATCACGATCACCCGCGCGTAGGGCGCCCTCGCGGTGATCTCGGCGAGCAGCCCCGAGAGGTTCTGCCGCAGGTCGGACATCTTCTCGGCGATCTCCGTGCCCTGCCTCGTGCAGCCCTTGCTCCACGGGAACTTGACGACGCATCCCGCGAGCACCTTGGAGAAGCCGACGTCGTTGCCGCCGATGCTGATGGTGATCAGGCTGGTGTCGCGCCCGATGCGGCCGATCTGCGGCGGTTCCCCGCCGCGCCCCTTCAGGACGTCGCGGGTGGTGGCGCCGGAGCAGGCCCAGAACGAGGAGCCCTTCGCGAAGCGGAACGTCCGGGCGACCTCGTGGTAGTACGCCTTGGACGTGCGGTGGCAGCGGTCGAGCGGGTTGTGGTCGGCCGCGGTCGCCTCCGCGCCGACACCCGCCGAGTAGGAGTCCCCCAGCGCGACGTAGGCGCCGCGGGTGGCCGCTTCCAGGGGCGTGGGCGCCCGGTGGGCGGCGACGGGGTCGGCGCGCTTCTCCGGCGCGGGCGCCCGGCATCCGGCGCCGAAGACCTCGCAGCGCACAGCCGGCAGCGCCACCAGCGGGACGACGGCCAGCGCCAGCAGCGCCACGAGGAGGACGATCGCGGCGTTCCGCTCGCCGAGACGGTCGCGTATCCACGTCACCGGGCTGGTCATCGTCCTCCTTCCGCGTCCATCGGCCAGACGTCCGTGAACCGTCCCGGGTTCCCGTCTTTACATTGTAGATCTTGATCTGGAGCGCGGCCGCGGGGCCCCGCGTTCAGAGGACCGACGATGAGTCAGCGGGAAGGACGCATGCTCGCGGTACTGGCCGGCCTCGCGGCCGGTCTGAACGCCCACATTCCGGTGCCGCTCGTCGGCCCGATCGCCTGGTCCGGCTCGCCGACGGGATCCTCGCCGGGGCCGGGCGTGCCGCTCGGGTACACGGGCCACCCGCCTGCTCCGGCGACGGCGGGGCCGCTAGGCGAGCGGCGCCCACATGACGACGCGCGGCCCGAGCTCGTGCAGCCCGGCCTCGATCTCGGCGTCCCAGTAGGACCTGATGCCCGGCCCCCACCGCTCCTCGGGCAGGCCGGCGAACCCGTGCCGGGCGTACCAGGGGCCGTTCCACGGGACGTCCCGGAACGTCAGGAGGCTGACGCCGGGCGCGCCGGCCGCCGCCGCGCGCGCCATGACCTCGTCCAGCAGCCGGACGCCGATCCCGCGGCCCGTCAGGTCGCCGCGCACCGAGATCTGCTCCAGGTGCGCGGCCCCGTCGACCTCCTCGACCGCCGCGAACCCCACCGGCGGGTCGCCGGCCACCACGATGTCGGCGCCCTTGCCGATCACCTGCTCGACCACGGTCGGGCCGGGCGGGAAGACGATCCCGATCTCCGCGAACATCGCATCGCCCGAGTTCTCGATGTCCGCCAGGCCCGGCAGGTCCGCCGGGCGCGCCGGCCGTACGTCGTACTCCATCCCGCGATCGTAGGCCGCGGCCCCGGGCGGCGGCCTCCCCTTATCCGCCGGCCGGCGGGCCGGGCGGTTCCGCGGCGCTCCAGAACTTGGCGTAGCGGCCGCCGCGGCGGAGCAGCTCGGCGTGGCCGCCCTCCTCCACGATCCGGCCGCCGTCCAGGAGGGCGACGCGGTCGGCGCGCCGGACGGCCCGCGGGCGGTGCGCGACCATCACCACCGTCCGCCCGGCCATCAGGCGCTCGACGCCCTCGTGGACGGCCGCCTCGCTCACCGGGTCGAGCGCGGAGGTCACCTCGTCCAGCAGCACGATCGGCGCGTCCTTCAGCAGCGCCCGCGCGATCGAGACGCGCTGGCGCTCACCGCCCGACAGCAGCGCGCCGCCCTCGCCGACGCGCGCCGCCCACCCGCCGGGGAGCCGCTCGATCACCTCGTCCAGGCGCGCCGCGGCCGCCGCCGCCCGCACCTCGGCGCCGCCGGCGTCCGGGCGGCCCAGGCGCACGTTCTCCTCGATCGTGCCGTCGAAGAGGTAGACGTCCTGGAAGACGACGGCGATCTGCGCCATGAGCGCCTCGGTGCCGATCGCGCGCACGTCCACGCCTCCCACGCGCACCGCGCCCGCGTCCACGTCGTGGAACCTCGCCAGCAAATGCAGCAGCGTGCTCTTGCCCGCGCCGGACGGCCCCACGATGGCGAGGCGCTCCCCCTCGCGCACGGACAGCGACAGGTCCCTGATCACCGTGCGGCCGCCGTGCCGGAACGTGACCGACTCGAACTCCAGGTCGCGCCGCACCGGCCGGACCGGCTCGCGGGGCTCGGGCAGCGGCTCGGTGCGCAGCACCGCGTCGAGCCGCGCCAGGTCGGAGCGGGCGGCGCGCATCCGGCCGCCGATGGACGACAGCGACAGCAGCGGATCGGCGCAGCGGGCGGCGAGCACCAGCATCGCCAGGACCTCCGCCGCGCCGATGCGCCCGCCCAGCGCGAGATAGGCGCCCAGCACCAGCATCGCGGTGAACGCCGCCTGCACGGCGAGGTTCAGGCCGAGCGCCCCGGGCAGCGCCGACAGCGCGGAGCGGCGGGACGCGCGGCGCAGCCCGTCCAGCGAGTCGTCGAGCAGCCGGAAGCGCTCGGCGGTGCGGCCCCCCGCCCGCAGCACCGGCTGGGCCTGGAGGTACTCGATGACGCGCCCCGCCGCCTCGTCGGCGCGCTCGTGGTGCTCGGCGTCCGCGGCGGCCGTCGAGCGGCCCGCCCAGACGTGCACCAACGCGACGACCGGTACGGCGGCCAGCGCGGCGAGGCCCATGCGCCAGTCGAACGCGAGCATCACGGCGACGATCGAGAGAGGCGTCACGCAGGCGGAGACGAACGGACCGAGCATGTGCGCGATCACGCTCATCGCCCGCAGGACGCCGCCGCCCGCCAGGACGGACAGCTCGCCGACGCGGCCCCCGCCGTACCAGCCGACGGGCAGCCGGGCCAGATGGCCGCCGAGCCGGTGGTACATGCCGTGCAGCAGCGTCGTCCCGGCGCGGAAGCCGGCCAGGTCGGCGGCGTAGCGCAGCACCGCGCACCCGGCGACCGCGGCGCCGAACGCGGCCAGCCACGGCCACGCGTCCCGCGGCGCGTCCCCGAACAGCTCCCGGAGCACGGGGACGAGCAGCGCGCAGGACAGCCCCTCGGCGGCCGCGGTCACCGCCATCAGGGCCGCGGTGCGCCGCACGGGAGGCGCGTACTCCGGTCCCAGCACGCGCAGCAGCATTCTGATCATCGGAGGCCGGCTCCTCGCAGTGCGGTGTCGTCGGCGCCGATCCCGTCGGCGGCGCCGATCCCGTGCGCCGCCGCGCGGTGGGTGCGCCAGAGCGCGGCGAACCTCCCGCCGCGCGCGAGCAGCTCGGCGGGTGCGCCGCGTTCGGTGATCGCGCCGTTCTCCAGGACGACGACGGTGTCGGCGCCGGCGATCGTCTCCAGGCGGTGGGCGATGACCAGGACCGTCCGGTCGCCCTTCAGCTCCGCCAGGGCGCGGCGCACCGCCCGCTCGGTCAGCGGGTCGGCGAAGGCGGTCGCCTCGTCCAGCACCAGGACGGGCGCGTCGGCGAGCAGCGCGCGGGCGAGGGCGATCCGCTGCGCCTCGCCGCCCGACAGCCGCACCTCGTCGCCGATGACCGTCTCGTATCCGCGCGGCAGTTCCAGGACGCGGTCGTGGACGTTCGCCGCCCGCGCGGCGCGGACGATGTCGCCGCGCCCGGCGTGCGGGACCGCGAGCGCGATGTTGTCGGCGACCGACGCGCGCAGCAGGCGGACGTCCTGGAAGACGAAGGAGACCGCGCGGTAGAGGTCGCGGGCGGCGATCTCCCGCAGGTCGGCGCCGCCGAGGCGGACCGATCCGGCGGCCGGGTCGAAGAACCGCGGCAGCAGCTGGACCAGCGTGGACTTCCCGCTCCCGGACGGCCCGACGACGGCGGTGAACGTGCCCGGTTCGAGGACGAGGTCGATGCCCCGCAGCACCTCCCGGCCGGCGTCGTATCCGAACCGGACGCCGGTCAGCTCCACCCGGTGGCCGCGGGGCGCGGCCGGGCGCGCGGGCTCGGGCAGCGGCGGCCACGCCAGCACGTCCCGGATCCGGCCGACCGCGCGGCGGGCGGCCTGCATGTCGTCGAAGCCGTGGCCGAGGGCCTCCACCGGGGCGGTCAGCCCCAGCCCGAGCAGCAGGAAGGGCAGCAGGTCGGCGGCGGGCATGCCGCCGCCCGCGATCATCGCCGCCCCGCCGGTCAGCACGGTCGCCAGGACGAACGGCGGCGACAGCACCGCCTGCATCGCCGCGGCGACCGGGGACAGGCCGCGCACCATGCGGTAGAAGGAGCGGACGAACTCGTCCACGGCCGCGGTGAACCCGCGGTGGGCGCGCTCCCCGCCGCCGAACGCCTTCACCACCGCGATGCCCTGCACGAACTCGACGACGGAGTCGGAGATCCGCGCCATGCCCTCGTCGAACTCCCGCTGCTCGCGCAACCGGGCCGGGGTCATCATCAGCGGGACGAGCGCCAGCGCCAGCGCGACCGGGACGAGGGTGACCAGCGTGAGCCGCCAGTCGACGGTGAACAGGTAGACCAGCGACACGAGCGGCACCGCGAACGCGGACACCAGCTCGGAGGGCGTGTGCGCGATGAACGGGTGCACCGCGCTCACGTCGTCCCCGACGACCTTGGCCAGTTCGCCGGTGCGGCGCCGGGAGAGCCGGCCGAGCGGGACGAGCCCCAGCCGCTCGGCCAGCGTGCGGCGGAACGACAGCTGCACGCGAACGTCCAGGAGGTGCCCGAGCCCGGACGAGGCGGCCGTGAACAGCAGCCGGAGGAACAGGCCGGCCGCGCCCGCGGCCACGGCGGTCCAGGCGTGCCCGTGGTCGACCGGGCCGGGCGCCAGGAGGGTCCGGCCGAGTTCCACGACGGCGAGCAGCGGCGCCAGGCCCGCGACGGCCCCGATCACCTGGAGGGCCACGATGGCGGCGAAGCCGCGCGCGTGGGGGCGCAGCAGCCCCGTCACGCTCCCGCTCATCCCCCTCCCTCCCGCTTCTCGCGGCGGCTGCCGCGCGGCAGGGTGACGGCCATGACGGTGCTGGGCACGTCCAGCTCGATGCGGTGCCAGCGCCCGCGCGGGACGACGGCGGCGGTTCCGGCGGTCAGCCTGATCTCCTCCTCCCGCTCCCCCGGGCGCTCCGGGCGCAGGTAGAGGCGGAATTTGCCGATCAGGCAGGAGACGACCTCCTCGGCCTCGGGATGGATCTCCCAGTGGTCGGCGTGGACGTCCTCGCCGGTCTTGGCGTGGACCGCGGTCAACCGCCAGCCGTCCCCGCCGCCCGCTCCGCCTCCCGCGCGGATGGTGCCGCCTCGCTGGAGGTGGACGGAGGACGAGAAGAGGTCGATCGGGGTGACGGTCATTCCGGGCCCCCTTCCCGCCGCGGCGCCGGCGGGCCCGTGCGGGGCAGGACGGCCAGGGCGATGAGGACCGCGGAGGCCAGGAGGACCGCGCCGAGGACCATGCCGAGCGCGTACCCGTCGTTGAGGGTCGCGGGCGTGACGATGCCGCCGGTGCGGTGGTGGGCGGCGGTGCCGAGGGCCGCGAGGCCGAGCGAGGCGCCGATCTGGCGGGAGCTGTTGAGCAGGCCGGCGGCGACGCCGGTCTCGTGGGACGCGACGCCGGCGGTGGCGGTGGAGACGAGCGGCGCGAGGCAGAGCCCGATCCCGACGCTGGCGACGATCGACGGGCCGAGGACGTCGCTCGCGTACGAGCCGTCCGAGCTGATCAGGCCGAACCAGGCGAACCCGGCCGCGGTCATCGCCGCGCCGCCGGCCAGCACGGTCCTGGGGGCGGCGCGGTAGCCGATCCGGACGGCGAGGACGGAGCCGGCGATCACGCCGAGGGCGAACGGCAGGAACATGGCCCCGGTCAGCGCCGCGCCGTGGCCGAGCACCCGCTGCAGGTAGAGGGACATGAAGTAGAAGGACGAGGCCATGGCCCCGCCGACCAGGAGGTTGACGGCGTTCGCGCCGGTCACCGAGCGGTTGGCGAACAGGCCGAGCCGGACCAGCGGATCGCGGGGCGTGCCCCGCTCCACGAGGACGAACGCGGCCAGCAGCACGGCGGCCGCCGCCAGCGTCGCCACGGTGACCGGCGACGTCCACGAGTTCTGCTCGGTGCGGACGACGCCGAACACCAGCAGGGTCAGGCCGCCCGTGGCCAGGACGGCGCCGAGCACGTCCGGGCGGCCGCCGCGGGCGGGCGCCGGAGCGGACCTGATGCCCCGCCACGCCATGGCCAGCGCGGCGGCGGCCATCGGCACGTTCACGAACATCACCCAGCGCCAGCTCGCGTACTCGGTGAGCACGCCGCCGATCAGCACGCCGAGGGCGCCGCCGGCGGCGTTCACCGCGCTCCAGATCCCGAAGGCCCGGACGCGGGCGCGGCCCGTGGGGAACGCCTCGGTCAGCAGCGCCAGCGCGGCGGGGGCCAGCATGGCGGCGCCCACCCCCTGCGCGGCGCGGGCGGCGACCAGATGGCCGGGCACCTGCGCGAGACCGCCGAGGAGTGAGGCGAGCCCGAACAGCCCGAGCCCCAGCAGCAGGACCCTTCTGCGGCCGTACCGGTCGGCGGCCTTGCCGCCCAGCAGGAGCAGGCCGCCGAAGGTCAGCGCATAGGCGTGGATCACCCAGGTCACGCCCACCGCGCTGAAGCCGAGGCCGGCGCCGATCTGCGGAAGCCCGACGTTCACGACCGACAGGTCCAAGGAAACCATGAACTGCACGACGGCCACCGCGGCCAGGACGAGCCCCGGCCGGGCGTCCGGCCGGGCGTCCGCCGTCCTCGTCGTCGCTTCGTTAATCGTCATGCCGGACATCGTCACGGCCGGACCGGCCGGCGGTCGTCCTGCCGGGGAAGACACCTTCGCGCGGCACCCGGGGAGCAGGTTCCGCCCGTCTACAACCCCGGGAGTACTCGTCCATTGCGACGTGCGGCGGAGGACCCCGGCGGAAAAGCCGCTTAACCTACCCAGATGAGGTTCATCGACCGGTTGCCGCCGCTCGCCCAGGACGGTCTGCTCGCCGCCGCGGTGGCCGTCCTGCCGGTGCTCTTCGTGATCTTCACGGCGGGTTCGGGCCCGCTGGACGTCGTGCTCGCCCTCGCCGGCTCGCTCGCGGTCGTCGCGTGGCGGCGCGCGCCGCTGGCCGCGCTGCTCGTCGGCACGCCCTGCATGCTCGCGGTCGCCGTGCACGTGCAGCCGGGCCCCTCGGCCGTCTTCCCCGTCCTGGTGGCGGTGTTCGGGGCGGCCAGGGCCGGCCGCTGGCCCGCGGCGGCGCTGGCGGCCGCGGCCTTCCTCGGCGCCGACCTGGCGGTGAACCTGCCCGGCGCCGACGGACCCGTGGAGGGCCTGGAGAACACCTCGCTGCTGCTCGGCTGGTTCGTGGCGGCCGGCGTGGCGGCGACGGTGACCCGGCACCGGCAGGCGTACCTGGAGGAGGTCGAGCGGCGCGCCGCGGAGGCCGAGCGCACCCGCGAGGAGGCGGCCCGGCGCCGCGCGGGCGAGGAGCGGCTGCGCATCGCCCGCGAGCTGCACGACTCCCTCACGCACAGCATCTCGATCATCAAGGTGCAGGCGGGCGTCGCCGTCCACGTGGCGCGCAGGCGCGGCGAGGAGGTGCCGCCCGCGCTGCTGGCCGTCCAGGAGGCCAGCGGCGACGCGATGCGCGAGCTGCGCGCCACCCTGGAGGTGCTGCGCGACCCCGGCGGGCCGGACGACGAGGCCGCCGCCAGCGGCCTGGACCGCCTGCACGACCTCGTGGAACGCGCCCGCTCGACCGGGCTGCCCGCCACCGTGACGGTCTCCGGCACCCGGCGCGACCTGCCCGCCGAGGTCGACCGGGCCGCGTACCGGATCGTCCAGGAGGCCCTCACCAACGTCTCCCGGCACGCGGGCGGCGCGTCCGCCGAGGTGCGCATCGACTACACCCCCGGCGGGCTGGTCGTGCGGGTCGACGACGACGGCAAGGCGGACCCGGACGCGCCGCCCGTCCCGGGCACCGGCCTGCTCGGGATGCGCGAGCGCGTCGCGGCGCTCGGCGGGCGGCTCCGCGCCGAGCCCCGGCCCGAGGGCGGCTTCACCGTGTGCGCCGAGCTCCCCCTGGGAGGCGAGGCGTGATCCGCGTGCTCCTCGTGGACGACCAGGCGCTGATCCGCGGCGGTTTCCGCGCCCTGCTGGAGATCGAGGACGACGTCGAGGTGGTGGCCGAGGCGGCGAACGGCGAGGAGGGCGTCGCGCTCGCCGTCGAGCACCGGCCGGACGTCGCGCTCATCGACGTCCAGATGCCGGTGATGGACGGCATCGAGGCGACCCGGCTGATCGCCGCCGACGAGCGGCTGGCGGGCGTCCACGTCGTGATCCTCACCAACTACGGCCTGGACGAGTACGTCTTCAACGCCCTGCGCGCCGGCGCCTGCGGGTTCATGGTCAAGGACACCGAGCCCGCCGACCTGGTGCAGGGCGTCCGCGTCGCGGCCCGCGGCGACGCCCTGCTGTCCCCCGCGATCACCCGGCGGCTGATCGGCGAGTACGTCGCCCGCCGCCCCGAGCCCGCGCCCGGCGCCCTCGACGTGCTGACCAACCGCGAACGCGAGGTCACCGCGCTGGTGGCCCGCGGCCTGTCCAACGACGAGATCGCCGCGCACATGGTGATCAGCCCGACCACCGCCAAGACCCACGTCAGCCGCGCGATGACCAAGCTGGGCGCCCGCGACCGCGCCCAGCTGGTCGTCTTCGCCTACGAGTCCGGCCTCGTCACCCCCCGCCGCGCCTGACTCCGGCGAAGGCGGGCAGGCGGGACGCCGCCATGGTCCCGCCCGTCCGGCGAATTTCCGGGGGAAAACCGGATGCGGGCGCCGCGGCGGCGGGGGCATGCTCGGGTATGGCCTGGACACTCACCGACGATCTCGACGGGTTCCTCGCGCGGGCGGGCGGCTTCCTGCGGGCCGATCCCGTCGCGAACACCGTGCCGCTGACCGTGACCGAGTCCATGCGCGTCCAGGGCCCGGGCCTCTTCGGGGAGGCGCTGCTCGGCTGGTGGACGGAGGGCGGGCGGGTCGCGGGCGCGTGCCTGTGGACCGGCGCGCACCCGCCGATGCTGAGCGCGATGCCGGAGGCGGCGGCCGCGGAACTGGCGGAGACGCTGGCCGGGCGGGGCGCGGCGGTGTCCGGGATCAACGGGGCGCCGGAGGCCGCCGCGGCGTTCGCGGACGCGTGGACGAAGAGGACGGGGGCGGCGAGCACGGTCGCGATGCGGCAGCGGCTCTACCGGCTCGGCCGCCTGGACGCCCCCGCTCCGCCGCCCGAGGGCACCGCGCGGGTGGCGGGCGGCGCCGACCGCGGCCTGGCGATGGAGTGGTTCACCGCGTTCTACGCGGACGCCGGGGAGCCCAGGCGCGCGAACCCGGGGCTGGTCGACGGCAGGATCGCGGCGGGCGGGGTGGTCTTCTGGGAGATCGGCGCCAGGCCGGTGGCGATGGCGGGACGCACCGAGGTCGTCGCGGGCATGGCCAGGGTGGCGCCGGTGTACACGCCGCCGGAGCACCGGCGCCGCGGCTACGGCGCGGCGGTCACCGCCGCCGTCACCCAGGGCGCGCTGGACGCGGGCGCCGAGCACGTCGTGCTGTTCACCGACCTCGCCAACCCGACGAGCAACGGCATCTACCGGCGCCTCGGCTACCGCCCCGTCGAAGACCGCGTCGTGCTCGGCTTCACCCCGCCGCCCGGGGGCCGGCTCACTTGACGCCGGCCTCCTTCATGTCGCGGAGTTCGCGCTTGAGCTCCTTGATCTCGTCGCGGAGGCGGGCGGCGAGCTCGAACTGCAGGTCGGCGGCGGCCTGGTGCATCTGCTCGGTCATCTGCTCGATCAGCGCCTCCAGCTCCTCGCGGGGCCGGTCGCCGACCAGGTCGGCGGCGTGGCGGCCGACCTCCCGGGCCTTGGACGCCAGGCCGGGGACGGGGGCCTTGCCGCGGGACTGCTGGCGGCCGGCGCCGCCGATGAGGGTCTCGGTGTCGGCGTCCTCGCGGGCGAGGGAGTCGAGGATGTCGGCGATCCGCTTGCGCAGCGCCGTCGGCTCGATGCCGTGCTCGGCGTTGTAGGCCTGCTGCTTGGCGCGGCGCCGGTTGGTCTCGTCGATCGCCCGCTCCATCGACGGGGTGACCGTGTCGGCGTACATGTGGACCTGGCCGGACACGTTGCGGGCCGCGCGGCCGATCGTCTGGATGAGGGACGTCTCGGACCGCAGGAAGCCCTCCTTGTCGGCGTCGAGGATCGCGACCAGGGAGACCTCGGGCAGGTCGAGGCCCTCGCGGAGCAGGTTGATGCCCACGAGGACGTCGAACTCGCCGGTGCGCAGCTCCCGGAGCAGCTCGATGCGGCGGAGGGTGTCGACCTCGCTGTGCAGGTAGCGGACCCGGATGCCGAGTTCGAGGAGGTAGTCGGTGAGGTCCTCGGCCATCTTCTTGGTGAGGGTGGTGACGAGGACGCGCTCGTCGCGCTCGGTGCGCTCGCGGATCTCGTGGATGAGGTCGTCGATCTGGCCCTTGGTGGGCTTGACGACGATCTCGGGGTCGATGAGCCCGGTCGGGCGGATGACCTGCTCCACGACGTCGCCCTTGACGCGGTTCAGCTCGTAGGGGCCGGGCGTCGCGGACAGGTAGACGGTCTGGCCGATGCGGTCGAGGAACTCCTCCCACTTCAGCGGGCGGTTGTCCATCGCGGACGGCAGCCGGAACCCGTGCTCGACCAGCATCCGCTTGCGGGACGCGTCGCCCTCGTACATTGCGCCGATCTGCGGGACGGTCTGGTGCGACTCGTCGATGACGAGGAGGAAGTCCTCCGGGAAGTAGTCGAGGAGGGTGTTGGGGGCCGAGCCGGGGCCGCGGCCGTCGATGTGCCGGGAGTAGTTCTCGATGCCGGAGCAGGTGCCGACCTGCCGCATCATCTCGATGTCGTAGGTGGTGCGCATGCGCAGCCGCTGCGCCTCCAGCATCTTGCCCTGCCGCTCCATTGCGGCGAGGGTCTCCTCCAGCTCGGCCTCGATGTCGCGGATCGCCCGCTCCATCCGCTCGGGCCCGGCGACGTAGTGCGAGGCGGGGAACACGTACAGCTCGTCGTCCTCGGTGATCAGCTCGCCGGTGAGGGGATGCAGGGTGGCGAGCTTCTCGATCTCGTCGCCGAACATCTCGATGCGGACGGCGAGCTCCTCGTACTGCGGGATGATCTCGATGGTGTCGCCGCGGACCCGGAACGTGCCGCGGGTGAACGCGAGGTCGTTGCGGGTGTACTGCATGCCGACGAGCTGCCGGAGCAGGTCGTCGCGGTCGATCTCCTGGCCGACGTGCAGCCGCACCATCCGGTCGACGTACTCCTGCGGCGTGCCGAGGCCGTAGATGCACGACACCGACGCGACGACGACGGTGTCGCGGCGGGTGAGCAGCGAGTTGGTCGCCGAGTGCCGCAGCCGGTCGACCTCATCGTTGATCGAGGAGTCCTTCTCGATGTAGGTGTCGGTCTGCGGGATGTACGCCTCGGGCTGGTAGTAGTCGTAGTACGACACGAAGTACTCGACGGCGTTGTTCGGCAGCATCTCGCGCAGCTCGTTGGCGAACTGCGCGGCGAGCGTCTTGTTCGGCTGCATGACCAGGACGGGCCGCTGCAGCTTCTCCACCAGCCACGCGATCGTGGCGGTCTTCCCGGTGCCGGTGGCGCCGAGCAGCACCGCGTCCTTGTCGCCGCGCCGGATGCGGTCGGCCAGCTCGGCGATCGCCTGCGGCTGGTCGCCGGACGGCTTCATCTCGGTGACGACCTCGAACGGCGCGACGCGGCGCCGCAGGTCGGTGACTGGACGCATCGGCACTCCCCTGTCCCGGCGTACTACCTGCTCCGACAACTGTATGCAGGGCCTGCGACATTCCCGGCCGGCGCCGGTGCGCGGCCCGTCCCCGCCGGTCAGGAGGCGGGCAGCGGCAGCCGGGCCCGGACGGCGTAGCCGCCCTCGCAGGGCCCCGCCTCGAAGCTGCCGCCGAGCGCGTGGACGCGCTCGCGCAGCCCGACCAGGCCGTTCCCGCCGCTCGGCAGCCGGTGCTCGGGCCGGGCGGTGGGCGGGTCGTTGACGACCGACACCTCGATCGCCTCGGGCAGCAGGCCGAGGGACACCCGGGTGTCGGCGGACCCGGCGTGCTTGTGGACGTTGGTGAGGGCCTCCTGGACGAGGCGGTAGAGCGTCCGCCCCACGGCGTAGGGCATCGGGCGCTCCTCGCCGCTGACCGACATGTCGACGCGGAGGCCGGCGGCGCCGGACTGGCCGACGAGCTCGCGGACGTGGGCGAGCGTGACCGCCTCCTGGGGCAGCGCCTGCTCGCCCTGGCGCAGGACTCCGATGACGTGCCGCAGCTCCTCCAGCGCCTGGCGGCCCATGTCCCCGATGACGCCGGCGGTCTCGGCGGCCCGGACGGGGTCGCGGCCGGCGATCGCCTTGAGCGCGCCCGCGTGCACGACCATGACGCTGATCCGGTTGGCGACCACGTCGTGCATCTCCCGCGCGATACGGGTGCGTTCCTCTCCCCGCGCGCGCTCCGCGAGGAGGTGCTGTTCGCGTTCGAGCCTGGCCGTGCGCTCCTGGAGCGATGCAAGGAGTTGCTTGCGCGCACCCATGTAAAGGCCCAGCAGGACGGGGACGGCGACGAACGCGATGCCGAAGATCGCCTGCGCGGCGAAGGTCTCCGTCGCCGCCGTCGGGGACGGGAACGCCAGCCCGGCGGCGTAGGTGACGGCGGCGATCGTCAGCACCGTCCGGCGGGACGGGGCGTACGCGGCGAGCGAGTACAGGATGACCAGCGTGGCGAAGACGCCCGCCCCGGTGACCGTCCCGAACACGAGCAGGAAGAGGGCGAGGCCGACGGGATGGACGCGCCGCACGACCAGCGCGAGCCCGAGGACGACGCTGCACGCCGAGACGACCCAGGGCGGCAGCCAGAACCTCTGGTCGGAGAACCACAGGAACACGGCGTCGCCGGCGGCCAGGGAGACGGCGAGGAAGACGTCGAGCGCGCGTGAGCGGCGGGTCGGCCACGCCCCCGCCCACGCCCCCGCCCAGCGGCCCCGTACGCGCATGCGAAGAGTCTATGGCGATCAGGCCGACCGTCGATCGCGCAAGTGACCGAAGCCCTTACCGGCCGGGCTTTTCCGCATTCGTTGCACTGTGGTTACGATGACGGCGCGACTAGGACGGGGTGCCAGCCGAACATGACCCGCTTCACGAACTGGCTCGGGAAGAACGCCGACGCGGTGATCGCGCTGGTGCTGGCGATCGTCGTCGCCGTGCTCGGCCTCGGGGTGAACCTGCCGAACGAGGACGAGATCACCAACAGCGGCATCCTCGCGGTGATCGGCCTCCTGGCGACGTCGGTGCTGCGGGACCGGGGGCGGCGCATCCCGGTCGAGGCGGAGGTCCGCGACACGCTGCGGTCGTCGTCGGCCACGCTGGGCGAGCTGAGCGCCAAGCTGACCCGCGTCGAGAGCTTCGAGGACGTCCTGGCCGGCACCAAGCGCGCGCTGGACGAGTCGACGGTGGTCCGCGTCATCGGCGGCGCGCAGGTCGCGCACGTCCTGGAGGAGGCGCGCCGCGACACCGACCGGTGGTTCTTCAAGGGCGGGACGGGCACCTACATCCGCGCCCGCACGCTGCCCGAGTGCGTGGCGGCGGCCCGCAGGGAGCGGCGCACGCTGCTGTTCCGGGTGGAGATCCTCGACCCCTCCAACGTGGAGGTGTGCGAGGCGTACGCCCGGCACCGCCGCTCGGTGTCGGACGGCCCGGACGCGACGGGCGAGCCGTGGACGCTGGAGCGCACCCGCAAGGAGGCGTACGCGACGATCCTCGCGGCGTGCTGGCACAAGCAGCGGTTCGCGATGCTCGACATCGACATCGGCCTGGCGCAGACCATGACGACGCTGCGGTACGACCTCGCGTCGTCGCGGGTGGTGGTCACCCGGGACGACCCGCGCGGCGAGGCCCTGGTCGTCGACAGCAACAAGTTCTACTACAGCTGGGTGAGCGCGGAGCTGCAGACCAGCCTCGACCAGGCGCGCCGCGTCCCGGTCGAGCGGGCGAGGCTGGCGCCGCTGGACGAGGAGCCGACGGTCGAGCAGGTCCGCAAGCTCTTCGAGGTGATCGGCATCGAGCTGGCGTCCGGCTACACCGACCGGGACGTCATCGAGATCATCCGCAAGGCGCTGCGAGCGAAGGACCCCTACGAGTGAGGTACGCCGAGATCCGGGAGGAGATCCGCGCCGGGACCGCCGAGCGGACGCTGCCGGCGTGGGCGGGGCGCGTCCTCGGCGAGATCCTGGGCGGCATCGCGGCGGGCGCGCCGCACGTCCCGGCGGTGCGGCACCCGCTGGGCTTCCTGTGCCTCCCGGTGGAGCGCACCGGCGATCTCGGCGTGTGCCTGCACATCTGGACGCCGGAGGTGCGGCCCGCGCCGACCACCACCTCGCCGGTGCACTGCCACAGCTGGGACCTGCTGAGCTTCGTCCTGTACGGGACGGTGCGGAACGTGCGGATGGACGTGGCGGAGGCTGCCGGTACGGCGTCGCAGCAGGTCTTCGAGGTCATCAGCCACGGCGACGTGGACGAGCTGAGGGCGACGGGGCGCGCCGTCGACTGCGCCCCGCGCCGCTCCGCCGCGCACCGGACGGGCGAGTCGTACACCCTGCCCGCCGGGGTGTTCCACAGCACCCTCATCGAGGGCGGCCGGGACGCGGCCACGGTCGCCCTCGGCCGGCAGACGCCGGGCGGCGGCGACCTGTCGCTCGGCCCGCTCGGCACGCCCACGCACCGCGTGCGCCGGTCCCGTTCCGATCAAGCCGGGACCGAGCGCGCCCTGCGCCGGTCCGCGGCCAGGATCGCCGCCGCCCACTGCTCGGCGCGCCGGTAGGCCGCCGCCCGGACCCGCAGGAGGCCCGATGAGACCCCCGACCCCGTCAGCGGCCGTCCCGGTCGATCTCTCCGAGGCCCGCGCCGTGGCGGTGGACGCCGCCGAGGCGGCGGGCGCCCTGCTGAGCGCCCGCGCGGGCGAGCCGCTGGAGATCCGCCCGAAGGGCGCGGGCCCGGACGTGGTGACGGCGCTGGACACGGCCGCCGAGGAGGTGATCCTCGCCCGGTTGCGGGCCGCGTATCCCGGGCACCGCATCATCGCGGAGGAGTCCGGCGTCCTCGACGGCGCGCCGGGCGAGGAGATGGTGTGGCTCGTCGACCCGCTGGACGGCACCAACAACGTGGCGATCGGGATGCCCGTGTACGCGGTGGGCCTGGCGCTGTGCGCGCGCGCCGAACCGGTCTTGGGCGTCGTCCACGACCCGGTGTCCGGCCGCACGTGGTCGGCGATCCGCGGTAAGGGCGCGCTGGGGCCGGACGAGTCGCTCCTGACGCTGCCCGACCGCCCGCGTCCGGGCCGGGAGGAGCATCCGGTCCTGGCATGGACGCAGGGCCACCAGGTCGAGCCGAACGATCTTGTGGCGTTCACCATGCGCACGGCCCTGGAGAAGCGGTCCGCGCGCATGCTCCAGCTGTGGGCGCCGCTGGTCTGCTGGGCGATGCTCGCGCGCGGGGACATCGACGGCATCGTCGGCTACCTGCCCGAGATCGTCGACCTGCCCGCCGGGGCGCTGCTGGCCGCCGAGGCGGGCGCCGAGTTCCGCCGCCTGGACGGCGGCCCCTACGAGCTCTGCATCGACCGCCCGGCGTCCGAGCTCGGGTTCGTGGCGGCGCGCCCGGACCTCCTCGACCGCCTCCTGGAGACCACGGCCTCGATAGCCATGCCGGACGGCAGCTTCCGCGTCGTCCTCTAGCCCACCCGGCCGACGCGCCCGGTCTCCAGCCCGCCCGGCCGACGCGCCCGATCTAGCCCGCCCGGCCGGTCAGCAGGAGCGCGCCAACCGAGGCGGCGCAGCCCAGGACCGCCAGGACGGCCCCCGTGAGGACGAACTTGCGGATCGGTACGCGCACGTCCCACCGCCGGCACCACTCGAACCACAGCAGCGTGGCGAGCGAACCCCACGGGGTGATGACCGGCCCCACGTTCGTCCCGATGAGCAGGGAGAGGAGCTGCTCCTTGTTCGACGCCGGTACGGCCGACTCCCCCGCCACGTACGCGGGGAGGTTGTTGAGCACGTTCGACAGGCCCGCGCCGGAGAACGCCGCCCGGAAGGCCCCGGCGGCGTCGCCGTCGTGGCCGACGAGGGCCCGCATCGCGTCGTCCAGCCCCCACCGTTCGAGCGTGGGGACGACGAGGAACAGCCCGGTGACGAACACCATGAGCTGCCAGGGGACGAGCGCGGGGCGCAGCGCCGACCGGTCGCGCACCGCGAAGGCGGCGACGGCCACGGCGGCGGCGGCGGTCGCGGCGACGCCGAGCTGCACGCCGGTGTGCACGCCGGCGAGGATCGCGCCGATGAACAGCAGGCACGCGCCCCCCGTCGCGGAGAACAGCACGCGGTCGCGGACGGGCACCGGGTCGGGCGGGTCGTAGGCGTCCTCCCCGCGCATGCGGCGGCGCCAGTAGAACGCCCACAGCAGCGCCATCGTGACGGCCAGGACCGCCAGCTGCGGCAGCCACATGCGGGCCGCGAAGGCACGGGTCTCCAGGGCCACCCGGTCGGCGGCGAGCAGGTTGGTCAGGTTCGACACCGGCAGCAGGAGGCTCGCGGTGTTGGCCAGCCACACCGTCGTCATGGCCAGCGGCAGCGTCGCGATCCCCGCGCGCGCCGCCAGCGCCAGCATGACGGGGGTCAGCAGCACCGCGGTCGTGTCGAGGTTCAGGAAGACCGTGGTGAGCGACGCGAACGCCACGCACAGCAGGAACAGCGCCGCGTAGCTCCCCCGCCCGGCGCGCGCCATCCGCTGCGCGATCGCGTCGAAGACCCCGGCCTCCTTGGTCAGCTCCGCCAGGACGATCACGCTGAACAGGAACAGCAGCAGCGGCGCGATCCGGCCGATACTGGCCCGCGCCGTGCCGGCCGGGAGCAGGCCGGTGGCGACGAACACGAGCCCGGCCGCGAGGACCCCGATCCGGATCCGGTCGAGTACGCCCAGGGAGCGGGCGGTGCGGCGCAGGGTCTGCATCGGGGGCGGCACGGCCGCCATGATCTCACGACCCGCCCGCCCGCCAAGATCGAAAAACGTCCCCGGGACCCTGTTCCGCGCGGCCCGCCGCGCGATACTGGCGGCATGACACCCCCCGGCCGCACAGCACAGGAGCGCCCCACCGACTTCTTCATCAGCTACTCCCCCGCCGACGAGCGGTGGGCGTCCTGGATCGCGTGGCAGCTGGAGGCCGCCGGGCACCGGACGATGATGCAGGCGTGGGACTTCGTGCCGGGGACCAACTTCATCGACTTCATGGACCGGGGCCTGTCGGAGGCCAAGGCCGTGGTGGCGGTCCTGTCGCGCAACTACCTGCGCTCCCGGTACGGGCGGCTGGAGTGGATGGCGGCGCTGCGGGCCGACCCCGACGACCCGGCCCGCAAGCTCGTCACGGTCCGGATCGAGGACTGCCCCATCGACGGGCTGCTGTCCACGATCACCTACGTGGACCTCGTGGGGATCGACGACCCGGACGAGGCGCGCGGGCTGCTGATGCGGCGCATCCGGGAGGCCCTCGCCGGCCACGCGCGGCCCCTGGACGGCCCCGTGTTCCCCGGCGGCGGCCCCTCCGCACCGGCCTCCGCACCGGACGGCGGCGGCGTCCTGCCGGGGCGTCTGGAAGCGCCTGACGGGCCGCAGGGGCCGGTCGGGGAGCGGCCGGCGCGCCGGGCGCCCGTGGCCGCGCCCGCGTTCCCGGCGGCGGGCTCCGGGCCCGAGCCGCGCGAGCACGTCAGCGTCCTGCACGTCTCGGGCCCCCGGTTCGGCCGGACGCTCGCCGAGCCGGGCGAGCCGACCACCGCCACCGAGCTGCAGGACCGCATCTGGAGCGACGTGACGCGGCTGGCCGACTCCGGCGTGCCCCGCCCGGACCTGCTGGTCGTCACCGGCAACATCACCCACTCGGGCAGCCGCAAGGAGTTCGCCGAGGCGCTGTCGTTCCTGACCGGCCTGCGGGCGCTGCTCGGCCTGGAGGCGCAGCGCGTGGTGGTCGTGCCGGGCACCCACGACGTCACCCGCGCGGCGTGCCGGGCGTACTTCGCCGGCTGCGAGGCCGACGACATCGAGCCGCAGCCGCCGTACTGGCCGAAATGGCGGCACTACGCGGGCCTGTTCAGAGAGTTCTACCAGGGCATCGACGCGCTGATCTTCGACAGCGCGCAGCCGTGGACGCTGTTCCCCGTCCCGGACCTGCGGGTCGTGGTCGCCGGCCTCAACTCGACGCTGCCGCAGACGCACCGCGAGGAGGACCGCTACGGGCAGGTGGGCCGCGCGCAGGCCGCCTGGTTCAACGAGCGGCTCCGCCATTTCGAGGACGAGGGCTGGCTCCGCCTCGCCGCGGTGGAGCACACCCCCATCGCCGGGGAGCCGGGCGCCCTGCGCGATCCGGAGACCGTGGAGATGCTGCTCGGCGGCCACGTCAACGTGTTCTTCCAGGGGACGGAGTCGGAGTTCGGCGCCGTCCCGCTGCTCGGCGGCCGGGGCGTCCCGGCCGTCCCCGCGCTCGGCCCGGGGCGCCACCAGATCGTCGTGCTGCGCCGGGACGGCCTGGAGCGCTGGATCCCCGAGGACGCCGAGCGGCGCGGCCCCGAGCGGCTCGACCGGCCCTGGCCGGGCACCGCGGGAACGTTCCCGGCGCCCCGCGCGGAGGCGCCGCCCGCCCCGCCCGCACCGGAGATCGGCCCCGCCCCGGACGGCGCCGCCGAGCCCGTCCCCGACCCGGCGGCACGGCTGCTCGACCGGCTCACCGAGGCGTGCGAGACGCGGTTCGAGCGGGCGACGATCCGGCGGATCGTCCCGGCCCCGCGCGAGGACGGCCGCGCCGACCCGCCGCACCTGCTGCTCACCCACCTGGAGGACGGGTTCGTCCGGCAGTACCGCATCGGCGCCCACGTCGGGCAGGTCACCGAGGCGGACGTCGACGCGTTCGTCCGGCAGGTCCACGCCGACGGCACCGACCACGGGTCGGAGCTGGTGTTCGTGGGGCCGCCGCCCGCCCGGTCCCTGCGCGAGGACGCGCTGCGGCGCGGCGTCCGGGTGCGCAGCCTCACCGAGTTCCAGGGCCTGCTCGACCTGTCGGAGTACGTGGCGGCGCAGACGCGGCGGCTGTCCGCCGACGGGCAGTACCCCCCGTCGCTGTACGTCCCGCAGCGGTTCCGGGAGCTCGACCGGTTCCAGGCGCCGGGCGAGGGCGCGGCGCCGGCCGGGACCGTCCGCGAGGACGCCGTCGGCGAGATGCTGCGGCTGCTGGCCGCCGACCACGGCCGGTTCGTGCTGCTGCTGGGCGACTTCGGGCGCGGCAAGACGTTCGCGCTGCGCGAGCTGGCCCGCCGCATCCCCGAGGAGCTGCCGCACGTCGTGCCGATCCTCATCGAGCTGCGGGCGCTGGACAAGGCGCACTCGGTGGACGGCCTGGTCGCCGCGCACCTCGCCAACCACGGCGAGGAGCTGATCGACCTCAAGGCGTTCCACTACATGCTCCGCCAGGGCCGCATCGTGCTGCTGTTCGACGGGTTCGACGAGCTGGTCACCCGGATGACCTACGACCAGGCCGCCGACCACCTCGACACGCTGCTGCAGGCCGCCCAGGACAAGGCCAAGATCGTGGTGGCGAGCCGGACGCAGCACTTCAAGTCGCAGGCGCAGGTGCTGACGGCCCTCGGCGAGCGGGTCGGCGTGCTGCCGCACCGGCGCGTCCTCGGCCTGGAGGAGTTCGCGCCCCCGCAGGTCCGCTCCTACCTGGTGAACCGGTACGGGGACGAGGACGCCGCCGAGGCGCGCCTGTCCCTGCTCGCCGGGATCGAGGAGCTGCTCGCCCTCACCGCCAACCCGCGGATGCTGTCGTTCATCGCCGACCTGCCCGAGGACCGGCTGCGCGCGGTCGCGCGGGCCCGCCGCACCCTGTCGCCCGCCGACCTGTACCAGGAGATCCTGTCGGCCTGGCTCGCCTACGAGGCCGACCGGGTCGGCGGCTCCGGCGGGCCGCCGGGGCTGAAGGCCGACGACATGTGGCGGGCCGTCGGCACGCTCGCGCTGCGGCTCTGGGAGGGCGACGACCAGTTCCTCAGCCTCGCGGAACTGGCCGACGTCGCCGACACCCTCACCGGCCTCGCCGGCGGCCGGATGTCGCCGCACCAGTTGACGCACGCCGTCGGCGCCGGGAGCCTGCTCGTCCGCACCGACGACGGGCTGTTCGGGTTCATCCACACGTCGGTGATGGAGTGGCTCGTCGCGCGGCACATCGCGGACGAGTTCGCGCGCGGCGCGACGCCGGCGGCGCTCGGCCGCCGCACGCTGAGCCGGCTCAGCGTCGACTTCCTGTGCGACCTCGCCGACACGCGCGCCTGCCAGGACTGGGCGGCCGGCGTCCTCGCCGACCCCGGCGCCGACGACGTCTCCCGCGCCAACGCGATCCGCGTCACGACCCGGCTGCGCACCCCGGCCCGCACCGATCTGCGCGGGGCGCGCCTCCAGGGCGAGGACCTGTCCTACCGCGATCTGCAGGAGGTCGACCTCACCGGCGCCGACCTCACCGACGCGCAGCTCGTCGGCGCGAACCTGTCCGGGGCGGTCCTGCGGGACGCGTCGCTGGCCGGGGCGCGGCTGGACGAGGCGCGCCTCACCGGGGCCGACCTGCGCGGCGCCGACCTGTCCCGGGCGCGGCTCGCCCGCGCCGACCTGCGCGACGCCGCCGTCGGCGGCGGCCGCTGGACCCGCGCGGCCCTCATCGACGCGGTGCTCCCCGACCGGATCGCCGCCGCGCCCGAACTCCGCGAGGCCGCGATCGCGCCCGGCCGCCCCGTCGAGATCCAGATCGCGCCGCCCGCGGTCGGCGTCCCCTACGGGTTCCACTTCGCGACCAGCCGCCTCCCGCAGCCGCTCGCCTACAGCCCCGGCGGGTCCGTGGTGGCCGTGGGCAGCGAGGACGGCGGCGTCCTCGTGTGCGACGCCGTCACGGGCACTCCCCTGCGGACGCTCCAGGGCCACACCGACCGCGCCTACGCGGTCGCGTTCGACTCCGGCGGCAACCTGCTGGCGAGCGGCTCGGCGGACGGCACCGTCCGGGTGTGGGACCTCGCCACCGGGCACGCGGCGCACGTCCTCGCCGTCCACCCCGAAGGCGTGTGGCCGGTCGTGCTGGGCGGCCGCGCCCCATCGGGCGGCGACCTCCTCGCGGCGGGCGCCGCGGACGGCGCGATCCGCGTCTGGGACACCGCCTCCGGCGCCCTCCTGCACGAGCTGTCCGGGCACACCGCGCCCGTCTACACCGCGGTGTTCGACACCGCCGGCTCCCTCATGGTCACCGGCGACGCGGGCGGCACGCTGCGCGTCTGGGACCTCGCCGCGGGCGCGCTGCGGCGGGAGCTGACCGGCCACCGGGGCGCGGTGTTCCGCGCCGTCTTCCACCCGGACGGCTCCGTCCTCGCCGCCGGGGACGAGGCCGGCGTCGTCCGGCTCTGGGACATCCGCACCGGCGAGATCGAGCAGGAGCTGCTCGGCCACACCGGGCGCGTCTACGCGATCGCGTTCCACCCCGGCGGGGACCTCCTCGTCACCGGCGACACCGACGGCTCGGTCCGCATCTGGGCGGACGGCGCGCGGCGCAGCGTCCTGTCCGGCCACGAGGGCGGCATCTACCAGGCGCTGTTCAGCCCGGACGGCGGCCGCCTCGTCACCGCCGACAGCGCCGGGTCGGTCCGGCTGTGGGATCCGCGGACCGGGCGGCAGCGGCTCGAACTCGCCGGGCACCGCGGCGCGGTGTGGCCGGTCGCGTTCCGCCCCGACGGCGCGCAGCTCGCCACCAGCAGCAACGACGGCACCGCGCGGCTGTGGGACGCCGAGACCGGGCAGTGCCGCGTCGTCCTGCGCGGCCACGGCCGCCGCGTCACCGGGGTCGCGTTCAGCCCGGACGGCGGGATGCTCGCCTCCAGCGGCAACGACGGCCTCGTCCGGCTCTGGGAGCCGCGCACCGGCCGGATGATCCGCGAGCTGCGCGGCGTCGCCGACAACCTGACCTCCGTCGCGTTCAACACGCGCGACTCCCAGCTCGCGACCGCCACGAACGACGGCGGCGTCCACCTGTGGCAGGCCGGGACGGGGACCTTCGAGCGGGAGCTGAACGTCGAGACCGACCACGTGTGGGCGCAGGCGTTCGCGCCCGCCGGGGACGTCCTCGCCACCGCCAACGACGACGACTCGGTCCGCCTCTGGTACTGGACGACCGGCCGGGAGACCGTCAACCTCGCCGACCACCGCGGCCGCGTCCGCTCCATCGACTTCCAGCCGGGCGGCGCGCTCCTCGCCACCGGCTGCGACGACGGCCTCGTCCGCCTCTGGCACCCCCGCACCGGCGAACTCAAGGCCGCCATGCGGGGCCACACCGACCGCGTGTACCGGGTGGTGTTCTCACCCTCCGGGGAGACCCTCGCCAGCGCGAGCAACGACGGCACCGTCCGACTGTGGGATCCGTCCACCGGGCAGGCGCTCCACACCCTCACCGCCCACACCGGCCGCCTGTGGACGACGGCGTTCCACCCGTCCGGGGAGATGCTCGCCAGCGCGGGCGACGACATGGTGGTCCGGCTCTGGAACCCCTCCGACGGGCGTCTCCTGCACACCCTCACCGGCCACACCCGGCGGATCTGGTCGGCGGAGTTCAGCCCCGACGGCACCCTCCTCGCCACGGCCGGCGACGACGGCGCCATCATCCTCTGGGACGTCGCGGACCGCGACGCCCCCGCGCGCCGCGCCACCCTCCTCGGCCTCGCCGAGGGCTGGGCCGCCCTCGCGCCGGACGGCCGCTACAAGTTCGAGGGCGACGCCACCGCCGAATTCTGGTACGCGATCGGCATGTGCCGCTTCGAACCGGGCGAGCTGGACCCCTACCTCCAGGAGGTCCGCCGCCTCCCACTCGACGCCCCGTTCTAGGACGCCCGTCCTAGGAATCGGGGTCCTGGGAGGCGGCGCGGCGGGTGAGGGCCTCCCAGAGGTCGTCCACCTGGGCCTTCAGGTCGTCCAGGGTGCCGGAGTTGTCGATCACGTGGGTGGCGACGGCCAGGCGTTCCTCGCGGGACGCCTGGTTGGCCATACGGGCGCGGGCGTCCTCCTCGGACATGCCGCGGCGGGACGTGAGCCGTTCGAGCTGCGTCTCCTCGGGGGCGTCCACGACCACGACCTCGTCGTACATGGGGGCCAGGCCGTTCTCCGCCAGCAGGGGGACGTCGTAGACGACGACGGCGCCGGACGGGGCCGCGTCCATCAGTTCCTGCATGCGCTCGCCGACGAGGGGGTGGACGATCGCGTTCAGCGCGGCGAGGCGGTCGGGGTCGGCGAACACGATCCTGCCGAGCTTCTCCCGGTCGAGGGCGCCGGACGGCAGCAGGACGTCCGCGCCGAACTCCGCCACGACGGCGGCGTGGCCGGGGGTGCCCGGCTCGACGACCTCCCGGGCGATCTCGTCGGCGTCGATGACCACCGCGCCGCGCTCGCCCAGCAGCGCGGACACCTCGCTCTTGCCCGACCCGATTCCGCCGGTGAGTCCCACTTTCAGCACGGGCTCACCCTAGTGGCTACCCCGTTTCGGCAGGGACGAGGGGTTTGCGCATGTGCACGAGGGTGAGGTGCGCGGCGACGCGTTCGCGGTGCGTCTCGGAGTAGCCGAGGCGGCGGTACAGGCGCAGGTTGGACTCGCTGAGGTGGCCGGTGAACAGCACGCAGGCGTCGACCCGGCCGGCGACCTCGGCCTCCAGGGCGGCGAGGAGGCGCCGCCCGATGCCGCGTCCCTGCAGGTCGGGGACGACCACGAGCCGCCCCACCAGGCACGTGTGGTCGCTGAACTGGGCGCGGACCGCGCCGACGAGGCGGCCGCCGAGGACGGCCTTCAGCACGACCGCGTCCGTCTCCAGGACCTTGCGCAGCTGCTCGGCCGACTCGACCAGGGGCGGCAGGAACGGGTCGCCGTACAGCTGCGCCTCCGCGACGTAGGCGGCGCGCTGGACGGTCAGCAGCTCCCCGGCGTCGCCGGGGACCGCCCGCTCGATCACGACCGCCTCTGCGCTCATGGGGACGACCTTAGCGGCGGACGGCCGCCCGGTCCGGTCACCGCTCGATCCGGACGGTCACCGCGACCGGGTAGTGGTCGGAGGCGTCCGACTTCGGCACCTCGTAGTCGGTGACGAGGATGCCGTCCGACCCGAAGATCCAGTCGTGGACGGCGCCGTCCGGCCGGGTCGGGTACGCCTCGCCGCCGAGGGCGGTGCTGCGCAGGTCGGTGCCGTCGGTCATCGCGGCCAGCTCGGGGCTGCCGGCGTCGGCGTTGAAGTCGCCGCCGATCAGCGTGCGGGGCGCGCCGCCCCAGGCGCGCAGCAGCGCGCTGATCTCCCGGGAGCGCTCCGCGGCCTGGTCGTCGCCGCCCTCCAGGTGCGTCGACCACACGTCCATCGTGGTCTTGCCGACGGCGAGCCGCGCCCACACGTAGCCGCGGATCTGCGACCAGTCGCCGCGCGGCATGCGGCCCGTCCCGGAGCTGCGCACCGGCAGCGACGTCAGGATCGCGTTGCCGAACTGCCCGTCGGCGGCCGGGCCCCAGATCAGCTTCATGCCGAGGCGCCGCGACAGCCACACGCCGACGTCGGCGGTGCCGGACGTCAGCGCCCCGCGCCCGGCCTCCTGGAGCAGCACGACCTGGGCCCGCTGGCCCTCGATGACGCGGGCGATGCCCTCCGGGTCGAGCTGCCCGGACTGGTCGACCGCGTCGTGGATGTTGTAGCTGAGCACCCGCACCTCCCCGGCGGCGGCCGCGGGCTGCGCCTCGCCGGACGGCGCGGCCACGGTGAACACCAGCGTGCCGGCGAGCAGCACGAGGGCGGCGGCGCCCGCGGTGAGCGCGCGCAGCGGGGCGCGGGCGGGCAGCGGGCCGCCGCGGGCCGCGGCGAACGCGGCGAGCGCGCCGAGCAGGATGCCGGCGAGGCCGGGCAGCAGGTTGTTCGGGAACGGCAGCGGCGACACCGCGCTGACCTGGTACGGGATCAGGATCCCGGCGAGGAGCAGGCCGCCGAGCGCGGCGCCGGCGTCGATCCGCCAGACCGGCCCGCCGCTGCCGGCGCGGCGCAGCGGCGCGCGGACCGCCACGGCCAGCAGCCACGCCGCCGCCACCTGGCCGGCGATCACGACGGGGACGACCTCGATGCCGGAGACCGCGTACGTCCCGGCGACGGCGCCCGCGCCGACCCCGAGGAGCGTGCCGCCGAGGACGCAGACCCCGCCCGGCACGGCCCGCACGGCGAGTCCGGAGGCGAGGAACGCGAGCGCGAGCCCCTGCCCGATGACGATCGTGACGTGCGCGCCGGTCAGCGACTGCCACCCGGACGACGCGACGAACGCGGGGCTGGACAGCACGAGGATCTGCAGGGCGAGGAACGGCCCGAGCGCCGCGGCGCCCAGCGCGTCCCGCCAGGACACGCCCGGCGCGGCGACCGGCCCGGACGCCAGCTCGCGGTAGAGGGCGGCGGCGCCGGCGCCGACGAACGCCAGGCACGCCAGCCACGGGCCGGGCCCGTCCCGCCAGACGGGGTCCCAGGTGGCGAAGCACATCCGCACCGCGGTGTCGATCGCGAGGCCGGCGACCGCCGCGGTGGCGAAGCCCACGCCGGACAGGCCGCGGGCGCCCTCGTACAGCGCCGCGAGCGCGATCATGCCGATGGCGGTGCCGGCGAACGCCAGCCAGGTGCGCGGGTCGATGGCCTGCGCGAGCAGCCGGACCGCGAACAGCCCGCCGGCGCCGGCGAGCAGCAGCCCGCGCGGCCCGGCGGCGCGGCGGATGAGCGGGGCGAGGAGCCCGGCGAGGTAGATGACGAGCAGGCCGGCCGCGGCCACCGCGATGCCGGCCTTGTCGGCGAAGTGGTCGAGCTGCGGCAGGGAGAACCGCAGCGTCTGCGCGAGCACCGCGACCGTGACGGCGATCAGGGCGAGTCGGGCTGGGCCCTGCGGGACGATCGAGGGGCCGGTCGCGGCGGGGCCGCCGGGCCTGGCGCCGACGGCGGCGCCGGTTTCTGTGCTGGCCAATTGAACGAGTGCTCCCGGGGGACGAGCGGACCTTCGGGGTGCGGTGACGCGTCGGGGACGCGGGTCTCCCCCGCCATGGTGGCGCAACCGAAGCACGGCCGGAGGCCGATCTTGAAGATCGTTCTCCGGCCGTGCTCGTGTTGTTCGTCACCGGCGGGCGGGCCGCCGGAGGAGGGTGCGGCTACTGGCCGCCGGAGAGCTTCTCCCGCAGCGCGGCGAGCGCCTCGTCGGTGGCGAGCGCACCGCCGCCGGACTCGCTCTCGCCGCCGCCGGAGTAGGAGGTCTCGCCGCCGCCGCCCGCGGGCGCGGTGTCGGCCTCCGCCTCGGCCTTGCGGGCCTCCTCGATCTGCCGGCGGTGGGCGTCGAAGCGGGCGCGGGCCTCGGCGTACTGCCGCTCCCAGGTCTCGCGCTGCTCGTCGAAGCCCTCCAGCCACTCGCCGGTCTCGGCGTCGAAGCCCTCGGGGTACTTGTAGTTGCCCTGCTCGTCGTACTCGGCGGGCATGCCGTACAGGGTCGGGTCGAAGTCCTCCTCGTCGATCCCGACGGCGCCCTCGTTGGCCTGCTTCAGCGACAGGCTGATGCGGCGCCGGTCGAGGTCGATGTCGATGATCTTGACGAAGATCTCGTCGCCGACCTGGACGACCTGCTCGGGGATCTCCACGTGCCGCTCGGCCAGCTCGGAGATGTGCACCAGGCCCTCGATGCCCTCCTCGACCCGGACGAACGCGCCGAACGGCACCAGCTTGGTGACGCGGCCCGGCACGACCTGGCCGATCTGGTGGGTGCGGGCGAACTGCTGCCAGGGGTCTTCCTGGGTGGCCTTGAGCGACAGGGAGACGCGCTCGCGCTCCATGTCGACGTCCAGGACCTCGACCGTGACCTCCTGGCCGACCTCGACGACCTCGGACGGGTGGTCGATGTGCTTCCAGGACAGCTCGGAGACGTGCACGAGGCCGTCGACGCCGCCGAGGTCGACGAACGCGCCGAAGTTGACGATCGAGGACACGACGCCCTTGCGGACCTGGCCCTTCTGCAGGGTGTTGAGGAAGGTCTGGCGGACCTCGCTCTGCGTCTGCTCCAGCCAGGCGCGGCGGGACAGGACCACGTTGTTGCGGTTCTTGTCCAGCTCGATGATCTTGGCCTCGAGCTCGCGGCCCACGTAGGGCTGCAGGTCGCGGACGCGGCGCATCTCGACCAGCGACGCGGGCAGGAAGCCGCGCAGGCCGATGTCGAGGATGAGGCCGCCCTTGACGACCTCGATGACCGTGCCGGTGACGATGCCGTCCTCGTCCTTGATCTTCTCGATCGTGCCCCAGGCGCGCTCGTACTGGGCGCGCTTCTTGGACAGGATCAGACGGCCTTCCTTGTCCTCCTTCTGGAGGACGAGGGCCTCGACGTGGTCTCCGACGGTGACGACCTCGTTGGGGTCGACGTCGTGCTTGATGGAGAGCTCGCGCGAGGGGATGACGCCCTCGGTCTTGTAGCCGATGTCGAGGAGGACCTCGTCACGATCGACCTTGACGACAGTGCCCTCGACAATGTCGCCGTCGTTGAAGTACTTGATGGTCTCGTCGATCGCCGCAAGGAAGGCTTCCTGCGACCCGATGTCGTTGACCGCTACCTGCGGGGTGGTCGAGGTGGCCTCGGTGCTGCTCGTCATGTGTCGGCTGGCTCCGGTACGGACATGGAAGTCGTATGGGTTGTGCGCGGAGGGCCTTTATCCGCCCTGCCGAAGACCGGAATGGGACGCGGGTCGTGCCGCGTCAGTGAACCGAACCGTTGTCGCCGACCTGACCGAGCGCGAGCCTGCTCCGTCCGAAGCGCGCGCAGGCCCACAGCGCAGCGATCAGGATATGGGACCGATCTCGCGGGGTCAATCCGCCCGGGGCGGCGATGATCAGTAAGTCCGCGCACGGTCCCGGTACTCCTTGGCGAGCCGGTCTTCGGCGGCCTTCGGAAACGTGACGGTGTTCGGGTCCCCGTCAGATGTGTACCGCTCATCCGGGTGCTTGTCCAGATAGTCGAGCCACGCGGTCGAGCAGTACTTCTTGCAGTCGTTCTCCTTGATCTTACCCTCGGAGCGGATCCGGTCGATCTTCCACCGGTCGAAGTCGTCGTCGAACGGCGACAGCGCCGGACGCCAGCCGGCGAGGAACATCCCCTGGAAGGAGTACCGGCCGCCGTCCTTCTCCGCCCACGCGGCCTTCTTCGGCACGGACCCGAACGGGTAGGCGAACGTGGTGGTGTGCGTCCCGGTGAGCTGGACGATCTCGTCCTCCATGCCGCCGATCTCCTTGCGCACCCCCTTTTCGGACATGCCGGCCAGGCTCGGGTGCGTCATCGTGTGGTTGCCGATCTCGAACCCGTGCTGCTGCAGCCACTTCAGCCCGGCCGCGGCCTGCACGTCGTCCATCCCGAACAGGTCCTTGTTCAAGTAGAACGTGGCCACCGGCCGGAACCCCGGGTTCTCCCGCGCGACCTGCTCGATGATCGCCACGGCGGTGTCGGGCTTCGGGTTTCCCTGCGCGTCGAGGGCGAAGTGCCCCGGCGTGCTGTCGTCGAACGTGAGCACCACCGGGTGCCTGCCCGCCGGGACGGCGAACCGGCCGCCGGTGAACTCGGCCGCCGTGATCGGGTAGTAGCCGTCCTTCGCGAGCCGCGTCAGCTCGTCGTACAGCTCCTTGGTCGAGCGGTCCAGCGACAGCTCGGGCTTCTTCAGGATCCGGTGGTACATCAGCACCGGCACCTGGCCCAGCTCGTTCGCCTTGGCCGCGACCGCCGCGGGCGCCGCCGCGGGGATCGGCGCGGACGCCGACGCGGACGGCGACGCCGTCCCCGATGCCGAGGCCGCGGGCGTCGCGCCCGCCTTCGCGGCCTGCGCCGCGGGCGCCGCCCCGGGGGCCGCCCGGGACGCGGCCCCGGCCCGCTCGGCCGAGCTCCCCCCGTCCCGCCCGCGCCGCTCGCCCGGCAGCGTCAGCCCGAGGACCACGGCGCAGACGATCACAACTCCAGCGATCTTGTGAAGGAGAGGCACGATACCCCCGCCGGTAGACCCGAACAGGACCAGGGGGACAGCGTACGACCCCCCGGACATCTAGGACACCTACCGCCGTACCCGCAAGATCCCCACGCACCACCCCCGGCCCGTCCCGCATCCGCCCAAATGTGCATTGCCGTTCTTATGACAACAAGGCAGCGGCCGAGACCCGCCTCGGACCCGCCCCTTACCGCGCCATAGAACGCCCTCGCCCGCACCTCGCAAGCCGCAGCGAGCCACCGGGCATGACGGAGTTGCCGCCGCTCCGTGTCCGTCGGCTCTGCAGGGCGGGTCGGCTCTGCGGGGCGGGGGCGGCTAGTGCGCCGCTTCCTGCCAGGTTCGGCCGGTGCCCATGGAGACGCTCAGCGGGGCGCGCAGCTCGTAGGCGCCGGCCATCTCGGTCCTGACCAGCGTCTTCAAGGTGTCGAGTTCGCCGGGGGCCACTTCGAAGACGAGCTCGTCGTGGACCTGGAGGAGCATGCGGGACGTGAGGCCGGCCTCGCGGAGGGCCCGGTCGACGTTGAGGCTGGCGACCTTGATGATGTCGGCTGCGGAGCCCTGGATGGGGGCGTTGAGGGCCATGCGCTCGGCCATCTCGCGGCGCTGCCGGTTGTCGGAGTTCAGGTCGGGCAGGTAGCGGCGGCGGCCGAGGATGGTCTGGGTGTAGCCGTCCTGGCGGGCCTTGGCGACGACGTCGCGCAGGTAGTCGCGGACGCCGCCGAACTGCTCGAAGTACTCCTCCATGAGGCCGCGCGCCTCGTCCGGGGAGATGCGCAGCTGCTGGGAGAGGCCGTAGGCGGACAGGCCGTAGGCGAGCCCGTAGTTCATCGCCTTGATGCGGGCGCGGAGCTCGGAGTCGATCTGCTCGGGCGGCAGGCCGAAGACGCGGGACGCGGTGATGGTGTGGAAGTCGGCGCCGGAGCCGAACGCCTCCAGGAGCGCCTCGTCCTCGGAGAGGTGCGCCATGATGCGCAGCTCGATCTGCGAGTAGTCGGCGGTGAGCAGGGACTCGTAGCCCTCGCCGACGACGAACGCCTCCCGGATCTGCCGCCCCTCGGCGGTGCGGATCGGGATGTTCTGCAGGTTCGGGTCGGTCGAGGAGAGCCGGCCGGTCGCGGCGATCATCTGGTTGAACGTGGTGTGGATGCGGCCGGCGTCGTCGAGCATCGGGATGAGCGAGTCGACGATGCTCTTGAGCTTGGCGACCTCGCGCCAGCGCAGGATGTGCTCCAGGACGGGGTGTCCGTCCTTCTCCAGGAGGGTCGTCAGCGCCTCGGAGTCGGTCGTGTAGCCGGTCTTGGTGCGCTTGGTCTTGGGGAGGTTCAGCTCGTCGAACAGGACCTGCTGGACCTGCTTGGGCGACCCGAGGTTGAAGTCGTGGCCGACGGCGTTGTGGGCCAGCTGCTCCTGCTCCTTGACCTGGCCGCCCAGGGACGCCGACAGGTGCGCCAGGTGGTCGGCGTCCACGGCGATGCCCGCGCGCTCCATGTCCGCCAGGACGCCGACGAGCGGCAGCTCCACCTCGTGCAGGAGGCGGGTGGCGCCGCGCTTCTCCAGGTCCTGGTCGAGGACGTCGGCCAGCTCGGTGACGGCGCGCGCCCGGACCGCGAGGGCCTCGGCCGCCTCCTCCTCGCCGGAGCCGTCCAGGGTGAGCTGGCCCGAGTCCTCGGCCTCGCTGCGCAGCTCGCGGTGCAGGTAGCGCAGGACGAGGTCGGCGAGGTCGAACGTCCGCTGCCCGGGGAGCGCGAGGTACGCGGCGAGCGCGGTGTCGCTGGTGACGCCCTCCAGCCGCATGCCGCGCGCGGCGAACGCCAGCATCGGGCCCTTGGCCTCGTGGATCGCCTTGGGGCGCGCCGGGTCGGCGAGGTAGGCGGCGAGGGCGCGCTCGTCGTCCTCGATCAGCTCGGCCGGGTCGAGGTGGACGGCCGGCCCCTTCTTGGACGCGAGGGCCAGCGCGGTGATCTCGCCGGTGCCGCGCCCCCACGTGCCGGTGACGGCGATGCCGAGCCGCTCGCCGGCGTTCGCCTCCAGCCAGGTGCCGAGCGCGCCGGGTTCGAGGGCGTCGAGCTCGACCTCGAAGCCCTCGTCGGCCTCCGGCTCGGCCGCCGACAGCGACGCGTACAGGCGCTCGCGCAGGACGCGGAACTGCAGCGAGTCGAACAGGGTGTGGATCTCCTCGCGGTCCCACTGGCCCATGGTCAGCTGCGGCGGCGCCAGATCCAGGGGGACCTCGGTGTCGAGCTTGTTGATCTGGTGGTTGCGCAGCACGCCGGCGAGGTGCTCGCGCAGGCTGTCGCCGGCCTTGCCCTTGATCTCGTCGACGCGGGCGACGAGGGTGTCGAGGTCGCCGTACTTGGCGAGCCACTTCGCGGCGGTCTTCGGGCCGACGCCGGGCACGCCCGGCAGGTTGTCGCTGCTCTCCCCGACCAGCGCGGCCAGCTCGCGGTACCGCTCGGGCGGGACGCCGTACTTGGCCTCGACGGCGGCCGGGTCCATCCGGGCGAGCTCGGACACGCCGCGCACCGGGTACAGGATGGTGACGTGCTCGTTGACGAGCTGGAACGCGTCCCGGTCGCCGGTGACGATCAGGGTCTCCATGCCCGCCTCGGCGGCCTGGACGGACAGCGTGGCGATGATGTCGTCGGCCTCGTACCCGGCGACCGACAGCCGCGGGATGCGCAGCGCGTCCAGCACCTCGAAGATCAGGCTGACCTGGCTGCGGAACTCGTCGGGGGTCTTCTGCCGCCCCGCCTTGTACTCCACGTACTGCTCGTGCCGGAACGTCGGCTCCGACCGGTCGAACGCCACCGCGATGTGGGACGGCTGCTCGTCGCGCAGCACGTTGATGAGCATCGAGGTGAAGCCGTACACGGCGTTGGTCGGCTGCCCGTCGGTGGTGGAGAAGTTCTCCACCGGCAGCGCGAAGAACGCCCGGTAGGCCAGGGAGTGCCCGTCGAGCAGGAGGAGCCGGTCACGCTTGTCAGGGGTCGCTGGTGTCGTCGCCACACCAGGACTCTAGTCTGCGCGTACGACAGTTGTGTGGAGGCGTAAGTGACTGACACCAGCGGGATGTCCCCGCAGGATGTGGCCGCGAAGCTCAGCTCCGGCGGGGACTTCGACGGGCACGGCGACCTGGCCAAGGCCATGGGCGTGGAGTACCTGGAGGTCTCGGCCGAGCGCGTCGTGGGCCGCATGCCGGTCAAGGGCAACACCCAGCCGTACGGGCTGCTGCACGGCGGCGCGTCCTGCGTCCTCGCCGAGACCCTCGGCTCCGCCGGCTCGGCGATGCACGCCGGCCCGGGGCGGATCGCCGTCGGCATCGAGATCAACGCCACCCACCACCGGTCGGCGACCGAGGGGTACGTCACGGGCGTGGCGACCCGCGCGCACGGCGGGCGCACCCTCGCCACCTACGACATCGTCATCACCGACGACCGGGACCGGCGGGTCTGCACCGCCCGGCTCACCTGCATGCTGCGGGACGCCCCGTCCGGCGCCTGACCGCCGGCGGCCGCGGGCCGCGATGCGCACTTTCTTTGCGATGCGCGCCCGGGGGTCTGTAGCGTGGACGGGAACGGCCCGGGATCACCGAGTAGACAACGTACGCGCCCGGGGAAGGCTCGTACGGCCCCAAAGGTGATCCCGGGTCAACGCATGTCCGGGGGCGGTCCGCCGCCCGCACCGTCGCAGGGCCGCTCGACACCGGCGTAGGTCCGTCACCGGTTGCAGTTGGGTTGCGAAACGAAATCGGCCGGTTCATCCCGTCGCCGATCGGCCGTACGTTCCGGATCATGCGCCACCGTGACACGCGCACCCGTCCGTCCACCGTCCTGTCCGCCGTCCCGGCCGTCGCCGCCGCCCTCGCCGCGGCGCTCGCGCCGGCGGCCTGCTCCGGCCCGGCCTCGGGCGGCCGCCACGCGGCCGCCACCTACACGATCCCCGCCGAGAAGGCCCGCGAGGGCGAGGCCGTCCTCCACGGCAAGACCGGGCAGAGCGCCGACTTGCGCTTCACCGTGATCGGCTTCAGCGACGCCATGACCGACGTCATGGGCACCCACGCCGCGATGGACGCCAAGGGCGCCTTCACCCGCGTCCGGATCCTCGCCGTCAACACCGGCCGCGACATCCAGGTCTTCGACACCTGGAAGCAGCGGCTCGTCACCGCCGACGGCCGGACGCACTCCCCCGACGTCAACGCCACCATGATCAAGCGCCAGCCCGAGCGGCTCTCCGTCGGATCGTTCATGCGCGTCGAGTTCGACCTGTGGTTCGACATACCGCGCGGCGCGAAGACGAAGGCGATCAGGCTCTACGGCTCCCCGCCCGTCGGCTCCACCGGCGACCCGGCCCCCGCCGAGATCGCGCTCCCCTGAACGCACCGGCCCTGAACGCACCGGCCCGGACACGGCGGCGCCCGCCGGGCCCGGACGGACCGGGCCCGGCGGGCGCGCGCACCGTGCCGCTGCTCGGCCTCCTCTACTCGGCCTCCCCGGCGCCGTCCGGGGACTCGGCCGCCGCCGCGTCCGGCACGGCCGCTCCGCCCAGGTCGTCGCCCGACTCGCCGCCGAGGTACGCGGCGCGGACCTGCGGGTCGTCGAGCAGGTCGCGCGCCGGCGCCGACTTCACCACGCGCCCCGTCTCCAGGACGTAGGCGCGGTGCGCGATCTGCAGCGCCTGCTGGGCGTTCTGCTCCACCAGCAGCACCGTGGTGCCGCGCCGGTTGATCTCCTCGATGATCGAGAAGATCTGCTGCACCAGCATCGGCGCGAGGCCCATGGACGGCTCGTCCAGCAGCAGCACCTTCGGCTTGGCCATCAGCGCCCGCCCGATCGCGAGCATCTGCTGCTCGCCGCCGGACATGGTGCCGCCCGCCTGCGACTTGCGCTCGGCCAGCCGCGGGAACAGCTCGTAGGCCTCCGCCAGCTCCTTGGACGCGTCGTCCGTGCGGGCGTACGCGCCCATGAGGAGGTTCTCCTCCACGGTCATGCCGGGGAAGATGCCGCGCCCTTCCGGCGCCTGCCCGATCCCGGCCGACACCCGCTTGTGGCCCGGCATCCGGCTGATGTCCCGGCCGTCGAAGGTGATCTTGCCGGACGTCAGGTTCCGCAGGCCCGAGATGGTCTTCAGCGTCGTCGTCTTCCCGGCGCCGTTCGCGCCGATCAGCGTGACGATCTCGCCCTCGTCCACGGACACCGAGATGCCCTTGAGCGCCGCGATCTTTCCGTAGTGGACGTGAATGTCGTCGATCTCAAGAAGCATCGGCCGGAGCCCCCAGATACGCCTCGATCACCCGCGGATCGTTCTGCACCTCGGCCGGCAGGCCGTCGGCGATCTTCTGCCCGAAGTCCAGCACCGCGACCCGGTCGCTGATCCCCATCACCAGGCTCATGTCGTGCTCGATGAGCAGGACGGTCACCCCGGTGTCGCGGATCTTGCGGATCAGGTCCTGCAGCGCCGCCTTCTCCGCCGGGTTCATGCCCGCCGCCGGCTCGTCCAGCAGCAGCAGCTTCGGCCTGGTGGCCAGCGCCCGGGCGATCTCCAGCCGGCGCTGGTCGCCGTACGGCAGGTTCTTCGCCGCCTCCTCGGCCCGGTGCGGGATCCCCACCAGCTCCAGCAGCTCGCGGGCCAGCTCCCGGCCCTGCCGCTCCTCGCGGTGGAACCAGGGCAGCCCGAGCGCCGCGCCGGCGAGGCCCGTGCGGTGGTGCGCGTCCGCGCCCACCAGGACGTTCTCCAGCGCGGTCATGTTGTGGAACAGCCGCACGTTCTGGAACGTCCGGGCGATGCCCAGCTTCGTCACGACGAAGCGCTTCTTGCCGTCGATGCGCTTGCCGTCGAAGACGACCTGGCCCTCGCTCGGCTTGTAGACGCCGGTGGTCACGTTGAACACCGTCGTCTTCCCGGCGCCGTTCGGCCCGATCAGGGCGAAGATCTCCCCCTCGCGGATGGTGATCTGCACCTTGTTCAGCGCCACGACGCCGCCGAACCGCATCACGACGTCGCGCAGCTCCAGGACCGGCTTGCGCTCGTCCGCCCCGCTCACTTGCCCACCTCCGCGGTCTCGGACTGACCCGGCCCGGCGACCTCGGCGCCCATGCTGCCCATGCCTCCGCCGCCCTCCGCCAGCTCGGCCTTGCGCCGCCGCGACGGCCACAGACCCTCCGGACGGAAGATCATCATCAGCACGAGCGCGCCGCCGAAGATCAGCATGCGGTACTCGTCCAGGAACCGGAACCGCTCGGGCAGCCACGCCACCACGAACGCGCCCAGCATCGCGCCCGGGATGTTCCCCGAGCCGCCCAGCACGACCGCCGCCAGGATCAGCGCCGACACGATGAACTCGAAGTTCGCCGGCAGGATCGACGTCTGCTTCGCGGCGAACACGACGCCGCCGCTGCCGCCGATCGCCGCGCCGATCGCGAACGCCGCCAGCTTGAACCGGAACGTCGGCACGCCCATCAGCTCGGCCGCGTCCTCGTCCTCGCGGATCGACGCCCACGCGCGGCCGACGCGCGAGGCGTCCAGCCGCCGGACGAAGATGATCGCGATGATGATGAACGCCAGCAGCATGTAGTAGTACGGCCGCGAGTCCAGCAGCCCGTACTTCAGCGGCTGCACGCCGAAGATCTCGAACTCCGACAGCGACGGCGGGTGCGGGATGCCCTGCACACCGCGCGGGCCGTTCACGAACGAGCTGTTGTTCGCGGTCCGCTTGACGATCTCACCGAAGCCGAGCGTCACGATCGCCAGGTAGTCGCCGCGGAGCCGCAGCGTCGGCGCCCCGAGGATCACGCCCGCCAGCGCCGAGAACAGGATCGCGAGGACGAGCGTCTCCCAGAAGCTCCAGTGGTACCGCACCGCGAAGATCGCGATGGTGTAGCCGCCGACCGCGTAGAACGCGACGTAGCCGAGGTCCAGGAGGCCGGCCATGCCGACCACGACGTTCAGGCCCAGGGCCAGCAGCACGTAGATGGCGATCTGGTCGCTGAGCATCGACGGCCAGCTGGCCCCGCTCGGCGCCATGAAGCTGCCGATCGCCTCGCTCGGCAGGAAGACGCCGCCGATGATGAGCAGGATGTACACGGCCCAGCGCTGCCACCCGGGGGCGCCCGCCCACCAGTTCCGCAGCGGATCGAGGGAGAGGGCGGCGCCCCGCTTCCCCGCCTTGCCGTTGATCGTCTTTGTGAGGTTCATGCGCGCGCCTGCTGGAGGGACTCACCGAGGATGCCGGTGGGACGGAACATCAGGACCAGGATCAGCACGGTGAACGCGACGACGTCGCGCCACTGCGAACCGAACAGGCTCGAACCGTACATCTCGAGCAGCCCGAGGACGAAACCGCCGGCCAGGGCGCCGCGGATGTTGCCGATGCCGCCGAGGACCGCCGCCGTGAACGCCTTGATGCCGAGCAGGAACCCGACGAAGTAGTTCGTCTGCTCGAAGCGCAGGAAGTACAGCGCCGCCGCGACGCCCGCCATCACGCCGCCGACCACGAACGTCACCGACACGACCCGGTCGATGTTGACGCCCATCAGCACGGCCGTCTCCGGGTCCTGCGCGGTCGAGCGGATGCCGCGGCCGAGCTTCGTCCGGTTCACGAACTGGTCGAGCGCGATCATCATCAGCACCGCGCCGACGAAGATGATCACCTTGTCGTTGCTGATCTGGATCGGCCCGACGTCCACCACGTTCGTGAGCTGCTTGAAGTGCTCGTCGACGGGCAGCCGCCCGCCCTCCTTGGAAGTGCCGAACACCCGGTACACGACCACCGTCGCGAACAGCTGCTGGATGAAGATCGACGCCCCGATGGCCGAGATCAGCGCCGCCAGCCTGGACGCCCCCCGTTTCCGGAGCGGTCGGTACGCTGTCACTTCGAGCAGCATGGCGCTTCCCGCGGTGATGAGGCCGGCCACCACCGCGGACAGCGCCACCACCCCCACGAGCGCGATGCCGCCGACCGTGCCGACGCCCAGCGTGCGCACGGTCCACAGGGCCGCGAACGTGCCGACCATGAAGATGTCGGCGTGTGCGAAGTTGATCAGTCTCAGCACGCCGTAGACCATCGTGTAGCCCAGCGCCAGCAGCGCGTAGATCGCGCCGAGCGCCAGACCGTCGATGGTCGACGGCCAGAATTGATTGATGAAGTCGTCGAGCACCTTGGGGTCGCCTTAATCAGAGAAGGAGCGGGAGCGCTGTAGCGCTCCCGCTCCCGCGCCATCAGGGGATCTCGTCAGGGGCGCTGGTGGCGCGCCTAGGAGACCTTAGCCTCGCTTGCCTTGCCGAGCAGCGGAAGCTTGTTGCCCTCCACCTCGTAGATGTAGATGTCCAGGGTGGCGAGCTCGCCGTTCTCGGCGAACTTGATCTGCTTGCCGACGCCCTGGACGTCGATCGTCTTGAGGAACTCGTTGATCTCCTCGGGCTTGGTCTTGCCGGCCTTGACGGCCTCGACGAACGCGGTGGCCGCGTCGTAGCCCTCGGTCGAGTAGATCGCGACGTCCGAGCCGAACTTCGCCTTGTAGTCGTCGGCGAACTTCTTGGCCTTCGGGTTGGTCTTACCGGTCGGGTCGATGAGGCAGCCGCAGCTGATCAGCGTGCCCTGCGCGTTCTTCTCGCCGGTGCCCTCGATCAGGCCGGTGGCGAGCGAGCCGTCGCCGGACATCATCTTGCCCTTGTAGCCGCCCTCGCGCAGCTGCTTGAACAGCCGGCCGGCGACCGCGTAGTAGCCGCCGAAGTACACGAAGTCGGGCTTGAACTCGTTGATCTTGTTGACCGTCGAGGAGTAGTCGGTGCCCTTGTCGTCGACCGCGTCGTTCTGGGTCTGGGCGCCCTTGGCCTTGACGGCCTTCTCGATGGCGTCCGCGAGGCCCTTGCCGTAGTCCTGGTTGTCGGAGACCAGGAAGACCTTCTTGGCGCCCGAGTTCATCACGAAGTCGGCGACGCCGGCGCTCTGCGCCGCGTCGTCGGCGACCACGCGGTGCCAGTACTTCCAGCCCTTCTCGCCGAGCGTGATGTTCGTCGCCGACGGCGAGACGCTCGGGATCTTGGCCTCTTCCAGGATCGGGCCGACGCTCTGCGACTCGCCCGAGAACGCCGGGCCGATCAGGCCGGCGATCTTGTCGTTCTTGACCGCGCCGAGCGCCAGCGAGGTCGCCTGCTCCGGCTTGCCCTGGCTGTCGTAGGTCTTGAAGTTGATCTTGACCTTGGGGTTCGTGGCGTTGTACTGCTCGATGGCCAGCTGCGCGCCCTGCTTGGGCGGGATCACCAGGCCCGAGTTCTCACCGGTCAGGTCGCCCATGAACCCGATCGTGACCTCGTTGTCGCTGCCACCGGACTCACTATCGTCGCCACCGCAGGCCACGGCGCTGAGCGCGAGCGCCGCGCTCACCGCCACCGCGCCGGTGATCCTCATCATGTTGCGCCGCAAGGTGCCCAACCTTTCCATCCGGATCCGGGAGGGGATCGGGTACGAGACATGCCCCGACACCGAGAACCGGGGACCGGAAAACGGGCAGTCGGGGATCAGCTATGTCGTACACCGTCGACCCACCCCAGAACAGGACCCCCGGATCGAAGGGTTACTCGTTCGTTACTCCTCCGTGCCCATCCGATACCCGCACTTGCCTGGGATGATTACAGAGGGTGACGGACATTGGGCACGCCGGTGTCCGCGGTTGGCCCTTGACAACTCGCCAGAAAGCGGTAGTGGGGCCCTCAGCCCGCGGCGGGCTCGTCCCGGCCGCCGGTCGCGCCCGCGACGACCGCCTCGGCGACGGCGCGCATCGTGAGCCTGCGGTCCATCGAGGTCTTCTGGATCCAGCGGAACGCCTCGGGCTCGGACCAGCCGTGCGCCTGCTGCAGCAGCCCCTTCGCGCGGTCGACCACCTTGCGGGTCTCCAGCCGCTCCTGCAGCCCGGCGACCTCCGCCTCCAGCGCCCGCAGCTCGGTGTACCGGCTGACGGCCATCTCGATGGCCGGCGCCAGGTCGGTCTTGGAGAACGGCTTGACGAGGTAGGCCATCGCCCCGGCCTCCGTCGCCCGCTGGACGAGCTCGCGCTGGGAGAACGCGGTGAGGATCACCACCGGCGCGATCCGCTCCGCGGAGATCCGCTCGGCCGCCGAGATGCCGTCCAGCACCGGCATCTTGACGTCGAGGATCACCAGGTCCGGCTTCAGCTCGCGGGCCAGCCGCACGGCGGCCTCGCCGTCCCCGGCCTCCCCGACGACCTCGTAGCCGTCCTCCTGGAGCATCTCCTTCAGGTCCAGCCGGATCAGGGCCTCGTCTTCCGCGATCACAACGCGCCGAGCACTCTCCACGAGCACGACCCTACCGAAACCCGCTACCCTGGTCCGCAGCCGCCCCGGACAGGGGCGACGAACCGGACAATATGTTACATGTCCGGATAAACATGCCGGGATGGCGGAATAGGCAGACGCGAATTCCTCAAAAGAATTTGTCCGCAAGGGCGTGCGGGTTCGAGTCCCGCTCCCGGCACCACCGAACGGCCTTCCCCGGCCCCGCCCGGCGACGGCCGACCGTCCCCGCCGCGCTCCCGGCGGGCATCCGCTCCGCCCGCCGGCGGCCCGGCGCCGCCGACGCGTCCCCGCAAGCCCGGCGGCGGCTCACGATGTGAGAGACGCTTCGCGGCCGCGGGTTGCCCGGGTTTCCGGAGCGAAGTGGAAATGAGATCGGGCGGTGATACCTGCGCGTTGGGCAAGAGCGCGGCGGGGAGCGCGCGGGAGAAGGCCGGCGCGGAAAAAGCCGGGCACCGCGCGGGGTGCGGTGCGCGGTGCCCGGCGGGGCGGGTCGCCGTCGGTGCCCGGATGGCCGTCAGTGCTGGATGGCTATCGCGTCGCCGATGCTGTGCACGCGGAGCGCGTTGGTGGAGCCGGGGGTGCCGGGAGGCGAGCCGGCGACGACGACGACCTTGTCGCCCTTCTGGACGCGGCCGAGTTCGAGGAGGGATTGCTCGACCTGGCCGAACATGGCGTCGGTGTGGTCGACCTGGGGGACGATGAAGGTCTCGACGCCCCAGACGTGGGCGAGGCGGCCGCGGACGGCGGGGACGGACGTGAAGGCCAGCAGCGGGATCGGCGAGCGGTAGCGGGAGAGGCGGCGGGCCGTCTCGCCCGACATGGTGAAGGCGGCGAGGGCCTCGGCGCCCACGATGGCGCCGACCTCGGCGGCGGCGCGGGCGATGGCGCCCCCGACCGTCTCGGGCATCCGCTCCAGGGTGTGGGTGGCGTGCAGGGCCGCCTGCTCGGCGGTCTGCACGATGCGGCTCATGGTGAGCACGGACTCGACGGGGTACTGGCCGACGCTCGTCTCGCCGGAGAGCATGACGGCGTCGGCGCCCTCGAACACCGCGTTGGCGACGTCGGAGGTCTCCGCCCGGGTGGGGCGCGGCGAGGAGATCATGGACTCCAGCATCTGGGTGGCCACGATGACCGGGCGGGCCTTCTCGCGGCACAGCTCGATGGCGCGCTTCTGCACGATCGGCACCTGTTCGAGCGGGAGCTCGACGCCGAGGTCGCCGCGGGCGACCATGATGCCGTCGAAGGCGGCGACGATCTCGGGGAGGCGCTCGACGGCCTGCGGCTTCTCGATCTTGCCGATGAGGGGGACGCGGACGCCCTCCTCCTCCATGATCTGGTAGCAGATGTCGGCGTCGGCGGGCGTCCGCACGAAGGAGAGGGCGACGAGGTCGACGCCGAGGCGCAGCGCCCAGCGCAGGTCGGCCTCGTCCTTCTCGGTGAGGGCGGGGACGCTGACGGGGACGCCGGGAAGGTTCAGGCCCTTGTTGTCGGAGACCATCCCGCCGACGGTGACCGTGGTGCGGACGCGGGTCCCGTCGACGTCGACGACCTTGAGCGCGACGCGGCCGTCGTCGATGAGGACGGTGTCGCCGGGGCTGACGTCGCCCGGCAGCCCCTGGTAGGTGGTGGACACCTCCCGCCGGGTGCCGGGGACGTCCTCGGTGGTGATGGTGAACTCGTCGCCGAGCGTGAGGCGCACGGGCCCGTCGGGGAAGCGCCCGATGCGGATCTTGGGGCCCTGCAGGTCCGCGAGGATGCCGACGCCGCGCCCGGTGGCGTCGGCCGCCGCCCTGATCCGGTGGTAGACCTCCTCGTGGACGGCATGGTCGCCGTGGCTCATGTTGAGGCGGGCGACGTCGATGCCGGCTTCGACGAGGGCGTTGATCTGCTCGGTGCTGGAGCAGGCGGGACCGATGGTGCTGACAATCTTCGCTCGACGGGTCACGTGCACAACCGTACTTAGTTACTTGCCGGTACGGATATTCATGCAGGATATGGTCGCCCCCGGTTCACCGAATGGTCTAGGTCAGAGGTCTAGACCACATGTGGCCCGTCAGCGCGCGAACGCCTCCACCGCGGCCCGGCAGAACGCCTTGAGGTCGTCCGGCTTGCGGCTGCTGACGAGGACGTTGGGCCCGTCCTCGCAGACCTGTACCTCTTCGTCCACCCATGTGGCGCCCGCATTGCGCAGATCGGTCTGGAGGCTGGGCCAGGACGTCAGGGTGCGGCCCCGGACGACGTCCGCCTCCACGAGCGTCCACGGCCCGTGGCAGATGACCGCGACGGGCTTGCCGGCCTCGAAGAACGACCTGGCGAACGCGACCGCGCCGGGATCGGTGCGCAGGAAGTCGGGGTTGGCGACGCCGCCCGGCAGGAGGAGGCCGTCGAACTCGGTGTGGTCGGAGACGTCGACGGTGGTGTCGATGGGGAAGGTGCCGGCCCTGTCGAGGTGGTCGAACGCCTGGAGCCGGCCGGACTGGGTGGAGACGAGCCGCGGGGTCCCGCCGGCCTCCTCGACGGCCGCCCAGGGCTCGGTGAGCTCCACCTGCTCGGTGCCCTCCGGCGCGCAGAGGAACGCGATGGTCTTGCCCTGAAGATCGTTGGCCATGACTTCTCCCGCTTTAGTCGATTTTCAGGCCCCTTGCCCGCTTAGTCGGGTGGTATGCAGGAGTGATGAGCCCGACCGCCCACCGGCCCCCGCTCCCCGCCCGGACGGCGGCTCCGGCACGGCGGGTCTACCGCGAGTACGGGGCGCCCGGGCTGGCCTGCGCGTGGACGGCGGAGGTGCCGCGCGACGCCGAGCCCTACGTCCAGCGCGTGGTGCCGGACGGCTGCGTGGACGTGATCTGGTCGGAGGCCGGGATCCTCGTGGCGGGGCCGGACACCGGGCCGGTCCCCGCGGCGATGCGGCCGGGCGACGCCGTGGCGGCGGTGCGGTTCCGGCCGGGCACGGCGCCGCCGGCGCTCGGCGTCCCGGCGGACGCGATCCGCGACGGGCGCCTCCCCCTGCGGGACCTGTGGGGCGCGGACGCCGACCGGCTGGCGGAGGCCGTGGCGGGAGCCGGCGACCGGCTCGCCGCGCTGGTCGCGGCGGTGCGGGAGCGGATGGGTCCGCCCGATCCGCTGGTCCCTGCGGTGGTCGCGGGGCTGGCGCGCGGCTCGGTGCGGGACGTGGCGGACGGCCTGGGCGTCGGCGAGCGCCAGCTGCGCCGCCGCTCGCTCGCCGCGTTCGGGTACGGGCCGAAGACGCTGCAGCGGGTGCTGCGGTTCCAGCGGGCGCTGGCGCTGGTCCGGGCGGGCGAGACGCGGGCGGACGCGGCGTGCGCGGCGGGCTACGCCGACCAGGCCCATTTCGCGCACGAGGTGCGGGACCTGGCGGGCGAGCCCGTCGGGAACCTGCTGTGACCCCGTCCGCCGCGGAAGTGGAGCGCGAACCGGCGCCGGTCGATGGCGCGGCCGTTGAGCCGCAGGAACTGCTCGGCGCGGGCCAGGCCGGCGGCGTTGAGGACTCTCATGGCGCCACGGTGGGGCGGCCGGATCCGGCCGGTCTTGTAGCGGACGTCCGGGGACCGGTGCGCGGTGGGCCCGGCCACCCCAGCGGTGGGTGGCCGAGCCCCTGATGTCCCGCGCTGCGGGGTGCGGGAGCGCGGTGCCGCGCCGCCGTGCCGGGACGGTGCCGTCCGGGGCGCCGGGCGCGAACCCTTGCGGGACCGTAGCCGACCGGCCCCAAGACCACAAGGGGCGGGTCGCAGGCCGGCGGCCGTTTCCCCCGGGGCCCTCCGTGTGGTCTGCTGTGCGCCATGAGTGATCCGCTTGACGAACATGACAGGGCCGGTGAGCCGCTCGCCGTGGTGGCGCGGGAGGCCGAGCCGTATCTGGCGGGCCTGCGGGACCGGCCCGTCCACGACGCGGCGGCGGACGCGCTCCTGGACGAGCTGGACGGCCCGCTGCCGGAGACCGGGGACGGCGCGGTGGCCGCGGTCGAGCGGCTGGTCCGAATCGGGACGGGGGCGGCGACGCACTCGACCGGGCCGCGGTTCTTCCACTTCGTGGTGGGCGGGTCGACGCCGGCGGCGATGGCGGGCGACTGGACGGCCTCGCTGCTGGACCAGGTGGCCGGGTTGTGGACGGCGTCCCCGCTCGCGACGCGGGCGGAGACGGTGGTGCTGCGCTGGCTGAAGGAGCTGTTCGGGCTGCCGGAGTCGTTCGGCGGGGTGCTGACGCCGAGCGCGACGCTCGCGCACGTGGCGGGGCTGGCGTGCGCGCGGTACTGGTGGGCGGACAAGTACGGGGTGGACGTCACCTCGCGCGGCCTGGCCGGGCTGCCGGCGATGCCGGTGTTCAGCAGCGGGCTGGTGCACGTCAGCACCCGCAAGGCGCTGCAGATCCTGGGCTGCGGCCGCGACACGCTGCGCACGTTCGCCCGCGACGACGCCGGCCGCGTCGACCTGGCGGCGATGGACGCGGCGCTGGCCCGGGCCGGCGGCCGGGCGGTCGTCGTCGCGAACCTCGGCGAGGTCAACACCGGGGACAGCGACCCGATCGCCGACCTCGCGGACCTGGCCGAGCGGCACGGCGCCTGGCTGCACGTGGACGGCGCCTTCGGCCTGTTCGCCGCGCTGAGCCCGCGCACCGCGCACCTCGCGCGCGGCGTGGAGCGGGCCGACTCGGTGACGTCGGACGGCCACAAGTGGCTGAACGTCCCGTACGAGAGCGGGTTCTCGTTCGTCCGGGACCGGACGTGGCTGAGCCGCGCGTTCGGGTCGTGGGGCGCCGCGTACCTGCCGGACGCCGACGACGAGCGGATCAACTACAACATGCTCGGCCCGGAGTCGTCCCGGCGGGCGCGGGCGCTGCCGATCTGGGCGACCCTGCGCGCCTACGGCCGGGAGGGCCACCGCGCGATGGTGGAGCGCCACCTCGACGTCGCCGCCCATCTCGGCCGGCTCGTGGACGCGGCGCCCGACCTGGAGCTGCTCGCGCCCGTCCAGCTGTGCATCGTGTGCTTCCGGTACCGCCCGGACGGCGTCCCCGAGGAGCGCCTGAACGACCTCAACGCGCGCCTCGGCGAGGCGCTCCTCGCGGACGGCCGCGTCTACGCGGGCACGAGCACCTACCGGGGCATGACGGTGTTCCGCCCCGCGCCGCTCAACTGGCGGACGACGAAGGCCGACGTGGAGCGCCTCGTGGACGTCCTCCGCGAACTCGGCGCCGCGCTGAAGGACTGACCGCCGGGGCGTTCAGCTCGCGCAGCCGCTCCAGGGGGCGGACTCGTCGAGTTCGCCGAAGGGCTCGGTGAGGCTGTACCAGCAGCCGGAGTCGTCGCGGAAGACGGCCTCGACGCCGTAGGGGCGGCGCTCCGGCTTCTGGACGAACTCGACCCCGGCGGCGGAGAGCCGCTCGTACTCGGCCTGGCAGTCGTCGGTGTTGAACGCCCCGGCGCCGAGGACGCCCTTGGCGATGAGCGCCCTCATGTGCGCGGCGGAGCCGGGTCCATGCTGGGCGGGCCGGGCACCATGAGGGCGAGGCTGAGGTCGGGCTGGTCCTTGGCGCCGACGGTGAGCCAGCGCATGCCGCCCTCGCCGAGCGTCATGTCGTCGCGGACCTCCAGGCCGAGCTTCTCGGTGAAGAACGCCTTGGCCGAGTCCTGGTCGAGGACCCAGACGGTGGCCAGCCCCAGTTTCGTGATCATGCCGGTGCCTCCTTCGCGAACGGCGGTGACGGGTTCACGCTAGGCCGGGGACGGCCGGGCGGCCTTCTCGAAAGTTGCTCAGTCCTTGCGGAAGCCGCCCGCCCAGAGCAGCACGAAGCAGCCCGGGATCGCGGACGCGCCGGGGGTGCGCGCCCGCCGGCGGAACTCGGTCGGCGTCATCCCGGTCTGCTCCTTGAACCGGGTGCAGAACGTGCCGAGGCTCGTGAACCCGACCAGCAGGCAGATCTCGGTGACGGTCAGGTTCGCGGTGCGCAGCAGGTCCTGGGCGCGCTCGATGCGGCGCCGGGCGAGGTAGGCGCCGGGCGTCTCCCCGTAGACCTCGCTGAACAGCCGGACGAAGTGGTAGCGCGAGTAGCCGGCGCGCGCGGCGACGGCGGCCACGTCGAGCGGCTCGGCCCACTCGCGGTCCATGGCGTCCCGCGCGATCCTCATCCGGCGGAGGACGCCGGTGTCCGGTGCGGCCGGCGTGTTCCCCATGCCTCCGATGCTCGCACGTGCTGGGCTGGGCTGGGTCACGATGGCGGTGCTGGAGCGCTTCACCCGGCGCGCGCGGACGGTCTGGGCCGTGTTCGGCCGCCCGCACGCAGCGGAAAGGCCCTGGAGGAGTGCTCCTCCAGGGCCTTGCTCCGCGCCGGGGTCAGGCGATCGGGCGCGCCGTCGGCGGGATCGGGTACGGCAGGTCGGACCGGCCGGTGAGGTAGGCGTCGACGCCGCGCGCGGCGGAGCGGCCCTCGGCGATCGCCCAGACGATCAGGGACTGGCCGCGGCCCATGTCGCCGGCGACGAACACGCCGTCCACGGACGTCCGGTAGTCGGCGTCGCGGGCCACGTTGCCGCGCCGGTCCAGCTCGACGCCGAGCTGTTCGAGCAGGCCTTCGCGCTGCGGGCCGAGGAAGCCCATGGCGAGGGTGACCAGCTCGGCCGGGATCTCCCGCTCGGTGCCCTCGACCGGCTTGAACCCGGTCTCCGGGCCGCCGACCTCGACGAGCCTCAGCGCGCGGACGTTGCCGTCCTCGTCGCCGGTGAACCCGGTGGTGGACACCGCGTAGACCCGGTCGCCGCCCATGTCGGCGAGCTCCTCGTGGGCGGTCTCCATCTTGAACAGCATCGGGTACGTCGGCCACGGCTGGGAGTCCGGGCGGGTCTCCGGCGGCCGCGGCATGATCTCCAGCTGGGTGACGGACGCGGCGCCCTGCCGGATCGCGGTGCCGATGCAGTCGGCGCCGGTGTCGCCGCCGCCGATCACGACGACGTGCTTGCCCTTCGCGGAGATCGGCGACTCCTCGTAGTCGCCCTCCTGCACCCGGTTGGACGGCGGCAGGTACTCCATCGCCTGGTAGACGCCCTTGAGCTCGCGGCCGGGGACCGGCAGGTCGCGCCAGGCGGTGGCGCCGCCCGCGAGGACGACCGCGTCGTAGCGGCCGCGCAGCTCGTCGGCGGTGATGTCGACGCCCGCGTTCACCGAGGTCTTGAAGGCGGTGCCCTCGGCGCGCATCTGGGCGAGCCGCCGGTCGAGGTGCCGCTTCTCCATCTTGAACTCGGGGATGCCGTAGCGCAGCAGGCCGCCGACGCGGTCGGCGCGCTCGTACACGGTGACGTCGTGGCCGGCGCGGGTGAGCTGCTGCGCGGCGGCGAGGCCCGCGGGCCCCGAGCCGACGATCGCGACCGTCTTGCCGGTCTTCACGGCGGGCGGCTGCGGGCGCACCCAGCCCTCCGCGAACGCCCGGTCGATGATCTCGACCTCGACCCGCTTGATCGTCACCGGCTCCTGGTTGATGCCGAGGACGCAGGCGCTCTCGCACGGGGCGGGGCACAGCCTCCCGGTGAACTCCGGGAAGTTGTTGGTGGCGTGCAGCCGCTCGACGGCCTCGTGCCAGTCCTTGCGGTAGACGAGGTCGTTCCACTCGGGGATGAGGTTGCCGAGCGGGCAGCCCTGGTGGCAGAACGGGATGCCGCAGTCCATGCAGCGGCTCGCCTGCTTCTCCAGCCGGTCCCTGCCGAAGTCCTCGTAGACCTCGGACCAGCTCTTGATCCGCACGTCGACCGGGCGGCGCTTCGGGAGCTCCCGCCGGACGGTCAGAAATCCCTTGGGGTCGGCCATGTGGGAAGTCCCCCTCTCTCAGCTCTGCGCCGCGGCCATGACGGCCTCGTCGACGTCGCGTCCCTCCGCCTCGGCCTTGGCCATGGCGTCCAGGACGCGCCGGTAGTCACGCGGCATGATCTTGGTGAAGCGGGCCGCGGCGGCGTCCCAGTCGTCCAGCAGCCGCCGCGCGACCCGCGAGCCGGTCTCGGCCAGGTGCCGCTCGACCAGGCCGCGGACGAACTCGGCGTCGCCGGGGTCGAGCGGTTCCAGGTCGACCATCTCGCCGTTGACGCGCTCGGGCACCAGGTCCAGGACGTAGGCGATGCCGCCGGACATGCCGGCCGCGAGGTTGCGGCCCGTCCGGCCGAGGATGACGGCGCGGCCGCCGGTCATGTACTCGCAGGCGTGGTCGCCGGCGCCCTCGACGACGGCGGTGGCGCCGGAGTTGCGGACGCAGAACCGCTCGCCGACGATCCCGCGGGCGAACAGCTCGCCGGACGTGGCGCCGTACAGGATGACGTTGCCGCCGATGATCTGCTCCTCGGCCGCGAACCCGGCGTCCGCCGGGGGCCGCAGCGTGAGCCGCCCGCCGGACAGGCCCTTGCCGACGTAGTCGTTGGCGTCGCCGATCAGCCGCAGCGTGATGCCGCGCGGCACGAACGCGCCGAACGAGTTGCCGGCCGAGCCGGTGAAGGTGACGTCGATGGTGTCGTCGGGCAGGCCCGCGCCGCCCCACTTCTTCGTCACCTCGTGGCCGAGCATGGTGCCGACCGTCCGGTTGACGTTGCGGATCGGCAGCTCCAGCTTCACCGCGTCGCCGAACGCGATCGCGCCCTCGGCCAGCTGGATCAGCGTGTTGTCCAGGGCCTTCTCCAGCCCGTGGTCCTGCTCGGTGGTGCAGCGCAGGGACGCCCCGTCCGCGACCTCGGGGGTGTGCAGGATCGGGGACAGGTCCAGGCCGGACGCCTTCCAGTGGTCGACGGCCTCGCGGGTGTCGATCATCTCGACGCGGCCGATCGCCTCGTCCAGCGACCGGAACCCGAGGGCCGCCAGGTACTCGCGGACCTCCTCGGCGATGAACTCGAAGAAGTTCACCACGAACTCCGGCTTGCCGGAGAACCGCTGCCGCAGCACCGGGTTCTGGGTGGCGACGCCGACCGGGCAGGTGTCCAGGTGGCAGACCCGCATCATGATGCAGCCCGACACCACCAGCGGAGCGGTCGCGAAGCCGTACTCCTCGGCGCCCAGCAGGGCGGCGATGACGACGTCCCGGCCGGTCTTCATCTGCCCGTCGGTCTGCACGACGATGCGGTCGCGCAGCCCGTTCAGCAGCAGGGTCTGCTGCGTCTCGGCGAGGCCCAGCTCCCAGGGCGCGCCGGCGTGCTTCAGCGACGTCAGCGGGGACGCGCCGGTGCCGCCGTCGTGCCCGGAGATCAGCACCACGTCGGCGTGCGCCTTGGACACCCCGGCCGCGACCGTGCCGACCCCGACCTCGGCGACGAGCTTGACGTGCACGCGCGCCGCCGGGTTGGCGTTCTTCAGGTCGTGGATGAGCTGCGCCAGGTCCTCGATCGAGTAGATGTCGTGGTGCGGCGGCGGCGAGATGAGGCCGACGCCGGGCGTGGAGTGCCGGGTCTTGGCGATCCACGGGTACACCTTGTGGCCGGGCAGCTGGCCGCCCTCGCCGGGCTTGGCGCCCTGCGCCATCTTGATCTGGATGTCGTCGGAGTTGGTGAGGTACTCCGAGGTCACGCCGAACCGGCCGGACGCGACCTGCTTGATGGCGCTGCGCCGCAGGTCGCCGTTCTCGTCCGGGGTGAAGCGCTCCGGGTCCTCGCCGCCCTCGCCGGTGTTGGACTTGCCGCCGAGGCGGTTCATCGCGATCGCGAGGGTCTCGTGCGCCTCCGCCGAGATGGACCCGTACGACATGGCACCGGTGGAGAACCGCTTGACGATCTCCGATACGGGCTCGACCTCGTCGATCGGCACCGGTTCCCGCTCGCCCTCCTTCAGCTTGAACAGCCCGCGGAGGGTCATCAGCTTCTCGGCCTGCGAGTCGACCTTGGAGGTGTACTCCTTGAAGATCTCGTAGCGGCGGGTGCGGGTGGCGTGCTGCAGCTTGAACACCGTGTCCGGGTTGAACAGGTGCGGCTCGCCCTCGCGGCGCCACTGGTACTCGCCGCCGACCTCCAGGGTGCGGTGCGCGAGCTCGTTGCCGCCCGGCGGGTAGGCGCGGGCGTGCCGCTGCGCGACCTCCCGGGCCAGCACGTCGAAGCCGACGCCGCCGAGCCGGGACGTGGTGCCGGTGAAGCAGCGGGACACGACGTCCTCGCCGAGGCCGATCGCCTCGAAGATCTGCGCGCCGGTGTAGGACGCGACCGTGGACACGCCCATCTTCGACATGATCTTCAGGACGCCCTTGCCGTACGCCTTCACCAGGTTCCGGACGGCCTCGCCCGGCGTCAGGCCCTCGATGTCGCCGCCGCGGACCAGGTCCTCGACGGTCTCGATGGCCAGGTACGGGTTGATCGCGGACGCGCCGTACCCGATGAGCAGCGCCATGTGGTGGCACTCGCGGGCCTCGCCGGTCTCGACCACCAGGCCGACCCGGGTGCGGGTCTTCTCCCGGATCAGGTGGTGGTGCACGGACCCGGTGAGCAGCAGCGACGGGATCGCGGCGCGGGCCGAGTCGGCGCCCCGGTCCGACAGGACGATGATGCGGGCGCCGGCGGAGATGGCCCGGCCGACCTCGGAGTTGATCTCCTCCAGGCGGGCTTCGAGGGCCTCTCCCCCGCCGGACACCTCGTACAGGCCCTGCACGACGTAGGCCTGCAGGTGCGGCAGCGAGCCCTCGTCGTCGATGTGGATGATCTTGGACAGCTCGTCGTTGTCCAGGATCGGGGTGGGCAGCACGAGCCGGCGGCACGAGTCCGGGCCGGGCGCGAGGAGGTTGCCCTCCGGGCCGAGCGTGGACTGCAGCGAGGTGACGAGCTCCTCGCGGATCGCGTCCAGCGGCGGGTTGGTGACCTGCGCGAACAGCTGCTTGAAGTAGTCGAACAGCAGCCGCGGCCGCTCCGACAGCACCGCGATCGGGGTGTCGGTGCCCATCGACCCGATCGGCTCGGCGCCGTTCTTCGCCATCGGCGTCAGGATGATCCGCTGCTCTTCGAGCGTGTACCCGAACGTCTGCTGCCGCTTGACCAGCGTCTCGTGGGTCGGGATCTCCCGCTCGCGGCGCGGCAGCTCCTCGAACCGGACGAGGCCCTGGTGCAGCCACTCTCCGTACGGGTGCTCGGCCGCCAGCTCGGCCTTGACCTCGTCGTCCTCGACGATCCGCCCGGCGGCGGTGTCCACGAGGAAGATCTTGCCGGGCTGCAGCCGGCCCTTGCGGACGACCTTGCTCGCCGGGATGTCGAGCACGCCCGCCTCGCTGGCCAGCACGACCAGGCCGTCGTCGGTCACCCAGTACCGGCCGGGGCGCAGCCCGTTGCGGTCCAGGACGGCGCCGACCACGGTGCCGTCGGTGAAGCTGACGCTCGCGGGGCCGTCCCACGCCTCCATCAGCGTGGAGTGGAACTCGTAGAACGCGCGGCGCTCGGCGTCCATCTCGGCGTGGTTCTCCCACGCCTCCGGGATCATCATCAGCACCGCGTGCGGCAGCGACCGGCCGCCGAGGTGCAGCAGCTCCAGGCACTCGTCGAACGACGCGGTGTCGGACGCCTCGATGTCGATCACCGGGTAGATCCGGGACAGGTCGCCCGGGATCAGGTCGGACTCCAGCAGCGCCTCGCGGGCCCGCATCCAGTTCCGGTTGCCCTTCACCGTGTTGATCTCGCCGTTGTGGGCGATGAACCGGTACGGGTGGGCCAGCTCCCAGGCCGGGAACGTGTTGGTCGAGAACCGCGAGTGCACCAGGGCGATCGCGCTGGCGAAGCGGCGGTCCGACAGGTCGGGGAAGAACGGCTCCAGCTGCGGGGTGGTCAGCATCCCCTTGTAGACGATCGTCCGGCTGGACAGGCTCGGGAAGTACACCCGGACGTCCTGCTCGGCGCGCTCGCGCATGCAGAACACGACGCGGTCCAGCTCCAGGCCGGTCTTGCCCGCGTGCGGGCCGCCGGCGGCGGGGGCGACGAACAGCTGCGCGAAGTGCGGCATGACGCGGCGCGCGGCCGGGCCCGTGAAGCGCGGGTCGTGCGGGAGCTCGCGCCACCCGAGGACCGTCAGGCCCTCCTCGACGCACAGTTTCTCGACGTGGGCGACCGCGGCGGCGCGCTCGTCGCCGTCCACCGGGAGGAACGCGATGCCGGCCGCGTAGCCGCCGGCGCCGGGGAGCGGGAAGTCGCAGACCTCGCGGAAGAACGCGTCCGGGATCTGGACGAGGATGCCGACGCCGTCGCCGTCGTCGGGCTCCGCGCCCACCGCGCCCCGGTGGTCGAGGTTCTTCAGCACTGTCAGGGCGTTCTCGACGATGTCATGGCTCTTGCGGCCGTGCATGTCGGCGACCATGCCGACGCCGCAGGCGTCGTGCTCGCCGGCCGGGTCGTACAGCCCCTGGGGGTCGGGGCGGCCCTGTGCGCGGGCAGCAGGTGTGAAGGCAGCCGAGGCCATCAACCCTCCCGTCGTCTCTTCGTGTCACTGCTTCGATGTCAGTGCAGTCGTGGGACGACGTTGGCCCTGCTGCGGTGAGATGACATTACATCACTGCCGGGATCATGCCCGACTGCACCAGATCGCGAAACTTCTCCTCGGCGATCGGACGGTGCGTCACCTCAAAGTGGTTTAGACCAATGATACGGGTACACCGGGCGGCGCCCGGCGCCGGTCCCGGTGAGCATCATCACCGTGACGCGATGTTTACCGTGACAAGCCGGTGATCTACCGGAAATTTCCGCCGCCCCGGCCGCTATTCGGATGCGCGGGCGGCGCGGCCGAGCACCGCCGGGGACTTGCCGCCCTCGATCAGCAGCGACAGCAGCGTCTCGTCGGTCGCGTCGCCCTTGCCGTCCAGCCGCTGCGCCCAGGACACCACGGCGAAGTGGCCCATGGCGAGGCCGCGCGCCATGCCGAACCCGCGGCCGAAGTCGTCCAGCGGCTCGGGGGCCTCCAGCGGCAGGACGAAGCCCGCGCCGAGCGTCTGCTCCAGCCTCGCGACGAACCGGTTCGCGTCCTGCGCGGTGTTCAGGTTGAACAGCGCGACCGCCAGCGCGTACCCGCTCCGCGTGTCGGAGTAGATGGCCCGCGCCGCCTGGGTGCAGCCGCCCCGGCCGAGTTCGGCGCCCACGGACCCGCCCCACACGGCGGCGGCGCAGTCGGCGTCCAGCCGCTTGGCGCGCAGCCTCACCTTGGCCTTCCCGCCGGGGACGGACAGCGTCGCCGCCTCCTTGGGGAACGCCTCGTCGGCGGTCAGCGGCGCGGAGTCGCCGCTGCGCGCGGTGATGCCGCCGTACGCGGGAGCCGAGGGGGAGCTGGAGTACGAGGTCGGCGACGGGCCGATCCCGGCCGGCGTCCCGATCTTCGCGTTCGTCGCGTGGTCCGCCGCGGTGCCGGTCCCGCCGCGGAACACGACCACGGCGCCCAGCCCGATCAGCACGAACACGGCCAGCACGGCCGCCGCGCCGAAGTACAGCCTCGCCCCGGGCCCGGCCGCGCTGCGCGCCTCCCCCGCCGCCTTGCCCCTGGCCTTGCCATCGGCCTTGCTCTTGGCCTTGCCCTTGCCGGGGTTCGCCGCGCCGGAGCCGGTCCTGCCGGGCTTCCTGCCCTTCGGAGGCTTCTTCGGCTTCCCGCCGCGCGGACCTGAGGGCGGCGCGGCGCCGTATCCCTCGCCGTACGCCTCGCCGTACGCCTCGCCGTACGGTGCTCCCCCGTACCCCTCGCCGCCGTACCGGCCGTCCCCGTAGGGCTCGCTCCCGTACGGCGCGCCCTCGTACGGAGCCTCGCCGTAGGCCGCGTCCCCGTAGGGCGCCTCGCTGTACGGCCGTGCGGGCGGCGGCGCGGGCCGCTCCCTCGGCGGGGCGGGGCGGCGGGCCGGGGCTCCTCGGCGGGGGCCGCCGGCGCGGGCGGGCGGGGTCCGGCGGGGGCCGGGCCGGCCGCGGCCCTGCCGGCTCACCGGGGCTCTCCCGCGGCCGCCGCGGCGGGGTTCATCGGGGTCCACGAGCGCGCAGACTACTGCCCGCCGGCCGGTGGCGCGTCCGTGCGCGGCGCGGTCACTGCCCGCTCACCCGCCGGAGGCCAGGTCGAGCCGCCCGTAGAGGAAGTCGGCGGCGTTCTCGATCACGAGGCTCACGTCGATCATCTCGTTGAGCGAGGCGGGCTGCGCCCCGCCGGCCCGCTCCACCCACGTGATCACGGCGTAGTGGCCGTAGGTCTTGGCGTAGGCGGCGCTGAACCCCTGCCCGAAGGCGGGCGCGTCCGGCGCGTTCAGCGGCGTCACCCAGCCCGCGCCGGTCGCCGGGTCGAGGTCGCGCAGGATCTGCTTGACGCCGTCCTCGGTCGCCATGTTCAGCACGACGAACTGGCCGACGTGCTTCTTGTCGGCGCTCACGTAGGCGGCGCGGACGAGCTGGGTGCACTGGTACTTGGCGAGGTCGGCCTGCAGGCGGCCGCCCCAGGTCCCGGCTTTGCAGTCGTTCGCCAGCTTGGACGCGGCCAGCTTGAACGCGTACTTGTCGGTCTTGAGGTCCTTGGCGGAGAACGCCTCGCCCTCGGTGATCGCGCGGGCGTCGGCGGACCGGGACGCGATCTGGCGGAAGCCCTCGCCGAGGTAGTCCGGCGTGTACGCGGTCGGCACCGCCGTCTTCGCCGCCTTCTCGTCGCCTCCGCCGGTGAGCAGGAGCACGGCCGCCACGGCGACGATCACCGCGACGATCGCGGCGGCGGCGCCGAACAGCAGCTTCGGGTTGGGGAGCTTGCGGCCGGGCTTGTCCTCCGGCCAGAAGTCACGCCCGCGGCCCTGCTGCGCGGTCTGGGCGGAACCTGAGTCACGAGCCTCGATCACGCCCCGGAGCTTAGCGGGCCGGATGGTCGCCGCGCGCCCAAAAGGGCTTTTCGTCCAGATTCCTTGGCCCTACAGGCCGTTGGTGCCGATCAGCGCGCCGACGGCGTAGGTGACGCCCGCGGCGGCGGCGCCGAACAGCAGCTGCCGCGCCCCGCCGAACCACCACGGCCTGGTGGTGATCCGCGAGACCAGCGCCCCGGCGGAGAACAGGCCGAGGGCCGCGACGATCGCGGCCGGCCACAGCGACGCGGCGCCCAGCAGGTAGGGCAGCACGGGCAGGACCGCGCCGACCGCGAACGACAGGAACGACGAGCCCGCCGCCAGCACCGGCGAGGGCAGGTCGCCCGGCGTCACGCCGAGCTCCTCCCTGGTGTGCACCTCCAGGGCCTCGTCGGGGTCCCGGGACAGCTGCCGGGCGACCTCGGCGGCCGTCTCGGCGTCCACGCCGCGGGCCTCGAACACCTCGGCCAGCTCGCGCTCCTCGGCGGCCGGGTGGCGGGCCAGCTCCAGCCGCTCCACCTCGATCTCCGCCTCCGCCAGCTCCGACTGGGAGGCGACCGAGATGTACTCCCCCGCCGCCATCGAGAACGCGCCCGCCGCCAGGCCGGCGAGCCCGGCCAGCAGGACGACCTTCTGCCCGGCCTGCCCGCCCGCGACGCCCGCGATCAGCGCGAAGTTGGAGACGAGCCCGTCCATCGCGCCGAACACCGCGGGCCGCAGCCAGCCCCCGGTGACGTCGCGGTGCTGGTGGTGGCGCTCCGGGACCGCCCGGGGCTTCTTCTCACCGGTCATCTGAGCCTGCGTCCGACACGCGTCGCCGTCTCCTACTTCCCGTCCGTGACGGGCTCCCCCTTCGTCGCCCGGCGGGGGTCGGCGGCGCCGTCGCCCTCGGCGTCCACCGCGCCGGGCGCCTCGCCGGCCACCGCCTCGGCATCGGACTCGGCATCGGACTCGGCATCGGGCTGCTCGTCAGGCTGCTCGTCAGGCTGCTCGTCGGCCTGCCCGTCGGCCGCAGTCTCGGGCTTCGGCTCGGCGTCCCGGGCGTCCTCCGCCGCGCCGGCCGCGCCGGAGCCCCCCTCCGGTTCCCCGGCGGCGTCCGGCTCGTCCGCGGGCTCGCCGGCCTTCGAGTCCGTCTCGGCACCGGACTCCGTCCCGGCCTCGGCTGCGGCCTTCGCGTCGGTCCCGGCTTCGGGCCCGGTCTCCGGCTCGTCCCCGGCGGCCGGGGCGGCCGCGGTGCCGCCGGGCGCGGCAGCGGCGGTCGGGCCGCCGACGTTCTCCGGGCCGCTGCGGCCCCGGTTCAGGTACAGGTAGGCGACCGCGCCGAGGAACAGGATGATCGACGTCCAGTCGTTCAGCCGCAGCCCGAGGACGTGGTGGGCGTCGTCGATGCGCAGCGCCTCGATCCAGCCGCGCCCGACCGTGTAGGCGGCGACATAGAGGGCGAACGCGCGGCCGTGCGTGAGCTTGTAGCGGCGGTCGGCCCAGATGACCAGGACCGCGACGCCGACGCACCACAGCGACTCGTACAGGAACGTCGGGTGGTAGGTCGCGACGTCGGCGTACTTGGGGTCGAGGGCGGGCCCGCCGTCCAGCATCGGCCGGTGGTTCTCGTCGATCTTCAGGGCCCAGAAGGCGTCCAGCGGGCGGCCGTACAGCTCCTGGTTCCAGTAGTTGCCCCAGCGGCCGATCGCCTGCGCGAGGGCGATGCCGGGCGCGACCGCGTCGGCGAGCGCCAGGATCGAGATGCCCCGCCGCCGGCAGCCGATGTACGCGCCGAGCGCGCCGAGCGCGATCGCGCCCCAGATGCCGAGGCCGCCCTTCCAGATCTCCAGCGCCCGCAGCGGCTCGCCGTTCTCCCCGAAGTAGCGCTGGTAGTCGGTGATCACGTGGTAGAGCCGCCCGCCGACCAGGCCGAACGGCACCGCCCACACGGCCACGTCGACGATCACGCCCGGCGCGCCGCCCTTGGCGGCCCAGCGCCGCTCGCCCAGCCAGACCGCGGCGACGATGCCGAGAATGATCATGATGGCGTAGGCGCGGATCGGGACGGGCCCGAGGTGCCAGACGCCCTGCGAGGGACTCGGGATGTAGGCGAGCTGGTGCATGACCGTTGACGTTACCGCCTCCCGGGCGCAGTCCGCGCCCTCTCCTTCACCGCCGTCCGGCCGCCGTGCCGGCGGACCGGGTGCCTCCCGGCGCCGGCGCGCTGCCGGTGGCCTTCGCGACGGCCTTCTTCAGCTCGCCGGGCGAGCCGAGGACGTCGTCGCCGACCTTCTTGCCGTTCAGTGCCAGGTACGGGGTCGAGTCGACCCCGGCCTTCCCGGCCTGGGCGCTGGCCTGGTCCACGGCGTCCATCTTCTGCTCGCCGTTGACGCAGGCGGCGAAGGACGGGTCGGTCACGCCCAGGTCGGCCGCCCATTTTATGAGGTCCTGCGGGAGGAACCCCTTCTTGCCCTCTTCGGGCTGCTCGGCGTAGAGCCGGTCGTGGTACTTGATCCAGTGGTCGGCGGGCATGCAGGCGGCGGCGTTCGCGGCGCGGCGCGAGTTCGACATCAGCGGGTCCTGCTGGAACAGCTGGAACGGCCGGTAGACGACCTTCAGCCTGCCCTCCGCGGCGAGCTGCTTCATCGTCCCGCCGAGCCGCGCCTCCATCGCCTTGCACGCGGGGCACTGGAAGTCCTCCCAGACGTCGAGGACGGGCGCGTTCACCCCCGGCTTCGCCATCGCGACCGAGCCGTCCTGCTGCCGGGTCGCGGGGGCGAGCGCGCCCCTGTAGTCGCCGATCGCGGCCTCGTCGCCGCCGTTGCGGGACACCAGCACGACGACCGCCGCGACCACGACCGCCGCCAGGGCGACGGCTCCGAGGACGACCAGCAGCGCGCGCTGCCGCCGTCCCTGGGCCGCCGCCCGTGCCCGTTCGTCCGCGAGGCGCCGCCGCGCGGACGGTTCCCTGCCCTGCTCGCTCACCCGGTCCCCCGATCGCCATCGTGCGTCATCGAATACGCACAGAGCGTAACCGACGGGGGAGTTCTGAGTCCGCGTCGCCGGTCCGGTGCATCCGGGATTCACAGCACATCGCGCCATGACGGTCCCCGAGCCCGGTGGGCGCCACGCGCGAGCAAAAAGTGCGGCGCTCCCGCCGGCGACCGCACAAAAAGTCCACTGATCCGACGGCGGCGACAAATTTGAATAAGTGATCAAGATCATGCGGCACAATCCGGACAAACAGGTTTACCTTTAAAAGGACCGCGACCACCTGCACGGATGACCATCCCATCGCCCCCCTTCAACTTCACCCCCTATTGCCATAAAAGGCGACGGATGGAACCTTCTTCTCGGCAATCAGTCCCCCATGAGGAGGGTGCAAACATGACGTCAGCCCTGAAGGGTCTCCTCGTCGCCGGAGCGACGTTCGCGACGGCTTCGGTGATGCTGTTCTCCCCGTCCGTCGGACAAGCCCAGGCCGGCAGCTGCTCGACCTGGAAGGACTCCAACACCTTCGGCGCGAAGTGCAACTACGCGCACACCGCACACGCCCGCTGCCACGACGGTTCCGAGCAGTACGGGCTCTCCGTGATCGCGGGCCGCTGGTCCTACGCCTACTGCTCCGGCCACGGTGGCTTGAGCTACGGCTGGGTCGTCTAGGGCGGACACGGAAGAACGGCCGGCCGAGCATCGCGCTCAGCCGGCCGCTTCACTTCCGCGCCATTTCTCCGCGGTGCGCCGTCGTCAGGAGGCGTCCAGGATCGCCTTCTCCAGATCCTTCGGGCTGAACAGCAGGTTCTGGTCGACGGGGTTCCCGTTGACCAGCATGGAGGGCGTTCCGGCGCGGTCGCCGAACTTCTCATGGAGGAGTTTCAACCCCGCATCGGTGTCCTTCTTGACCTGCGAGGCGTACTTCTGGTCACTGGTGCAGGAGTCGAACGAGCCGCCCACCCCCGCCTTCTTTCCGAACTCCTTCAGCCGGTCGATGGTCAGCGCCTCGCGCTCGTCCGGCTGGTTCCGGTAGACCACGTCGTGGAACTGCAGGTATCGCCCGGCGTCCGCCGCGCACCGTCCAGCGGCCGCGGCACGGACCGAGCCCTCGGGGTTGACGAACCCGAGCAGGTGGAAGTTGACCTTGATCTTGCCTTCCCCGGCAAGGCGTTTCACCAGGTCGCCGCTCTTCTCCTCGAACTGCTTGCAGATCGGGCACTGGAAGTCCTCGTACAGGTCGACCGTCGGGCCGGTCGTGTTGGGCTGGGCCATCACGATCAAGCCGTCCTGATCCACCTTGATCGGTGCGATCGGGCCCGTGTACGCCATGCCCTTGAGGTCGTCTCCGTCACTGTTCGCCTGGTAGACCACCGCTCCCACCACGACAAGGGCGACCACGATGACCGACGAGCAGGCCACCAACAGGATACGGAGACGCTTCGTCTTGACCGCCTGGCGCCTGCGCTCCTCGGCTAGCCGCTCCCTGGCCGATCGTTCCCGCGCGGCCTTGCTCATTTCTCTTCTCCCTTGAAACTCATCCGGCCTCCCCGATCCGACGGATCTCCTCGGCCAGGACGAGAACGAACAACAGGACGGTTATGACGTGCACTCCGGTGCACCACAGACAGATCTTGTGCAGCAGAACCAGCTCCACCGACACGAGGTACACCACGAAAACGAGTCCGACCCCAGTGGCCGCCAGCCGCCCCCAGCGCAGCGGCGGCCAGGGCGAGCGCAGCGCCCACGGCGTCAGCAGCGCGCCGAAGCCGACGAAGAACGCCAGGCCCAGCAGCGGCATCGGGATGCCGAGCAGGGTGGAGTACTCGCTCGTCGTGACCGCGTGGCAGTCGATCGTCGAGGTCGCCGAGCACACCAGCGCGCTCTCGTCGTAGTGGCTGACCGTCAGGTAGCCGGAGATCCCGAGCCCGCCGAGCGTCAGCAGCCAGGCCGCGATCTGGAACCAGGCGGGCGGCAGCTGCGGCGCCGCCGTCTTGGCCCGGCCCTTCGCCGTCATCTCTTGCGTCATCGTCTTCCTTCCGGGACCGCCTCCTCCGGCGAACACACCCTACGGGAGGACGGCGGCACCACAAGCAACAACTCGGCGGCGGCCGCCCCGAGTTCCCGGAGTACCGTAAAGCCCGCGCGGAAACGGCTTTTCCGCGTTCCGCGCGGGCCTCGCGGGCATGTCCGGAATGATCAGTGCCGGGTGCGGACGCCCGCCGCCAGCTCCTCGGTGAGCGACCGGACCCCGGCCAGTCCCGCCGTCAGGTCGGGGGCCTCCAGGACGCGGCGGACGAACGCCGACCCGACGATCACGCCGTCCGCGAACCCGGCGACCTCGGCGGCCTGCGCGCCGGTGCCGACGCCCAGCCCGAGCCCGATCGGCAGCCCGGTCCCGGCCTTGTCGATCACCGCGCGGGTCCGCTCGACCAGGCGCGGGGCGCCGGTGTCGACGGCGGAGCGGGCGCCGGTGACGCCCATCAGCGACGCCGCGTACACGAATCCGCGGCACACGCCGGTGATCGTCTCGATGCGCTGGTCGGTGGAGCTGAGCGCGACGAGGAACACCCGGTCGAGGCCGTGCTCGTCGGACGCCTCCAGCCAGTCGCCGCCCTCCTCGGGCGTGAGGTCCGGGGTGATCAGCCCGCGGCCGCCGGCGGACGCCAGGTCGCGGGCGAACCGGCCGACGCCGTAGTGGTCGACGGGGTTCCAGTACGTCATGACGAGGACCGGTGCGCCGGCGGCGGCGACGGCCTCGACCGTCCGGAACACGTCGGCGACGCGGGCGCCGCCGGCGAGGGCCTGGTGGACGGCGTCCTGGATGACGGGGCCGTCGATCATCGGGTCGGTGTACGGCAGGCCGAGCTCGATGGCGTCGCAGCCCGCGTCGACCATGGTCCTGGCGACCTCGACCGCGCCGTCGACGGTCGGGAACCCGACGGGCAGGTAGCCGACGAGCGCGGCCCGCCCCTCGGCCTCGGCCTTCTCGAAGACGGACCGGACGCTCACTCGCCCTCTCCTTCCGGCATCAGGCCGAAGAAGGCCGCGGCCGTGTGCATGTCCTTGTCTCCGCGCCCGGACAGGCACACTACGACGGTGGCGTCCGGGCCCAGCTCCTTGCCGACCTTGAGCGCGCCGGCGAGCGCGTGCGCCGACTCGATGGCGGGGATGATCCCCTCGGTGCGGCACAGCAGCGCGAACGCGTCCATCGCCTCCGCGTCGGTGATCTCGCGGTACTCGGCGCGGCCGGTGTCGTGCAGCCACGAATGCTCGGGGCCGACGCCGGGGTAGTCGAGGCCGGCGGAGATCGAGTGGGTCTCGAGCGTCTGGCCGTCGTCGTCCTGCAGCAGGTACGTCCGCATGCCGTGGATGACGCCGAGGGAGCCGCCGGTGAGGGTCGCGGCGTGCCTGCCGGTCGCGACGCCGTCGCCGCCCGCCTCGAACCCGTACAGCCGGACGGACTCGTCCGGGACGAAGGCGTGGAAGATGCCGATCGCGTTGGAGCCGCCGCCGACGCAGGCGACGACCGCGTCCGGCAGGGCGCCCGTCGCGTCGAGGCACTGCCGCCGCGCCTCGACGCCGATCACGCGCTGGAAGTCGCGGACCATCATCGGGAACGGGTGCGGGCCCATGACGGACCCGATGCAGTAGTGGGTGTCGTCGACGGTGGCGACCCAGTCGCGGAACGCCTCGTTGCAGGCGTCCTTGAGGGTGCGGCTGCCGTTCTTCACCGGGACGACCTCGGCGCCGAGCATCCGCATCCGGGCGACGTTGAGGGCCTGCCGCTCGGTGTCGACCTCGCCCATGTAGACGGTGCAGGTGAGGCCGAGGAGGGCGGCGGCGGTGGCGGTGGCGACGCCGTGCTGCCCGGCGCCGGTCTCGGCGATGATCCGGGACTTGCCCATCCGGCGGGTGAGCAGCGCCTGGCCCAGCACGTTGTTGATCTTGTGCGAGCCGGTGTGGTTGAGGTCCTCGCGCTTGAGCAGCACCCGGGCGCCGCCCGCGTGCTCGGCGAAGCGCTTCGCCTCGGTCAGCAGGCTGGGGCGGCCGGCGTAGTTCGCGAGGAGGTCGTCCAGCTCCCCGGTGAAGGCGGGGTCGCTCTTGGCGGCCTCGAACTCGCGGGTCAGCTCGTCCAGCGCGGCCATCAGCGCCTCGGGGGCGAACCGGCCGCCGAAGCGGCCGAAGCGGCCGGCGGCGTCGGGTACGGCTTCAGCACCGCGCGCGGCGGTGTCCGTGGTCATGGGAAAACGCGTCCTGTCGTGGGAGAAGTGGATGGGGTCGTCGGGGGCCTGGACTAGCCCCGCCATCGCTCCCGGAGCGGTTCGACCTGCATGCCCCCACCCTATCCAGTAGGCGTTTCCGTGTGGGCGCGGTCCTCGCGCCCCCGGCCCTCGCGCACCCGGTCCCCGCGCACCCGCGCGGGCGGCGGGCTCAGCCGCTCTGCCGGAGCGCCGGGTGGGCGCCGGCGGCGACGAGGTCGGCGACGGCGGCGCGCGGGTCCCGGCCGATGACGAGGCTCTCCCCCACCAGGACCGCGTCGGCGCCGCTGGAGGCGTAGGCGAGCAGGTCGTGCGGGCCCCGCACCCCGGACTCGGCGATCTTCACGACGTCCTTGGGGATGGTCGGCGCGACCCGGGCGAACACCCCGCGGTCGACCTTGAGGGTGCGCAGGTCGCGGGCGTTCACGCCGACGACCCTGGCGCCGGCCTCGACGGCGCGGGCCGCCTCCTCCTCGGTGTGCGCCTCGACGAGCGGCAGCAGCCCGATGGACTCGGCCCGCTCCACCAGCGACACCAGGGCGTCCTGCTCCAGCGCCGCGACGATCAGCAGCACCATGTCGGCGCCCGCGGCGCGCGCCTCCCACAGCTGGTAGGAGGTGACGATGAAGTCCTTGCGCAGGATGGAGACGTCGACGTTGGCGCGGACGTCGGCGAGGTCCTGGAGGCTGCCGCCGAACCGGCGCCGCTCGGTCAGCACGCTGATGACCTTGGCGCCGCCGGCCTCGTAGTCGCGGGCGAGCGCGGCGGGGTCGGCGATCGCGGCGAGCGCGCCCTTGGACGGGCTGCTGCGCTTGACCTCGGCGATGACCGACACGCCCGGGCCGCGCAGCGCGGCGAGCGCGTCCCGCGGGGCCGGGGCCCGGGCCGCCTTCTCCTTGACCGCGTCGAGCGGGACCTCGCGCTGCCTGTCGGCGAGATCGGCCCGGACGCCTTCGATGATCTCGTCCAAAACGCTCAAGGTCGCAGGCCCCCTATTTCAGGTCGTTCCGTGCACCGATCGTAGCCGCCTCCCGTCGCGCGGCACCCACCCGGGAGGCCCCGTCCGACGCCTCGCGCAGGTCAGGGGGCCAGGGCGTGCGCGAACGGCAGGTTGCGCACGATCCAGTAGACGATGACGAGGCCGAGGAACGCGTAGACGACGGGCGGCTTGAAGAGGGCCGTGCGCATCGGCAGGCCCCGCGCGGCCGCGACGGTCCACCGCGCGTAGAGGTAGCCGAGGACGGGCAGCAGGGCGAACAGCAGCGGGTTGAGCCCGAACGCGGTGCCCGCGTCGCCGTGCGTCAGCGCGTAGACGAGCCGCGTCGCCCCGCAGCCGGGGCAGTAGTACCCGGTCAGCGCCAGGAACGGGCAGCCGGGATAGTGCCCCGCCTCGTTCGGGTCGCCCCTGAGGGCCACGATCAGGGCGCCGGCGGCGGCGCCGCCGAGCACCGCCGCCTGCGGCAGCAGCGCGCGCACCCCGCCGCGCGGCGCGGTCCGGGGCGCGTGTTCGTGCGAGGGGACGGATACCCGGGTCACACCGTCCACGATAGGCGGTGCGGCGGCGGGCGGCCCGGGGCCCTCACCCGTCGAGGACGTAGCCGATGCCCCTGACCGTCCTGATGGGGGTGCCCTCGCCGAGCTTGGCGCGGAGCTGGGCCACGTGGACGTCCACGGTGCGGCTGCCGGCGCCCGCGCCGGGGCCCCAGGCGGCGTCGAGGAGCTGCTCGCGGGTGAAGACGCGGCCGGGGTTGGCCATGAGGAATTCGAGGAGGTCGAACTCGGTGACGGTGAGGGCGACGCGGCGGTCGCCGGCGACGGCGGTCCGGTCGCGCGGGTCGAGGGCGATCGGCCCGGCCCGCAGCGGCACCGGGGGCGGCTCGGCGGGGGCGCCGCGGCGGAGCGCCTCGGCGACGGCGGCGACGAGGACGCGGGGGCCGAAGGGGCGCTCGACGCGGTGGTCGCCGAGCGAGCGGGCGGCGAGCGGGTCGAGGGGGCCGGTGACGGCGACGACGGGCGCCGGGCGGGCGGCGTCGGCGACCCGCCGGTACAGGTCGGCGGGCAGCGCGGCGGTGGACAGGTCGAGGACGACGGCGTCGGGCCGGGCGCGCTCGGCGGCGGCGGGCGCGCGGGCGGGGTCGGCCACGATCTCGACGTCGAAGCCCTCCCGGGCGAGGTAGCGGCGCTGCAGTTCGGCGACTGCGGGGTCGTGCTCGACCACGAGCACGACGCCGCCACCGTCGGCGGTCACGGCCGGCCGTTCCGCTGCGCGGTCGGGTCCTCGCCGCGGTCGAGGGACCGCCACATCGCCGACGGGTCGCCGGACTCGGCCTCCGCCGCGGGCGGGCGGGCGCCCGCGCGCTCGTAGCGGGACGACATCCCGGGCCAGCGGGCACCGCGCACGGCCGTGACGAGGCCGGCGGCGACGAGCAGGACGCCGCCGGCCACCGAGACCGTCCACCACGGGTTCACGTGCAGGGCGGGGTCGGCGCCGAGCTTGAGCAGGGTGCTCTTGTCGCCGGCGGCGGACAGGACGTTGGAGCGCCGGACGGCGGCCGCGGACGCGTAGGCGATCCCGGCCCCGAACAGGGCGATGAGGACGCCGACGGCGGCGCGGACGCGGCCGCGGGCGGCGAACAGCGCGGCGAGGCCGGCGAGGCCCGCCCAGCCGAGGGCGCCCGCGGCGCCGCCGAGGTCGCCGCCGGTGAGCGTCCGGGTGAACGGGGTGATGGCGTGCCGGGCCTCGACGGTGGCCCAGGGGCGGCCGGCGGCGAGCAGGGCGAGACCGGCGCCGGCGGCGCACAGCAGCGCCGCCAGGCCGCGTTCGCGCCCGGGCGTCATGCGCTCTGCTCGGGCCGCTCCCCGACGACGGCGTCGAGGACGTCGGCGTCCCAGCAGGTGCGGTCGCCGGTGTGGCAGGCGCCGCCGACCTGGTCGACCTTCACCAGGACGGCGTCGGCGTCGCAGTCCAGCGCGACCGACTTGACCCACTGCTGGTGGCCGGAGCTCTCGCCCTTCACCCAGTACTCCTGCCGGCTGCGCGACCAGTAGGTGCAGCGGCCGGTGGTGAGCGTGCGGTGCAGGGCCTCGTCGTCCATCCAGCCGAGCATGAGCACCTCGCCGGTGTCGTACTGCTGGGCGATGGCGGGCACGAGGCCGTTCGGGTCGCGCTTCAGCCGATCGGCGATCTTCGGGTCCAGGTTGGACGGGCGTGCGGACATGACCCGCAGTTTATTGCGCCGCGGCCCGCCCCCCGAACGCGGCCCGTGAACGCGGTCCCCGGAGCGGAGGCCCGGAGAACGAAAGGGCCCGCTCCCGGCGGAGGGAACGGGCCCAGACGTACGACTGCGGGTGTTACAGGGGGACGACCTGGTCGGCCTGCGGACCCCGGTTACCCTGCGTCACCTCGAACTGGACGCGCTGGTTCTCGTCCAGCGTGCGGTATCCGGAGGTCTGGATAGCCGAGTAGTGCACGAAGACGTCCGGGCCGCCGCCGTCCACGGCGATGAATCCGAAGCCCTTCTCGGCGTTGAACCACTTCACGGTGCCCTGCTGGGGCATGTCTTTCTCCTTGCGGCAAAACCTGGGCCCACACCTCGCGGGCCCGTGCGGTCGCTGCGGAACGCTCTCGCCCCCGGTACGGTCCCGGAAAAGCCAAAACGCCCGCTGCCATCAGTCCGCGGGCGTCTGCACGATCGAGAACCACGACTGCAACCGACCGACCCACAGTATCACCGGTTCCGCGTAAAGCGGAGGAGCCGCAAGGCACGCGATTCTCCTCTCGGCGAACCGTGCCGTTACCTGGCCGTTAAAGACTCCAACCGGTCTCGGTCAGGCTCTTGACAGCGTCCGTGGCCCCGGTGAGCCGGACGTCCGCGACGTCCCGGCGGCCCAGCGCCCACAGGACCAGTTCGCCGACCGGGCCGTGCACGCGGACGGCGCCGCGGGCGCCGCCGCGCGCGTCCCGGCCGCGGCCGGCCACCCGCAGGCTCCGGCCGTCCGGTTGCACCAGCGTTACCTCGACATGAACTTTTCTTAGGACAAAGCGGGCAATTTTTATCCGCCGCCAGAGCACTTCCTCGAGTTCCGGCGAGATCTCCCGCCGCTCCCAGTCGGGACGCGCGCGCAGCACGTCCTCATGGTGCACAAAGAACTCGACACCGTTCGCGATTTTGTCGACCTTCGGAAGCGCGTACAGGGAGAACTTCGCGGGTCCGTCCCGAAACCGTTCCACCAGCCGCTCGAACGGGACGCCGCGCGCGGTGCGGCGGCGGACGCGCTCGGTGTAGAAGGACAGCGGGGGCAGCAGTATTCCGGGGGCGGTGTCGGGGCGGTTCTCCCGCACCACCAGATGCGCGGCCAGGTCGCGGGCGTCCCAGCCGGCGCACTTCGTGGCCGCGTCCGGCCCCGCCTCCGCCAGCGCGTCGGCGAGCAGCAGCCGCTCGCGGCGGACCGGGCCCGGATCGGCGGGGCCGTCCTCGGGGGTGCTCATCGTCCGATCGTAGGGCGCAGTGGGACGGGCCGGGAATAAGGGACGGAGCGGGATGGTAGGCAATGTTCGGGCCCGCAGACCCCCGCACCGCGGCCGCGGTGGCATGTCCCGGGCCTCGTGCCGACCGAGCCGTGACCGAGGAGTCGCCGTGCCACCTGCGTCCAGACGCGTCAGCCCCCACGTCCTCAGGGAGGGGATGGGCGTGCTGTGGGTCGCGGTCAAGGCGGAGCCGCGCGTGTTCACGGTGTCGGTGCTGGCGAGCGCGCTGTACGCGGCGATGACCGTGGCGACGGCGAAGGTCCTCGGCTGGGCGGCGGAGCGGGTCGTGCTGCCGGCGTTCGCGTCGGGGCGCACGACGGCCGGGGCGCTGGCCGGGGCCGCCGCCCTGATCATGGCGGTGGCGGTGCTGAAGGCCCTCGGCGTCGCGGGCCGCCGGTTCTACGCGGGCCTCATGCAGTACCGGATGCAGGCGACCTACCGCCGCGCGGTGACCCGGCAGTACCTGCGGCTGCCGCTGGCGTGGCACCACCGGCACCCGACCGGGCAGCTGCTGTCCAACGCCAACGCGGACGTGGAGGCGGTGTGGGCGCCGATCGCGCCGCTGCCGATGGCGGTCGGCGTGGTGTTCATGCTGATCATCTCGGCCGTGTCGATCCTGGTGACGGACGTGGTGGTGGCCGCGGTCGGCTTCCTGGTCTTCCCCGCCGTCGCGCTGATCAACGTGGCGTACCAGCGGCGGCTGTCGCCGGTCGCGACCCGCGCGCAGCAGCTGCGCGCGGAGGTCAGCGAGGTGGCGCACGAGAGCTTCGAGGGCGGCCTGGTGGTCAAGACCCTCGGCCGGGAGGCGGCCGAGACGCGCCGGTTCCGGGAGCGGGCGGAGGCGCTGCGGGACGCCAACGTCGCGGTGGGCCGGATCCGCGGGCTGTTCGACCCGGTGCTGGAGGCGCTGCCGAACCTCGGCGTGCTCGCCGTCCTGCTGATCGGGTCGCTGCGGCTGGAGGCGGGGGCGATGTCGCCGGGCGACCTGGTGAACGTCGCGTACCTGTTCACGCTGCTGTCGTGGCCGATCAGGGCGCTCGGCTGGGTGCTCGGCGAGGTGCCGCGCAGCGTCGTCGGGTGGCGGCGGGTCCGCGGGGTGCTGGACGCGAGCGGCTCCCTGCCGTACGGGGACGGCGCGCTGGACGGCTCCGGCGGGGCGGCCGGCCTGGAGGTCCGCGAGATCCGGTTCGCCTACGAGACGGACGGGACCGGAGACGGCGCGGACGGTCACGGCGCGGACGGTCACGGCGCGGACGGCGGCGGAGGGCACCGCGTCCTGCACGACGTGTCGTTCGCGGCGTCCCCCGGCCGGACGATCGCGGTGGTGGGCCCGACCGGTTCCGGCAAGTCGACGCTGACCTCGCTGCTGGTCCGGCTGGTCGACCCGGCGGACGGGTCGGTCCTGCTGGACGGCGTCGACCTGCGGGACGTCCGGCGCGGCGGCGTCGCGGCGACGGCGGCGCTCGTCCCGCAGCAGACGTTCCTGTTCGACGACACCGTGCGCGGCAACGTCACGCTCGGCCTCGACGTGCCGGACGAGCGCGTCTGGGAGGCGCTGCGCCTGGCCCAGGCGGAGGGGTTCGTCGCGGCCCTCGCCGACGGCCTCGACACGAGGGTGGGCGAGCGCGGCGCGACGCTGTCCGGCGGGCAGCGGCAGCGGCTCGCGCTGGCCCGCGCGCTGGTGCGGCGGCCGCGGCTGCTCGTCCTGGACGACGCGACGTCCAGCGTCGACCCGCAGGTGGAGGCGCGCATCCTGCAGGGCCTGCGGGAGGCGCGGTCGGACGCGGCGGGCGGCGCGACCGTCGTGGTCGTCGCCTACCGCAAGGCCACGATCGCGCTGGCCGACGAGGTCGTGTACATGGAGCACGGCCGCGTCGCCGCGCGCGGCTCGCACGCCGAGCTGCTGGAGAGCTCGGAGGGCTACCGCAACCTCGTCACCGCCTACGAGCGGGCCGAGGCGGAGCAGGAGGCGGTCGAAGGCGGCGAGGAGGCCCTGGCATGACGATCCTGAACACCGCGGGACCGGACGCTCCGGGCCTGGACGGCTCATCGGCCGCGGAAGGCGCGATCAGCACCCTCAGGCGGGGGCTGCGGCTGAGCCCCGAGTTCCGCGCGGGCCTCGCCGGGACGATCGCGCTGGCGCTGGTGTCCACGGCGGGACGCGTGGTGGTGCCCATCGCCGTCCAGCAGACGATCGACAAGGGCGTCGGCCGCCCGGGCGGCCCCGACATCGCCTTCATCCGGACGGCGGTGCTGCTGTGCGCGGTGGCCGTGCTGGTGACGGCGGTGTGCGCGTACCTGATGAACGTGCGGCTCTACAAGACGTCCGAGGGCGGCCTCGCGGGGCTGCGGGTGAAGGCGTTCCGGCACGTCCACGACCTGTCGATGCTCACCCAGAGCGGGGAGCGGCGGGGCGCCCTGGTGTCGCGGGTGACGAGCGACGTCGACCAGATCAGCCAGTTCATGCAGTCCGGCGGGCTGATGTTCATCGTGTCGATCGGCCAGCTGTTCGTGGCGAGCGTGCTGATGGTCGTCTACTCGTGGCAGCTGGCCCTCCTCGTCTGGGTGGCGTTCCTGCCGCTGGCGTTCGCGCTGCGCCGCTTCCAGCGGATCCTGTCGGCGGCCTACTTCCGGGTGCGCGAGCGCATGGGCGACCTGCTGGCCGCGGTCGGCGAGTCGGTCGTGGGCGCCCCGGTGATCCGCGCGTACGCCTCCGAGGAGCGCACCGGCCGCCGGGTGGACGAGACCGTGGAGGCGTACCGGTCGGCGCAGACCCGCGCGCAGGCGATGGTCGCGCTGACGTTCCCCGTCAGCGAGCTGGTCGCGGCCCTGGCGACGGCCGCGGTCGTCATCGCCGGCACGCTGCTCGGCATCGCCGGGCAGGTGTCGGCCGGCGAGCTGGTCGCCTTCCTCTTCCTGGTCACCCTGTTCGTCAGCCCGATGCAGACGGCCACCGAGGTGCTGAACGAGGCGCAGAACGCGATCGCGGGCTGGCGCCGCGTGCTCGGCGTACTGGACACCGTCCCGGACGTGGCCGACCCGGGCGACGCGGGCGTGACGCTGCCGCGCGGGCCGATCGAGGTGCGGTTCGAGTCGGTGGGCTTCGCCTACCCGGGCGGGCCGCCCGTCCTGCACGACGTGAACGTGGACATCGCGCCCCGCAGCCGCGTCGCCGTCGTCGGGCAGACGGGCTCGGGCAAGACGACGTTCGCCAAGCTGCTGACCCGCCTCATGGACCCGGTCTCCGGCCGCATCCTCGTCGACGGCGTGCCCCTCACCGGCATCCGGTTCTCGTCCCTGCGGGAGCGGATCGTGATGGTGCCGCAGGACGGCTTCCTGTTCGACGCGTCCCTCGGCGACAACATCCGCTACGGGAGGCCGGACGCCTCCGACGAGGACCTCGTCCTCGCGCTCACCGAGCTGGGCCTCGCCGACTGGCTGGACGGCCTGCCGCAGGGCCTGGACACCCCGGTCGGGCAGCGCGGGGAGTCCCTGTCGGCCGGCGAGCGGCAGCTCGTCGCGCTGGCCCGCGCCTACATCGCCGACCCGGACCTCCTCGTCCTGGACGAGGCGACCTCGGCCGTCGACCCGGCGACCGAGGTCCGCATCCAGCGCGCGCTGGACGGCGTCACCCGGGGCCGCACCGCGATCGCCATCGCGCACCGGCTCTCCACCGCCGAGGCGGCCGACGAGGTGATCGTCTTCGAGGCGGGCCGCGTCGTGCAGCGCGGCCCGCACGCGGTCCTCGCCGCCGAGCCCGGCGTCTACGCCGACCTGCACGCGTCCTGGACGGCCCAGCGGGAGATATGAGGGCGGGACTGCCTGGGGTAAAACACTTGCCCGTTATCTGCTCAGGTGCGCATTCTGGCGGGGTGAGCAACGAGGTCGTCTTGGAATCGGCGGGCACGCTGCACGGTCAGCTGCAGCGGGGGCTCGGGAGGGGCGCGCGGCGCGCGGCGGACCGGCGGGGGGCGGGCGAGTACGTGTACGCCTGCGTGCGGCGGGATCCGCGGTGGGACCGGCAGTGCGAGTCGCGGCGGCTGTACTACGCCCGGTTGATGGTCGACCTGGAGTTGCCGGTCGGGCCGGTGGCCCGGCATCTCTTCGACCCGTCCGACCACACCGACCCCGACGACTGGCGGGTGGACCTCGCGTTGGGCGTGCTCGCCGACCTGGTGCGGCTGAGCCGGCGGGAGGCGGCGGCGCCGCTGCGGCGGTACGCCGAGGAGGGGGCGCACTGGTTCGACGCGGTCGCGGAACTCGTCGACCTCGCGGATCCGGGGCTGGCGGCGGGCTTGGACGAGCTGGTGGCGGCGCGGTGCGACGACGCCGACCTGGCACTGCTGATACCGGGCCGCGGCAACCCGGTGATCGAGGTCTGGGCGGCGCGGCAGCCGCGGGTGGCGGCGGCGCTGGCGCGGCAGCGGGAGGCGGGGCGGGCGGCGCGGCGCGCGATGGCCGCGGCCCCGGCGCGGGGCGCGCAGAGCGAGGACGAGCTGCTGGAGCTGGCGCGGCGGCGCGGGGAGGGCGCCATCGCGGCGATCTTCGAGCTGGGCCGGCGGCGGACGCCGGCGCTGCTCGACCTGGCCGAGGAGCTGCTGCCGCAGCGGCCGAGCCGGGTGGGCGGGGCGGTGTGCCGGGCGCTGCGCGACTACGGCCCGGAGACGCTGCCGCGGGCGCGGGCCTGGGCGGCAGCGCGCGGCGGCTGCGCCGACATGGGGCTGCACATCCTCGCCCGCTACGGGACCCGCCAGGACATCCCGCTCCTCATGGAGGAGCTGCACGGCGCCGTCGCCCGCCGGGAATGGGGCGGCGCCGCCGGCCCGATCGAGGGCCTCGGGCGGCTGCGCGCCGGCGAGGCCGTCCCGCTGCTGAAGACCGCTTGGACCGAGTCGACCTACGCCTATCTGAGACCCCGCATCCTGGCCGCACTGACGAGAACCGCGCCGCACACCGCCGAGTCCTACACCGTCGAGGGCCTGTGGGACTGCGAGGAGGACGTGCGCGCCGAGGCCGCCCGGTCCGCGCCGCTCACCCGCGAGACCCGGCTGCGGCTGCGCCGGCTGCAGCAGGACGGCGCCGAGGAGCCCGGCGTCCGCGCCGCGGCCGGAGCCCGCCTGATGGCCTGAGCGGACCGGTGAACCCCGCCCGGGCGGGGCGCGTATTCATCCCTCGAATCGCGCATCTGACCCCGGAGAGGATTGGCGATGGGTTCCCGACACCCCCTCGACCTCATCAGGCCGCCGCTGCTGTGCGCGGCGGCGCTGGCGCTGCCGCTCGCGGCCGGCTGCTCGGCGGAGTCCGGCGACTCCGCCGAGAAGGTCGCCAAGCCGGCCAGCCTGCAGGAGCTGGCCCGGCAGACGGACTGCAAGGTGACCGGCACGCGCAAGGTCAAGGACATGGAGCAGGGGAACTGCAAGACCTCTCTCGGGCGCTTCGTGCTGCTGAGCTTCACCACCGACAAGGGCATGCAGTCGTGGCTGCACGAGGCCAAGCCGTGGGGCGGCTGGTACCTCGTCGGGGCCCGCTGGGTGGCGGTCAGCGAGAAGCCGACGCTGGAGTCGCTGCGCACCGAGCTCGGCGGCAAGATCGTCCAGGGCGACCACCACGGCACCGGGCACAGCGGCGGCGAGCACGGCTGACCCGGCTCAGCCGCTGCCGTCGCGGGCGCCCTCCCCGCCGCGGACGAGCAGGACGCTCCAGCGCTCCAGGGCGGGGCCGGTGCGGGCCAGGACCCGCCGCGCGGCCAGCCCGCGCCCGATCGTGCCGGGGCTCCACAGCGGGTGCCGGGGGCCGTCCACGACGACCCGGACGGCGGCCGCCGGCAGCCCGCCGCCCCGCGCGGCGACGAGGGCCGACTCCATGTCGGCGACGCGCGCGCCCCGCGCGGCCAGCGCGGCGCGCTCCGCGCCGCGGACGACGCGGTCGGTGGTGATCAGCGGGCCGACCTGGACGCTCAGGCCGTCCCGGATCAGCTCCCCGGCGAGCAGGTGCGGCGCAGCGCACGGCACCGCCGTCCCGCCGGGGCCGCGGATCTCGTCGGCGACGAGGACGTCGCCCGGCCGCAGCCGCTCGTCCAGCGCGCCGCCGAACCCGACGGTGACGAGGGCGGCGCACGCGTCCGGCAGCCGGGCCGCGCGCCGGGCGCGGTAGCCGACGACCACGACCGGCGTGCGGGTGAGCCCGCGGCGGACCGCGCGCGCCTCGATGCGCAGTGCGGCGCACACGACCGGGCCGGCCGCCGGCGCCTCGGCGGGGCCGCCGCCCGCAGGCGCGCTGTCCTTGCTCATCCGCACAGCGAAGCACGGCGTCACCGGGAAGATCCAGCCGCGTCACCGTGCGGTGCCGCATTCGCCCCCGGCGGATCGGCCCGCGGCGGGACGGCGGCGGCGCGCCACGCCCGTAGACTCCCCGCATGACCTCCTTTCCCCTCCGGCGGAAGCTGGCCGTACTCCCGTTCGCGCTGCTGCCGCTCGGCGCCCTGGCGGCGTGCGGCGGCGAGAACAGCAGGACCTCCTGCGACGTCGACTCGTGCACGATCACCTTCGACCGCGGCGTCGACGCGAGCGCGTCCATCCTCGGCGTGAAGGCCGAGCTGGTGAAGGTGCAGGGCGACCTGGTCACCCTCAAGATCGCGGGTCAGCAGGTGACCGTGCCGGTCGGCGACGGGGAGCAGGAGGCCGAGGGCTTCAACGTGTCGGTCCAGTCGGTCACCGAGGACAACGTGGTGGTGAAGATCTCCAACGCCGGCTGAGCCGGTCTAGTATTCGTTCATGCGTTCGATGACTCCGGCGGAGCGGCGGGCCCGGCTCGCGCTCCGGCACCGGCTCGCGCCGCGGGCCCGGACCGACGACGTCCTCGCCATCGCCCGGTCGATGGTGGTGCTGCACGCCACCGACCCGGCCACGGTGTTCCTGTCGGTGGCGGCCCGCAGCGCCGAGGCCGGCCCCGCCGCGGTCCAGCGGGCGCTCTACGACGACCGCACGCTGCTGCGGATGCTCGCCATGCGCCGGACGATGTTCGTCGCGCCCACCGAGCTGCTCCCGGTGCTGCAGGCGTCCACGGCGGACGGCCTGGCCGTGAAGCAGCGCGCAACCTACACCCGGATCATCGAGCGCGGCAGCGACGTCCCCGACGCCGCGAAGCTGTTCGCCGAGGCCGCGGAGGCCGCGCACGAGGCGCTGCTCGCCCGCGGGGAGGCCACCGGCGCGCAGCTCGGCGCCGACGTGCCGCTGCTGCGGACGCAGGTCGATCCCGCGCCCGGCAAGCCCTACTCCCGGCCGACGAGCATCACCACGTGGGTCCTGGTCACGCTCGGCTGCGAGGGCCGCATCGTGCGCGGCCGCCCCAACGGGACGTGGGCCAGCAGCCAGTACGTGTGGTCGCCGGTCGAGACGTGGCTGCCCGGCGGCGTCGAGGACGTCCCGGCCGACGCCGCGCGCGCCGAGCTCGTCCGCCGCTGGCTGCGCGCGTTCGGCCCGGCCCCGGTCGCGGACCTGAAGTGGTGGACGGGCTGGAGCGCCGGCGACGTCAAGAAGGCCCTCGCGCTCCTCGACGTCGCCGAGGTCGACCTCGGCGGCGGCACCGGCCTCGTCCTCTCCGACGACCTGGAGCCCGCCCCCGAGCCGGAGCCGTGGGCGGCGCTGCTGCCCGCGCTCGACCCGACGCCGATGGGCTGGCGGGAGCGCGGCTGGTTCCTCGGCGGCCACGGCCCGGCGCTGTTCGACCGCAACGGCAACATCGGCCCGTCCGTCTGGTGGGACGGCCGCGTCGTCGGGGGCTGGGCGCAGCGCAAGGACGGCGAGATCGCCGTCCGCGTCCTGGAGGACGTCGGCGCCGACGCCGAGGCCGCGATCGAGCGGGAGGCGGCGCGGACGGCGGCCTGGTACGGCGACGTGCGCGCCGTCCCCCGCTTCCGCACCCCGCTGGAACGCGAGCTCACGTCCTGAGCACCGCCCCGGGCGCGGGCGGGGAGGGCCGCGCCGGCGGGCCGCCGGGGCGTCAGCGGAGGTGGGCGCCCGCGCCGGCCGCACGGCGCTTGGCGGAGCCGCGGCGCAGGAAGGTCGCCGCGAAGCTGAGGGCGGCGAGCCCGCCGACGCCGAGGGCGGCCAGCACGGCGAAGCCGAGGTAGGCGTGCACGGTGTCGTCCGGCGTCACGAGGATCGGGCCGTCGGCGCCCCGGCAGGTCAGCCGCGCCGTCCCGGACACCGGCGCGTGGAACGTGGCCGTGTACCGGTAGCCGGCGTGCTCGCCCGCGCTCCAGGAGTTCTTCCGCGTCAGCCGGACCGGCCCGGACCGCTCCCCCACCTGGACCGTGCAGGAGTAGGGCGAGGACCCGCCCGTGCGGACGTAGAGGAAGTACCCGTGCCCCTCGGAGAGCCGGACCGTGACCCCGGCGACCGGATCCCCGGCGGCCGGGGGCCCGTCCGCGACCTTGGAGTCGTCCCACAGGAACCCGAGCACGGTGAAGAAGCCCACCACCGCGGCGAAGAGCAGGACGACGGGCAGCGCGTACCAGCCCGCGCTCGGGCCGACACGGCGTTCCGGGACCCACGAGGGCGCGGCCGGTCCCGTGGGCGGCGGCGGTCCCATCGGCGGGTTCGACCCGGGCCACATGTCGTGTTTCTCCCCCTGGCGTCGGCTGTGGGATCGCAACGATTCCAGACAACCGCATCTCCGTCGAGGACGGCGCCTGGTAAGGACCTGCTGACAGGCGCGCCGGGGCGCGCCGGTAACGTCGCCGTGAGACCGAGGAGGCGCCCGTGGCCAGACCGCCCGACCTGGAGCCCGCGACGCTCCCCCCGCAGGCCGCCGAGCTGCGGGCGCGGGTCCGCGAGTTCCTCGCCGGGACGCCGTTCACGCCCCGCTGCGACAGCTGGCTCACCGGCGCGGACCCCGCGTTCAGCAGGCGGCTCGGCGAGCGCGGCTGGCTCGGGATGACGCTGCCCGAGCGGTACGGCGGGCACGGCCGCTCCCCGCTGGAGCGGTTCGTGGTGATCGAGGAGCTGCTCGCCGCCGGGGCGCCGGTCGGCGCGCACTGGATCGCCGACCGGCAGACCGGGCCGAGCATCCTCGCGCACGGCACCGAGGAGCAGAAGGCGCGGTTCCTGCCCGCGATCGCGCGCGGCGAGTGCTTCTTCGCGATCGGGATGAGCGAGCCGGACTCCGGCTCGGACCTCGCGTCCGTGCGCACCCGCGCCGAGCGTGCGGACGGCGGGTGGCGGCTGCACGGCACCAAGGTGTGGACGAGCGGCGCCCACATCGCGCACGCGATCCTCGTGCTGGCGCGGAGCTCCCCCGTGCCGGACGGCGGGCCGGGCGGCCGGCACGCGGGGCTGAGCCAGTTCATCGTCCCGCTGCCGGACGAGCGGGTGGCGATCCGGCCGATCCCGGGGCTGTCCGGCGAGCACCACTTCAACGAGGTCGTGCTCGACGGCGTGTTCGTCCCGGACTCGATGGTGCTCGGCCGCGTCGGGGACGGCTGGCGGCAGGTCACCGCCGAACTCGCCTACGAGCGCAGCGGCCCGGAGCGGCTGCTCAGCACGTTCCTGCTCGTCCGGCTGCTGCACGGCCGCGCGGACGGCCCGGCGGCGCGGCGCGCGCTCGGCCGGCTGACCGCGCGGCTGTGGGCGCTGCGGCAGGCGTCCCTGGCGGTCGCGGGGGCGCTGGAGGCCGGGCGGACCCCGGAGATCCCCGCGGCCCTCGTCAAGGACCTGGGGACCCGGTTCGAACGCGAGGTCATCGAGACGGCGCGGGAGCACGCCGGCGTGGAACCCGACCTCGCCTCCCCCGACCCGCTGGCCCGCGCGCTCGCGGAGTCGGTCGTCCAGGCGCCCGGGTTCACGCTGCGGGGCGGCGCCAACGAGATCCTGCGCGGCATCGTCGCGCGCGGCCTGGGAGTGCGCTGATGGAGCTGCTGGAGGAGACCGCGGCCGAGATCCTGTCCCGGGACGACCCGTGGCCCGCGCTGCTGGAGTCCGGGCTGGCGCTGGCCGGGGTTCCGGAGGAGGCGGGCGGCAGCGGCGGGACCCTCGCCGACGCCGCCGCGGTGCTCCGCGCGGCCGGGCGCGGCGGCGCCGCCGTCCCGCTCGCCGAGACGGGCTGGCTCGCCGGGCGGCTGCTCGCCGAGGCCGGGCTGCCCGTGCCGCCCGGCGCCCTGACCGCCGCGTCCGGCGACGTCGAGACCGACGGCCGGACGCTGACCGGGACGCTGCGGCGGGTGCCGTGGGCCCGCTCCGCGCACCGGATCGCCGTCCTGGCGGACGGGCTGGTCGCGGTGGTCGACCCGGCGCACGCCCGGATCACCGAGGGGGCGAACGTGGCGGGCGAGCCCCGCGACGACGTCGTGCTGTCCGGCGTCCGGGCGGAGGCCGCGGCGCCGTGCGGCGCGGACGCGGCGGAGCTGCGGCGGCGCGGGGCGCTGGCCAGGGCCGTGCAGCTCGCGGGGGCGATGGGGCGGGCGCTGGACCTGTCCGTCCGGTACGCGGGCGAGCGGGAGCAGTTCGGGCGGCCGCTCGCGCGGTTCCAGGCCGTCCAGCAGATGCTGGCGGAGCTCGCCGGGGAGGCCACCGTCGCGGACGTCGCGGTGCGCGCCGCCGTCCGGACCCCGGACGACCCCGTCGCGGTGGCCGCCGCCAAGGCGAACGCCTCGCGCGCGGCGGGCGCGGTCGCGGCGATCGCGCACCAGGTCCACGGGGCGCTCGGCGTCACCGGGGAGCACGTCCTCCGCACGGTCACGCTGCGGCTCTGGTCGTGGCGGGACGAGTACGGGAACGAGACCGCGTGGGCGGACGATCTCGGCGCCGCGGCCGCCGCCGCGCCCGACCCGTGGGCGTTCCTCACCGGCCGCTGACGGTTGCGGTCCCCGGGCGCGGTTACCTTACTAGGTAGTAGCCAACCGCGGACGGAGGCAGAATGGCGCTCTGGGACCGACTGCCCGCCTCACCGATCCGGCTGCCGCACCCCCGGGGCCTGGCCCGCTACACCGTCGAGCGCGACCTCCCGGTGCCCATGCCGGACGGCGTGACCCTGCTCGCCGACAGGTACGTGCCCACCGGGGTCGAGCGGCCGCCCACGATCCTGGTGCGGACGCCGTACGGGCGGCGCGGGCCCGCCGCGCTCGCCAACGGCCTGCTGTTCGTCCCGTTCGGGTTCCAGCTGGTCGTGCAGAGCGCGCGCGGGACGTCCGGCTCCGGCGGCGAGTTCGACCCGCTCGGCAGCGAACGCGACGACGGGCTGGCGACCGTCGAATGGATGAGGCGGCAGCCCTGGTTCCACGGCGCGTTCGCGATGTTCGGCCCCAGCTACCTCGGCTACTCGGCGTGGGCGGTCGCGGCCGAGGCGGGCCCCGAGCTGAAGGCGATGTCGCTGCAGATCACGGCGTCCTCGTTCCGCGACGCCGCGTACGTCGGCGGGTCGTTCGCCCTGGAGTCCGCGCTGACCTGGACCGACCTGACGCACCGGCAGCAGCGCCCGCTCGGCATGATCACCGGGCCGCTCACCTCGCGGCGCCGCGCGCTGCGCGCCGCCCGCTCCGGCCGCCCGCTCACCGAGCTGGACGTGCTGGCCGGCGGTGCGCCGATGCGCTTCTACCGGGACCTCCTCGCCAACCACGCCCCCGGCGGCGCCGCCCCGAACGGCTACTGGGACCGCCGCGACTTCAGCGGCACCGTCGGCCGGGTCGCCGCGCCGGTGAACCTCCTCGGCGGCTGGTACGACGTGTTCCTGCCGTGGGAGATCAAGGACTACCTCGCGCTGCGCGCCGCCGGGCACGCGCCGTACCTGACGATCGGGCCCTGGTGGCACACCGACGCCCGGCACGGCCTGCCCGCCGTCCGCGAGTCGCTCGCCTGGTTCCGCGCCCACCTGCAGGGCGACCCGTCCGGGCTGCGCCGCGACCCCGTCCGGCTGTACGTGACGGGCGCCCGCGAGTGGCGGCACTACCGCGACTGGCCGCCGCCGGGCACCCGGCGGGTCCGCTGGCACCTGCACGCGGGCCCGCCCGGACGGGGCGGCCTCGGCGAGGACGGGCCGCAGGACCGCCCGGCGAGCACCTACACCTTCGACCCGGCCCGCCCGACGCCCGCGCTCGGCGGCCCCACCCTGCTCGGCAGCTCCCGCCCCGTCGACAACCGCCCGCTGGAGCGGCGCCCGGACGTCCTGGTGTTCACCTCTCCCGCGATCGGCGCCGACCTCGACGTGATCGGCCCGGTCGGCGCCGACCTGTTCGTCCGGTCCGACCGCGAGCACACCGACTTCATCGTGCGGATCTGCGACGTCGCCCCGGACGGGACGTCCCGCAACGTCTGCGAGGGCGGCCTGCGCCTGCCCGCGGCGGCCGCGCGGCCCGCCGGGACGGACGGCGTCCGCCGGATCGCCGTCGACCTGTGGCCGACCGGGCACCGCTTCGCGCGCGGCCACCGGATCCGCGTCCACGTCGCCAGCGGCGCCTACCCCAAGGTCGCCGCGAACCCCGGCACCGGCGAACCCCTCGCCACCGCCGCGACCCGCATGCTGAAGGCCCGCCAGGAGGTCTTCCACGACCCGGACCGCCCGTCCGCGATCATCCTGCCGGTCGCCGAGCGCTCGCCCGAGGCCGCCGTCCCGGCGCCGGAGGAGGACCCGGTCGACCCCGTCTGAGGGGGCGGGGTCTGGACAAGCGGGGTCTAGAGGCGGGGTCTAGAGGCGGGCCGCGATCGCCTTGGCGAACCGCGCGGCGCTGCCGGGGCCGTGGTGGAGGTAGAGGTTGGGCTCCGTCAGCTCCAGCTCAATGATGAGCGGGGACCCGTCCGGCCCGGGGATGAGGTCGACCCGGGCGTAGAGCAGGTCGTGGCCGCCCGGGACGGCGGCCAGGGCGCGGGCGGCGACGTCGAGTTCCGCGTCCGTGGCCGTGGCCGCGGTGACCTGCCCCCGCGTGGCGTCGTCGCGTACGGAGCCCTGGACGCCCGCGCCGGCGGTGAGGATCTGCGCCTTGCGTCCGGCGTGGCTGTACTCGCCGTCGCAGAAGACCAGGGCCGTCTCGCCGGCGGAGTCGACGGCGGACAGGTAGGGCTGCGCCATCGCCGTCCGCCCGGCGTCGCGCAGGGAGCGCAGGTGGGCGCGGGCCTGCTCCTCCTCACCGGGGCCCCAGCGGGCCGTGTCGCCGGAGCCGATGGAGACCGCCGGCTTGATGACGTACTCGGGCCACTCGGAGGGGATGTCGGCCGGGTCCCACAGCGTCGGGACGACGGGCAGGCCCGCGGCGGCGAGGTCGCGGAGGTAGCGCTTGTCGGTGTTCCAGCGGATGATCTCCGCCGGGTTCAGCACGCGCGGGAGGCTCTCCGCCCACGCCACGAACTCGTCGCGCCGGGACGTGTAGTCCCACGTGGAGCGGACGACGACCAGGTCGTAGCGGGACCAGTCGGCGCCGCCGTCCCAGACCACGGGCTCGGCCGCGACGCCGAGGGACGCCAGGGCGCCGATCAGGTCGCGCACGTCGTCGCTGCCTCCGGGCAGCCAGGAGCAGGTCGCGAACGCGATGGTCATTCCGGGGGGCTTCCTCTGGGTCTGTCGTTTCTCTTCAGCGGACGGGGTGGCCGGCCTTGCGCAGCGCAGCCTTGACCTCGGGGATCGTCAGCTCCCCGAAGTGGAAGACGCTGGCGGCGAGCACGGCGTCCGCGCCCGCGGCCACGGCGGGGGCGAAGTGCTCGACCGCCCCGGCGCCGCCGCTGGCGATCACCGGCACGGTCACCGCCTCCCGGACGCGGCGGAGCATCTCCAGGTCGAAGCCGGCCTTGGTGCCGTCGGCGTCCATGGAGTTCAGCAGGATCTCGCCGACGCCCAGCTCCTCGCCGCGGCGGGCCCACTCGATCGCGTCGATGCCGGTGCCCTTGCGGCCGCCGTGCGTGGTCACCTCGAACCCCGACGCGGTGCCCTCGGCGCGCCGGGCGTCCACCGACAGCACGATGCACTGGGAGCCGAAGCGGTGCGCGGCCTCCCGCAGGAACTCCGGCCGCGCGATCGCGGCCGTGTTGATCGACACCTTGTCGGCCCCGGCGCGCAGCAGCCGGTCGACGTCCTCGACCGTGCGGACGCCGCCGCCGACCGTCAGCGGGATGAACACCTGCTCGGCGGTGCGGCGCACCACGTCGTAGGTGGTGGACCGGTCGGCGCTGGACGCGGTGATGTCCAGGAACGTCAGCTCGTCGGCGCCCTCGGCGTCGTAGCGGCGGGCCAGCTCGACCGGGTCGCCGGCGTCCCGCAGGTTCTGGAAGTTGACGCCCTTGACCACGCGCCCGGCGTCCACGTCCAGGCACGGGATCACCCGCACGGCGACGGTCACCGCACGCCCTCCCCGCTCACTCCACGGTCCCGGCTCAATTCACGGCCCCGGCTCACTTCACGGCCCCGGCTCACTTCACGGTCTCAAGGGCCTCTTCGAGCGTGAACGCCCGCGCGTACAGGGCCTTGCCGACGATGGCGCCCTCGACGCCCTCGGGGACCAGGGCGGCGAGCGCCCGCAGGTCGTCCAGCGACGAGACGCCGCCGGACGCGACGACGGGCTTGCGGGTGCGGGAGCAGACCTCGCGGAGCAGCTCCGTGTTGGGGCCGCGCAGGGTGCCGTCCTTGGTGACGTCGGTGACCACGTAGCGGGGGCAGCCGTCGTCCTCCAGCCGGGCGAGGACCTCCCACAGGTCGCCGCCCTCCCGCGTCCAGCCGCGCGCGGCGAGCGTCGTGCCCCGCACGTCCAGCCCCACCGCGATCCTGTCGCCGTGCGAGGCGATGATCTTGCGGCACCACTCGGGGTTCTCCAGCGCCGCCGTGCCGATGTTGACCCGGGCGCACCCGGTGGACAGCGCCGCCTCCAGCGACGCGTCGTCGCGGATGCCGCCGGACAGCTCCACCTTCACGTCCAGCCGCCCGGTCACCTCGGCGAGCAGCTCCCGGTTGGAGCCGCGCCCGAACGCCGCGTCGAGGTCGACCAGATGGATCCACTCCGCCCCCGCCCTCTGCCAGGCGAGCGCCGCGTCGAGGGGGGCGCCGTAGGAGGTCTCGGTGCCGGCCTCGCCCTGGACGAGGCGGACCGCCCGGCCGTCGGCGACGTCGACGGCGGGAAGGAGCGTCAGAGTCATGCGGAAACCCTATCGAGGCTGATGGGACGGGACGGTCAGGCGAGCATGCCCAGCCAGTTGCGGAGCAGGTGCGCGCCGGCGTCGCCGGACTTCTCCGGGTGGAACTGGGTGGCGCACAGCGGGCCGTTCTCGACGGCGGCGACGAAGCGGTCGCCGTGCTCGGCCCAGGTGACCAGCGGCGGCGCGATGGTGCCGGTCGGGTCGGGCTCCAGGTCCCAGCTGCGGGCGGCGTAGGAGTGGACGAAGTAGAACCGCTCGTCCGCCAGGCCGGCGAAGAGCACCGAGCCCTCCGGGGCGCCGACGGTGTTCCAGCCCATGTGCGGGACCACCGGGGCGTTCAGCCGGTCGACCGTGCCCGGCCATTCGCCGCAGCCCTCGGTGGTGACGCCGTGCTCGATGCCCTTGGTGAACAGGATCTGCATGCCGACGCAGATGCCGAGGACGGGGCGCCCGCCCGCGAGGCGGCGGCCGATGATCTGGTCGCCGCGGACCTTCCGCAGGCCCGCCATGCAGGCGGCGAACGCGCCGACGCCGGGGACGACCAGGCCGTCGGCGTCCAGCGCGGCGTCCCAGTCGGCGGTGACGGCCACGTCGGCTCCGGCGCGGGCCACGGCGCGCTCGGCGGAGCGCAGGTTGCCGGAGCCGTAGTCCAGGATGACGATCTTCTTCACAGCCACATCACTCCCCCGGCGAAGGCCAGCCCGGCGAGGACGAGCAGGAGCAGCGCGCCGAACTTGATGCCCTGCTTGACGAAGCTGTAGACGCCGGCCAGCAGGAACACCGCGACCGCGAAGAGCGCGACGTTGCCGTAGGTGAAGTGCAGGTCGCCGATCTCCACGGCTACAGGGCTCCCTTGGTGGACGGGACGCCGTGCACCTTCGGGTCGAACGCCACCGCGTCGCGCAGCGCGCGCGCCAGGGCCTTGAACTGCGCCTCGACGATGTGGTGGGCGTTGCGCCCGTACGGCACGTGGACGTGCAGCGCCACCCGCGCGTTCGACACGAACGACTCGAAGATGTGCCGGGTCATCGTGGTGTCGTACTCGGGGCCGATCATCGGGGCCATGCCGTCCGGCTCGGTGTGCACCAGGTAGGGGCGGCCGGAGACGTCCACGGTGACCTGCGCGAGGGCCTCGTCGAGCGGGACGGACGCGTCGGCGAAGCGGCGGATGCCGGCCTTGTCGCCGAGCGCCTCCCGGAACGCCTGGCCGAGCGCGATGGAGGTGTCCTCGATCGTGTGGTGGCTGTCGATGTGCAGGTCGCCGGACGTCTTGACGGTCAGGTCGAACGACCCGTGCTTGCCGAGCTGGGCCAGCATGTGGTCGAAGAACCCCACCCCGGTCGCGACGTCGACCTGCCCGGTCCCGTCGAGGTCGATCTCCACGAGGACCTGGGTCTCCTTGGTCCCGCGCTCGATCCGTCCCTTGCGCGTCACGAACTCTCCTTCAGTGCGGTGCGGAACGCGGCCATCTCCTCGGGGGTGCCGACGCTGACCCGCAGCCACTCGGGCGGCCCCACCTCCCGGATCAGCACGCCGCGCTCGAGCAGGTTCTCCCAGACCTTGCGGCGGTCGGGGAACGTCCCGAACAGGACGAAGTTGGCGTCGGAGTCGGCCACCCGGAAGCCCTCGGCGCGCAGCCACCCGACGAGGGCGTCGCGTTCGCGGCGCAGGGCGCCGACGGTGCCGAGCAGTTCCTCGCCGTGGGCGAGGGCGGTGCGGGCGACGGCCTGGGTGACGGCCGACAGGTGGTAGGGCAGCCGGACGAGCAGCAGCGCCTCGATCACGGCGGGGTCGGCGGCGAGGTAGCCGAGCCGGGTGCCGGCCATCGCGAACGCCTTGGACATCGTGCGGGTGACGATCAGCCGCGGGTTGCCGTCCAGCAGCGTGAGCGCGGACGGCGTCTCGGCGCGGCGGAACTCCGAGTACGCCTCGTCGACGACGACCATGCCCGGCGCCGCCGCCAGCACCGCCTTGATCGCCTCCAGCGGGAGGGCGGTGCCGGTCGGGTTGTTCGGCGAGGTCAGGAACACGACGTCGGGGCGGTGCTCCTCGACGGCGGCGACGGCGCGCTCGGGTTCGAGGCCGAAGTCCTCGTCCCGGAACGCGTTGATCCAGCGGGTGCCGGACACCCCGGTGATGATCGGGTGCATCGAGTAGGACGGCTCGAAGCCGAGCGCGGTGCGGCCCGTCCCGCCGAACGCCTGCAGGATCTGCTGGATGATCTCGTTGGAGCCGTTCGCCGCCCACACCCGGGCGGCGGTGAGGCCCGCCCCGGGCGTGTCGGCGTTCAGGTACGCGGCGAGGTCCTCGCGGAGCGCGACGGCGTCGCGGTCGGGGTAGCGGTTGAGGGTCCCGGCGACGTCCAGGACGGCCTCGCCGACGGCCTTCACGAGCCGGTCGGACGGCGGGTAGGGGTTCTCGTTGGTGTTCAGCGCGTACGGGACGTCCAGCTGGGGCGCCCCGTAGGGCTCCCGGCCGCGCAGGTCGTCCCGGAGCGGCAGGTCGTTCAGCGAGGTCACGAAGGGATCTCCCAGTCGAAGCGGGCCTTCACGGCGGCGCCGTGGGCGGGCAGGTCCTCGGCCTCGGCGAGCGCGACCACGCGGGAGGCCGCCTCGGCGAGGGCGCCGCGGTCGTACTCGACGACGTGCACGCCGCGCAGGAACGACTGCACCGACAGCCCGCCCGAGTGGCAGGCGCACCCGCCGGTCGGCAGGACGTGGTTGGACCCGGCGAGGTAGTCGCCGAGCGACACCGGCGCGTGCCGCCCCACGAAGACCGCACCGGCGTTGCGGACGCGGGCGGCGACCGCCGCGGCGTCGGCGGTCTGGATCTCCAGGTGCTCGGCGGCGTAGGCGTCGACGACCTTCAGGCCGTCCTCGACGCCGTCCACGAGGACGATGCCGGACTGCCGCCCGGCGAGCGCCTCGGTGATCCGCTCGGTGTGCTTGGTGCGCGCGACCTGCGCCGCCAGCTCGGCCTCGACCTCGTCGGCGAGCCGCACCGAGTCGGTGACCAGGACCGCGGCGGCGAGCGTGTCGTGCTCGGCCTGGCTGATCAGGTCGGCGGCGACCTCCACCGGGCTCGCGGTGCCGTCGGCGAGGATCGCGATCTCCGTCGGGCCGGCCTCGGCGTCGATGCCGATCACGCCCTTGAGCAGCCGCTTCGCGGCGGCGACGTAGACGTTGCCGGGCCCGGTGACGAGGTCGGCGCGGGGGCACTCGTCGGTGCCGTAGGCGAACATCGCGATCGCCTGCGCGCCGCCCGCGGCGTAGACCTCGTCCACTCCGAGCAGCGCGCACGCGGCGAGGATCGACGGGTGCGGCAGCCCGCCGGACTCCCGCTGCGCGGGCGAGGTCACCGCGAGCGACCCGACGCCCGCCTCCTGCGCGGGGACGACGTTCATGACCACGCTGGACGGGTACACGGCGCGCCCGCCCGGCACGTAGAGGCCGACGCGCCCGACCGGGATCCACCGCTCGGTGACGGTGCCGCCGGGCACGACCCGCGTGGCGGCGTCGGTGCGGCGCTGCGCGCGGTGCACGGCGCGGGCGCGGCGGATGCTCTCCTCCAGCGCGTCCCGGACGGCCGCGTCGAGGCCGGCCAGCGCCTCGTGGACCGCCTCGACCGGGACCCGCGCGCTCTCCAGCTCGACCCCGTCGAACTTCTCGGTGTACTCCCGGACCGCCTCCGAGCCGCGATGGCGCACGTCCTCGCAGATGGGCCGCACCTTGTCCAGGGCGGCCTCGACGTCGAGCTCGGCGCGGGGCAGCACGGAGCGCAGGTCGCGGGGAAGCGAGCCGCGCAGGTCGATACGGGAAATCACCCGTCCAGTCTACGGAGTGCCACCGCTCCCCCGCGCACCGTCTCACGTCGCGAGACGCGCGCGTCCTCGGGCGCGGCGCGCGCGTCGTCAGGCGCTGAAGGCGCCGTCCAGCACGGTGACGGCCGTGCCCGACAGCGCCACCCGGTCGCCGCGGAGCGAGACGCGGACGTGCCCGCCGCGCGCGGACGCCTGGTAGCCGGTCAGCGTGTCGCGCCCGAGCCGCGCCGCCCAGTAGGGGGCGAGGGCGGTGTGCGCCGAGCCGGTCACCGGGTCCTCCGCATCGCCGGGCAGGACGCGCGGCGCGAAGAACCGGGAGGTGAAGTCGTGCGCCCGCCCGGGGTCGGCCTGCGCCGTGACGATCACCCCGCGCGCGTCGATCTCGGCGAGCGCCCGGACGTCCGGCGCGATCTCGCGCACGGTCGCCTCGTCCGCGACCTCCGCGAGCAGGTCGTTCTGCTCGTTGCGGCCGGTGCGGAGCACGTCCGCGCCGAGCGCGGCGGCGAGGCCGCCGGGCGTCTCGACCGGCCGGGCCGGGCAGGCCGGGAAGTCCATCGACAGCGCCCCGCCGTCCGCGCGCGTGACGGTGAGGACGCCGCTCCGCAGCGTCCGGAACCGGATCGGGCGGTCCGGCGCGAACGCGCCGGTCTCGTAGAGGGCGTGCGCGGCCGCCAGGGTGGCGTGCCCGCAGAGGGCGACCTCCGTCACGGGGGTGAACCAGCGCAGCTCGAAATCCGCCCGGTCGCCCCCGGTTCCGCCTCCGGGATCGCCGAGCGGCCGGACGAAGGCCGTCTCCGAGTGCTTCATCTCCGCCGCGACGCGCTGCATCCATTCCGCGTCCGCGGCGTCCCGGAGCAGGCACACGCCGGCCGGGTTGCCGGTGAACGGGCGGTCCGCGAACGCGTCGACGACGAGCATCCTCATGGCGCCGACGCTACCGCCTTCACACTGTGGCAAAACTTCCCTTACCAAGATCATCAATATCGACGTACCCTGGCGGGCGAGGGCGTCTTCCCGGCGGCGCCCAGGAACGCTGGAGTGAAGTGTGACCGAGCGGCTCCCCCTGTTCCCACTGGGCACCGTGCTGTTCCCGGGGCTGGTGCTCCCCCTCCACCTGTTCGAGGAGCGGTACCGCCGGCTGATCGCCGACCTGCTGGAGCGGCCCGAACCGCGCGGGTTCGGGGTGGTCGGCATCGAGCTCGGCCACGAGGTCGGCGAGGGCGCCGCGCACCGGCTCGCCGAGATCGGCTGCGTCGCCGAGCTGCGCGAGGCCACCCCGCACCCGGACGGACGCTACGACATCGTCACGGTCGGGACGCGCCGGTTCCGGGTGAAGGAGCTGGACCGCTCCCGCCCCTACCTGCGGGGCGAGGTCGAGTTCCTGCCGGAGGAGCCCGGCGCCGGCGCGGAGCGGACCGCGGCGCGGGTCCGGCGGCTGTTCCGGGTGTACCGGGAGCGGCTCGGCGCCGCCGGCGGCGGCGCGTTCCAGGACGCCGAGCCGCCGGACGACCCGGTCGCGCTGTCCTACGCGATCGCGGCGGCGCTCGTCCTGGACGGCCACGAGAAGCAGCGCCTGCTGGAGTGCGAGGACGCGGCGCTGCGGCTCGCCGCCGAGCGCGACCTGCTGGCCCGGGAGAACCGCATCCTGAACGTGCTGCCGATGATCCCCGCGGGGCAGTTCCTGGACGGGTCGTTCACGCCGAATTGAGCGCGCGCGGACCGGACGGGCACGGCAGACTGCCCCCATGAGCAGTGCCAAGGCCAAGGGCGGCAGAGCGGTGAAGGGCGGCAGAGCGGTGAAGGGCGGCAGGGCGGCGAAGGGCGGCAGGGGCACCCCGGCGACCGCCGCGGCGGCGGACGCCGGGATCGCGTACACGCTGCACGCCTACGAGGCCGACCCGGACGCCGGCTCCTACGGCGAGGCCGCCGCCGACGCCCTCGGCGTCCCGTACGGGCAGATCTTCAAGACGCTGCTGGCGGAGGTGGACGGGCGGCTCACGGTCGCGATCGTCCCGGTGTCGTCCACCCTGGACCTGAAGGCGCTCGCGGCCGCGGCCGGCGGGAAGAAGGCGCGGATGGCCGACCCGAAGGACGCCGAGCGCGCCACCGGGTACGTCGTCGGCGGGATCAGCCCGCTCGGGCAGCGCCGGCGGCTGCCCGCCGTGGTCGACCGGTCGGTGTCAGCGCTCGCGACCGTCTACGTCTCCGCCGGTCGGCGCGGACTCCAGATCGAGCTCGCCCCCGCCGACCTCGTCCGGCTCACCGGGGCCGCCGTCGCCGCGATCGCCCGGGGGTAGCCGGCGGACCGCGACCTCCAGCAGCCCGTACGCCGCCACGGCCGACACCGGCCAGAACATCAGGACGCCGCGGGCGCGCAGATCGGCCGCGCCGGTGACGGCGGTGCCGTCGCGCGCGTGCCGGACCGCGTCCTGGAAGCCGGCGAGCCCGATCATGTGGCCGGTCCGCCAGGCCAGCAGCGCGGCGGCGCACCCGCCGGCGGCCAGGCCGAGCAGCAGCGCGACGTCGTTGCCGCGGCCGCCCGCCAGGTACGCGGCGATCCCGCACAGGAGCCCGGCGGCGAGCCCGATCAGGGCGAACCGCGCGTCGATGCCGATGGGGCCCTGGCCTTCCGGTTCGGCCAGCAGCGCCTCACCCTGGACGATCACATATGTCACCTCGGGCGCCGTCCAGGCCCACAGGAGGCCCGCGAGCGGCCCGAGCACCGCCACGGCGCCGGCGGCGACGGCGCCCGTCACCCAGAGCCTCGTCTCGAAGAGCCTCCCGGTGGGTCGCCGCACCTCGTACGCTCCTAGGTGTGAGTGCTCTGACAGCGAAAGCCTAGCCTGCCCGGTTCGGCCGATCGACCTTCGAAGGGTGTCCGATTCCCGCCCACGACCGCCCCGATTACTGGGATAATGTGCCCGACATGTCCGGATTCAGTCCTGCGTTCGAACGCCTCGGCGCCGCGCGCGCGGCCGTCGTCCTGCAGCAGCAGGAGACCCTCGCCGAGTTCCTGCCGCGCGAGGACTGGAGCGCCGACCTGACCGCCCGCACCTACACCAGCGGCGGCGTCACGGTCCGCGTGTCGCTGCTCGGCAGCTACGCGGCGCGCGAGCGCACCTGGCTGTGGGGCTGGGCGAACCCGCAGTTCGGCGACGCGCACCCGGCGGTCACCCCGACGCTGGTGATCCGGGCGATCGGGGAGCGGCTCGGCATCACCGAGTTCACCACCCCCGAGGTCGACCTGTCCTGGTACGAGGGCCCGGCCGGGCACGGCGGCGAGCTGATCGCGATGGCCGCCGGCGGCGTCCTCGGCGGCGCGGGCTACCTCGGCGCCGGCTACGACGGCGGCTCGGCCTACCTGCACGTCGACGACCCGCAGGTACCGCACGCCGCGTGGGACCCGGTCACGCTGCCGCGGCTGCTCGCCAACGCGGCGAGCCTGTTCCCGCACGAGCCCCGCCTGACGCTCGCCGGGTTCCTGTCGCACCACCGCGTCCCCTACCGGCAGACCGACGTGCTGACCGAGGCCGTGCTCCCCGGCGGCGGCACGGCCCGCGCCGCGTTCGACGGCCTCGGCCGCTTCGTCGAATGGAAGGCGGAGCTGACCCCCGCCGCCGTGCCCACCTGACGCCCGGCTCCACCGTCCGGCTCCACCTGACGCCCGGCTCCGCCTGAGGTGCCGCGCCCGGACCGCGGCGCGGCCGTCAGCCGAGGCAGGACGGGCCGAGGAGCTGCTTCAGGTCGCCCATCAGCGCCGGGGACGGCGCCACGCGGAGCCGGTCGTCGAGGCGGACGACCGTGGTGCGCGGGCCGTTCTGGATGTGCAGGTGGACCTCCGCCGTGCCGGGGTGCGTGATCAGCACCTCCTTGAGGCGGGAGACCGTGGGGGGCGTGCAGCGGCCGAGCGGCATCGTGACCGAGAGCGGGCCGGTCGCGTCGGTGACGGTGAGGTCGGGCTGGGTGACCTCCATCGCGATGATCTTCGCGACGTCCTCGCGGCGGTCGATCTTGCCCTTGACGATCAGGATGGCGTCCTCGGCGAGCAGCGTCGAGCACAGCTGGTAGGCCGACGGGAAGCACAGCACCTCGATCGAGCCGCCCAGGTCCTCCAGCTGGAACATCGCCCACGAGTTGCCCTGCTTGGTGACCTTGCGCTGCAGGCCGGAGAGCAGGCCGGCCACGATGACGACCTGGCCGTCCGGGCGCTCGCCCTCGTTCAGCGCCGCGATCGTGCAGTCGGCCTCGCGCTCCAGGATGTGCTCGACGCCGAGGAGCGGGTGGTCGGACACGTACAGGCCGAGCATCTCCCGCTCGAACGCGAGGAGGGTGGTCTTGTCCCACTCCTCGCCCTCGGGGATCGCGACGGCGAACGCGTCCTCGCCGCCGTCGTCCTCCAGCGCGCCGAACAGGGAGTCCTGGCCGACGGCCTCCTTGCGCTTGATGTCGATGACCGAGTCGATGGCCTGCTCGTGCACCATCAGCAGCGCCTTGCGCCGGTGGCCCAGCTCGTCGAACGCGCCGGCCTTGATCAGCGACTCCACGACCCGCTTGTTGCACACCTGCGGCGGGACCTTGTTGAGGAAGTCGTTGAAGTCGGTGTAGAGGCCCTTCTCCTTGCGGGCCGCGACGATCCCCTCCACGACGTTGTGGCCGACGTTGCGGACGGCCGACAGCCCGAACCGGATCTCGGTGTCGCCCAGCGGGGTGAAGTCGGCCTCGGAGGTGTTGACGTCCGGCGGCAGGACCTTCAGCCCCATCCGGCGGCACTCCGACAGGTAGAGGGCGCTCTTGTCCTTGTCGTCGCCGACGGAGGTGAGCAGCCCCGCCATGTACTCGGCCGGGTAGTTCGCCTTCAGGTACGCCGTCCAGTAGGAGACCAGCCCGTACGCGGCGGAGTGCGCCTTGTTGAACGCGTAGTCGGAGAACGGGACGAGGATGTCCCACAGCGTCTTCACGGCGTCCTTGGAGAAGCCGTTGTCGAGCATGCCCTTCTCGAAGCCGACGTACTGGGCGTCCAGCTCGGCCTTCTTCTTCTTGCCCATGACGCGGCGGAGCAGGTCCGCTTTGCCGAGCGTGTAGCCCGCCACCTTCTGCGCGATCGCCATGACCTGCTCCTGGTAGACGATCAGGCCGTAGGTGGTGTCGAGGATCTCCTTGAGCGGCTCCTCCAGCTCCGGATGGATCGGGGTGATCTCCTGCTGGCCGTTCTTGCGGAGCGCGTAGTTGGTGTGGGAGTTCGCGCCCATCGGGCCCGGCCGGTACAGGGCGCCGACGGCGGAGATGTCCTCGAAGTTGTCCGGCTTCATGAGCCGCAGCAGCGCGCGCATCGGGCCGCCGTCGAACTGGAACACCCCGAGGGTGTCGCCGCGCGCGAGCAGGTCGTAGGTCTTCTTGTCGTCCAGCGGCAGCGCGAGGAGGTCGACGTCGACGCCCTTGTTCTTCTTGATGCCCTTGAGCGCGTCGTCGATGATCGTCAGGTTCCGCAGGCCGAGGAAGTCCATCTTCAGCAGGCCGAGCGACTCGCAGGTCGGGTAGTCGAACTGCGTGATGATCGCCCCGTCGGCGTCCCGGCGCATGATCGGGATGTGGTCGGTGATCGTCTCACCGGACATGATGATCCCGGCGGCGTGCACGCCGGTCTGCCGGATCAGCCCCTCCAGGCCCTGCGCCAGGTCCATGATCTGCTTGACGTCGGGCTCCTCCTCGTACAGCTTGCGCAGCTCGCCGGCCTCGCCGTAGCGGGGGTGCTTCTCGTCGAAGATGCCCGACAGCGGGATGTCCTTGCCCATCACCGCGGGCGGGAACGCCTTGGAGATCCGGTCGCCGAGCGCGTACGGGAAGCCGAGGACGCGGCCCGCGTCCTTGATCGCGGCCTTCGCCTTGATGGTGCCGAACGTGGCGATGAAGGAGACCTTGTCGGCGCCCCACTTCTCCGTCGTGTACCTGATGACCTCGGCCCGCCGGTCTTCAGGGAAGTCGATGTCGATGTCGGGCATGGACGCGCGCTCGGGGTTCAGGAACCGCTCGAAGATCAGCCCGTGCGGGATGGGGTCGAGGTCGGTGATGCCCATCGCGTAGGCGATCAGCGAGCCCGCGGCGGACCCGCGCCCCGGCCCCACCAGGATGCCGTTCTCCTTGGCCCACATGATGAAGTCGGCGACGACGAGGAAGTAGGACGGGTACCCCTTGCCGAGGATGACGTCCATCTCGTATTCGGCCTGCTCCTTGTAGCCGTCAGGGAGGCCGTCGGGGAAGCGGCGCTTCAGGCCCTTCCAGACCTCCTTGCGGAACCAGCTCTCCTCCGTCTCGCCCTCGGGGACGGGGAAGCGGGGGCTCAGGTCGCGGTACTCGAACATCCCCGCCGGGTCGACCTTCTCCGCGATGAGCAGGGTGTTCTTGCAGCCTTCGAGCCAGATGTCGGAGGAGTCGATGCCGCGCATCTCCTCCGCCGTCTTCAGGTAGTAGCCGGACCCGTCGAACCGGAACCGGTCGGGGTCGGCGAGCTGCTTGCCCACCTGGACGCACAGCAGCGCGTCGTGCGCGGTGGCCTCCGACTCGTGCGTGTAGTGCGAGTCGTTCGTGACGACCGGCGGGATGTTCAGCTTCCTGCTGATCTCGATGAGCCCGTCGCGGACGCGGCGCTCGATCTCCAGCCCGTGGTCCATCAGCTCCAGGAAGTAGTTCTCCTTGCCGAGGATGTCCTGGAACGTGGCGGCGGCCTTCAGCGCCTCGTCGAACTGGCCGAGCCGCAGCCGCGTCTGGATCTTGCCGGACGGGCATCCGGTCGTGCCCATCACGCCCTCGGCGTGCTCGGCGAGCAGCTCCTCGTCCATCCGCGCGTACTTGAACACGAAGCCCTCGGTGTACGCGCGGCTCGACAGCTTGAACAGGTTGTGCAGGCCGGTCTTGTCGCGCGCCCACAGGGTCATGTGGTTGATCAGGCCGCCGCCGGAGACGTCGTCGCGCTTCTGGCTCGGCTCGCCCCACTGGACCTTCTTCTTGTGGTACCGCGACTCCGGGGCCATGTAGGCCTCGATCCCGATGATGGGGGTGACCCCGGCGGCGGTCGCCTGCTTGTGGAAGTCGTAGGCGCCGTGCATGTTGCCGTGGTCGGTCATGGCGATCGCGGGCATCTTCTGCCGGCCGACCTCTTCGAACATCTGCTTCAGCCGAGCGGCTCCGTCCAGCATGGAGTACTCGGTGTGAACGTGCAGGTGAACGAAAGAGTCGGCCATGCCTGCTGCGCCTCCTGCTCGTCGCATGCGACCGCCCACGTGCCCGGTGGGCACGTGGTGGCGATATCGGTCCCGGGGGAAGATCGTCAACCCGGCCGGGACGCCGGGATGACGCGGTGCTGAGAGCCTAACCCGCCTCGCGGGTCCCCCGCGCCCCGACTCGCCCGATCTTCCGCGACCCGCGCGGGTGTCTCAGCACGTGGGACGTCCTGTCCGGAGTTTGGCGCAATGGGGCGGCACCGCATACGATCAGGGCGTGGAACGTCGCCATCTCAGGTTTACGCAGCCGGCTCCGGGCGAGCCGGTCGCCGCCGCGACCTGAGCGACGACCCCGGAGCCGGCCGAGGCGGAGCCCCCATCGGGCTTCGCCTTTTTCGATGGACGTCCACCGACCAGGCGCGGCCCCGGGCACCGAACCTTCCCTGCGCGGCCCGCCGAGGCACGAGAGGGAACCCGACATGCACGACCAGGTGACCGAACCCGCCGAACTGCGCTCCGCGCCGCCGCCCCCCGGCGCGATCGGCACCCTCGGCGCGGCCAGGGCCGCGATCGACGAGATCGACGCCGCCCTCGCCGTCCTGCTGGAGCGCCGCGCCGCCGTGGCGGCCGCCGCCCAGCGGCTCAAGCCGGTCGGCGGCTTCGTCGGCCGCGACCCCGGCCGGGAGCGGGAGATCGTCGAGGCCATGGCCGCGCACGCCCCGTCCCTCGGCCCCGAGCGGCTCGCCCGCATCATGGACGCGGTCATCGCGGCGGGGCTGGACGCCGCCGAAGCGCGCCGGTGAGCGCGGTCGAGGCGGCGCCCGGGCCGCGGGAGCGGGCGCGGGCGGCGGCCGTCCGGGACGGGCTGAGCGTGGGCGTCGCCGTGGGCGTGTCCGGGGTGGCGTTCGGGGCGGCGGCGGTCACCGCGGGCCTCTCCGTCGCGCAGGCGTGCGTGCTGAGCCTGCTGGCGTTCACCGGCGCGTCCCAGTTCGCGCTGGCCGGCGTGATCGGCGGAGGCGGCGGGCTGGTCGCCGGGACGCTCGGCGCGGTCCTGCTGGGCGGGCGCAACGCCCTGTACGGGATGCGGCTCGCCGGCACGCTGGGGGTGCGCGGCGCGCGCCGGCTCGCCGCCGCGCAGGCCGTCATCGACGAGACCGCCGCCGTCGCGACCGCGCAGCGCGACCCGGCCGCGGCCCGCGCGGGGTTCTACACCACCGCGGTCAGCCTGTACCTGGCGTGGAACGCCACCACGCTGCTCGGCGCGGCGGGCGCGGCCCGGCTGGGCGACCCGGACGCCGCCGGCCTGGACGTCCTCGGCCCGGCCGCGTTCCTGGCGCTGCTGTGGCCGCGGCTGCGGGAGGGGCGGAGCGCGGCGCGGGTCGCGCCGGCGGCGGCCGCGATCGCCCTCGCGGCGACGCCGCTGCTGCCGCCCGGCGTCCCGGTCATGGTCGCCGCCGCCGCGGCGCTGCCCGCCCTGCTCGGAAGGAGGAGCGCGCCGTGAGCGTGTGGATCGCCGTGATCGCGACCGCGCTCGGCTGCTACGCCCTGAAGCTCGGCGGGCTGGTCACCCCGCAGCGGGTCCTGGACGACCCGCGGGTGCGCCGGTTCACCGAGCTCGTGCCGGTGGCGCTGCTGACCGCGCTGATCGCCGTCCAGGCGCTCGCCGACGGCAGGTCGCTGGACTTCGACCCGGCCCGGCTGGCGGGACTGGGCGCGGCCGTCGCCGCGCTCGTGCTGCGCGCGCCGTTCCTCGCGGTGCTGGTCGCCGCCGCCGGCGTCACCGCGGGGCTGCGCCTGCTCGGCCTGTAACGGTCAGGACTCGGCTTCGACGATCTCCAGGGCGCGGGCCAGGTCGTCCGGGTAGGGGCTCTCGAACTCCACCCACTCGCCCGTGGCGGGGTGCTCGAACCCGAGCCGGACGGCGTGCAGCCACTGCCGCTTCAGGCCGAGCCGCGCGGCGAGGGTCGGGTCGGCGCCGTACGCCATGTCGCCCACGCACGGGTGCCGGATCGCGGACATGTGCACCCGGATCTGGTGGGTGCGCCCCGTCTCCAGGTCGATGTCGAGCAGCGTCGCCGCCCGGAACGCCTCGACCGTGTCGTAGTGCGTGACCGACGGCTTGCCGCCCGCCACGACCGCGAACCGGCCGTCGCCGGACGGGTGCCGGTCGATCGGCGCGTCGACCGTCCCGCGGAACGGGTCGGGGTGGCCCTGCACCAGCGCCCGGTAGCGCTTGTCGACGCGGCGCTCCTTGAACGCCCGCTTGAGCCGCGAGTACGCGACCTCGCTCTTCGCCACGACCATCGCGCCGGTGGTGTTGGCGTCCAGCCGGTGCACGATGCCCTGCCGCTCGGACGCGCCGCTGGTCGCGATCGCGTGCCCGGCGCCGAGCAGCCCGCCGAGGACGGTCGGCCCCGTCCAGCCGGTGGTGGGGTGCGCGGCGACGCCGGTCGGCTTGTTCACCACGACGATGTCGTCGTCCTCGTACAGGACGCCCATCCCGGGGACGGGCTCGGCGACCGGCGCGGGCGGCGCGGGCGGCGGCGGGAGCGTGACCTCCAGCCAGGCCCCGGCGCGCAGCCGCTCGGACTTGGTGGCCACCTCGGCGCCGTCCAGCAGGACGTCCCCGGCGGCGATGATCTCGGCGGCGCCGCCGCGCGACAGCCCGAACAGCCGGGCCAGTGCGGCGTCGACCCGCTCGCCCTCCAGGCCGTCCGGCACGTGGAGGCCGCGCACCTCCCCCATCAGGCCTTCTCCTCCGGGGCGGGCTCCGTCTCCGCGGCCTCGCGCCCGGCCCCGCCGGGCGCACGCTCCGCATCCGGCCCGTTCCCGGCCCGGTCCTCGGCGCCGTTCCCGGCCCCGGCTTCGGCGCCGTTCGCGGCCCCGGCTTCGGTGCCGTTCGCGGCGCCGGCTTCGCGCTCAGGCCGGGGCGCGGGCTTCGATCCGGCCCCGGGCTCGGGGGGGCCGTCGTCGTCCTTGCCGGTGATGCGCGTCCCGTCGACCTGCAGGCCGCGCGCCGCCAGCAGCACGGCGAGGGCGCCGCCGCACACGATCGCCGAGTCGGCCAGGTTGAACACCGGCCAGTGCGGCAGCTGGATCCAGTCGACGACGTGGCCCTTCAGCGGGGCGGGCTCGCGCAGCAGCCGGTCGATCAGGTTGCCGACCGCGCCGCCGAGCAGCAGGCCGAGGCAGACCGCCCAGGGCACGCTCCGCAGGCTGCGGGCGGTGCGCAGGATGGCCACCACCACGCCGCAGGCGATCAGGGTGAACACGATCGTGTAACCGGTGCCGATCGAGAAGGCGGCGCCGCTGTTACGGGTCTCGCGCAGCGTCAGCAGCCCGCCGAGCAGCCGGACGGGCTCCCGGTCCTGCAGCGTCGCCACCACGATCAGCTTGGACACGATGTCGGCGGTCAGCGCGGCCAGGGCCACGGCGACCAGCACGCCGACGCGGCGCGGCCGAGGAGTTCCCGTGGACTCCCCGGCCTCGCGCTCTGGGTTCGTTGAGTCGCTCAGCGACGTTCCTCGCGTTGTTTGCATGTCACACACAGGGTCGCACGCGGGAAGACCTGAAGTCTCGCCTTGCCGATCGGCCTGGCGCAGGACTCGCAGATCCCGTACGTGCCGGCGTCCATCCGCTGGACGGCCCGCTCTATCTGGGCGAGCAGGTCCTGTGAATTGTAGGACAGCGCGAGCTCGTGCTCGCGCTCGTACGTCTTGGCGCCCGCGTCGGCCTGGTCGTCGCCGGCCCCGTCGCTGCCGTCGCCCTCGGCGATCTGGCTCGCGGACGCGGCGATCTCCGCGCGCAGGCCCTCGATCTGCTCCTGCAGCCCGGCCCGCACCTCGGCGAGCTCCGCGGCCGTCCAGCGGTGCTCCCCCTCGCGCACCGGCAGCTCCGCCGCCCGCGCCGCCTCCGCCGGGGGGCGCCCGCCCCGCGTCCTGCCGGAGGCGCGCCCGGCCGGTTTGCGGGCGGGCCGCTTCGCCGCGGCCGCCTTGCCCCGGGCCTTGCCCGCGGCGGGCTGCTTCCCGGCGTGCTCCTCGGCGGGCTGCTCCTCGGCGGACACTGCGCCCTTCGTCGCGCCGGCCATGTCGGCCTCCCTCGCGCTGATCGCCTCGACGGGCAGTGCGGGCAGCATAGGTCCCCTTTCTCGTGCGCGGTAAACAACCTGGCGGTGGTACCGACCCCTTATGCCCGGTCGGCGATCGGCCGGAAACCCCGCGGCGTGCCGCGAGATCGCAAAGGAACGGCACGGCGCGCCAGGGCCGGCGCCCCGGAAAACGGGAAGAGGACGCCGCGCGGGTGCGTTAAAGTGCAGACGAGCAGTCGCACGGCAGGCGCTGATGGGGACACCTGCCGCCGAACGCGGCCATGAGCGACCCGGGGACGGTGCGAGCCCGGGGGCGGGCACGGCGGTCTGATCACCCCGGAGCCGCCGGAAGAAACGCCCCGGACCCGGTCCGCGGGCGCGGTAGAACCGGCAGCCGGGACTGGAACGAAGCGGGCCGCGCCGCCAGGCGCGGTCAAGGAGGGTGGTACCGCGGGGCCGCGCGCCTCGTCCCTCCGGTCAGCGTTTCCACGTCGATCCGGAGGTCCGCCATCGTGAGCCGAGCTTTTCGGCCGCTGCCCGCGCAGGTCGATCTGCCCGCCCTGGAGCGGGACATGCTGCGCCGCTGGCAGGAGAACAAGGTCTTCGAGCGGTCGCTGGAGCGCACCGCGTCCGGCGAGCCCTGGATCTTCTACGAGGGACCGCCCACCGCCAACGGGATGCCGGGCGTCCACCACGTCGAGGCCCGCGTGTTCAAGGACGTCTTCCCGCGCTTCAAGACCATGAAGGGCCGGCACGTCCCGCGCAAGGCCGGCTGGGACTGCCACGGCCTGCCCGTCGAGGTCGCCGTGGAGAAGGAGCTCGGCCTCACCGGCAAGAAGGACATCGAGGAGTACGGCGTCGCCGAGTTCAACGCCCGCTGCCGCGAGTCCGTCCTGCGCCACGTGGACGCGTTCGAAGAGATGACCGAGCGCATGGGCTACTGGGTCAACACCGACCAGGCCTACCGGACGATGGACCCCGAGTACGTCGAGAGCGTCTGGTGGTCGCTGAAGCAGGTGTTCGACAAGGGGCTGCTGTTCCGCGACTTCCGCATCACCCCGTACTGCCCGCGCTGCGGGACGGGCCTGTCCGACCACGAGCTGGGCCAGCCCGGCGGCTACGAGACGGTGTCCAGCCCGTCGGTGTACGTGCGGATGCCCGTCACGTCCGGTCCGCTCGCCGATATGGGCGCCGCGCTGCTCATCTGGACCACGACCCCGTGGACGCTGGTGTCGAACACCGCCGTGGCCGTCCACCCCGACGTCACGTACGTCGCGGCCCGCCCGGAGGGGTCGGACGAGGTGCTCGTCGTCGCCGAGCCCCTGGTCGGCCAGGTCCTCGGCGAGGGCGCCGAGCGGCTCGCCGCCTTCCAGGGGACCGAGCTGGAGCGGACGCCCTACCAGCGGCCCTTCGAGCTCGTCGACATCCCGGACGCCCACTACGTCGTCCTGGGCGACTACGTCACCGTCGAGGACGGCACCGGGCTCGTCCACCAGGCGCCCGCGTTCGGCGGCGACGACATGAACGTCTGCAAGGCGTACGGCATGCCGATCGTCAACCCGATCGGGCCGGACGGGCGCTTCCTGCGGGAGGTGCCGCTGGTCGGCAACAAGTTCTTCAAGGACGCCGACGAGCCCCTCACCGACGACCTGCGCGCGCGCGGGCTGCTGTACCGCGGCGGGCACTTCGAGCACAGCTACCCGCACTGCTGGCGCTGCCACACGCCGCTGCTCTACTACGCGCTCCCCGCCTGGTACATCCGCACCACGCAGATCAAGGACCGGCTGCTGGAGGAGAACGAGAAGACCAACTGGTACCCCGAGACGGTCAAGCACGGCCGGTACGGGGAATGGCTCCGCAACAACGTCGACTGGTCGCTGTCCCGCAGCCGGTACTGGGGCACGCCCCTCCCCCTGTGGGTGTGCGGCGACGACGAGGACCACGTCACCTGCGTCGGGTCGCTGAAGGAGCTGGGCGACCTGGCCGGACGCGACCTGTCCGCCCTCGACCCCCACCGGCCGTACGTGGACGACGTCGTGTTCCCGTGCCCGCGGTGCGGGGCGGAGGCGCGCCGCGTCCCCGACGTCATCGACGCCTGGTACGACTCCGGGTCGATGCCGTTCGCGCAGTGGGGCGCCCCCTACCGCAACAACGAGATCTTCGAGAACTCCTACCCCGCCCAGTACATCTGCGAGGCCCAGGACCAGACCCGCGGCTGGTTCTACTCCCTCATGGCCGTCGGGACGCTCGTGTTCGACCGGTCGTCCTATGAGAACGTCGTGTGCCTCGGGCTGATCCTCGCCGAGGACGGCCGGAAGATGAGCAAGCACCTCGGCAACGTGCTGCGGCCCATCCCGCTGATGGACGAGCACGGCGCCGACGCGGTGCGCTGGTTCATGGCCGCGAGCGGGCTGCCCTGGGCGTCCCGCCGCGTCGGGCACGGCGCCCTGGAGGAGATCGTCCGCAAGGTCCTCCTCACGTACTGGAACACCGCGTCGTTCTTCGTCCTGTACGCGAACGCGGCGCAGGCGCAGGGCCGCGCCTGGACGCCGGACCGGCTGGCCGAGGCCCCGGCCCCGGCCGACCGGCCGCTCCTGGACCGCTGGGCGCTCGCCGAGCTGCACCGCACCGTGCGCGAGGTCGACACGGCGCTGGAGCGGTTCGACACCGCCCGCGCGGGCCGGCGGCTCTCCCAGTTCGTGGACGACCTGTCGAACTGGTACGTGCGGCGGTCCCGGCGGCGCTTCTGGGAGGGCCCGGAGACCCCCGAGGGGTCGGCCGCGTTCGCCACGCTCTACGAGTGCCTGGAGACCCTCACCCGGCTGATGGCGCCGATCGTGCCGTTCATCACCGACCACGTGTGGGACGTCATCCGGCCCGAGGACGGCCCCGACTCGGTGCACCTGGCCGACTGGCCGGCCGTCGACGAGAGCCTCCTGGACGAGGCGCTGACCGAGCGGATGGCGCTCGTCCGGCGGCTGGTCGAGCTCGGCCGGTCGGCGCGCGCCGCGAGCGGCGTGCGGACCCGCCAGCCCCTCGGCCGCGCGCTGGTCGGCGCTCCCGGCTGGGCGGAGCTGCCCGGGCAGCTGCGCGAGCAGATCGCCGAGGAGCTGAACGTCCAGGCGTTCGAGGAGCTGTCCTCGATCGGCGGCGACCTGGTCGAGTACGAGGTCAAGCCCAACTTCCGGGAGCTGGGCAGGCGCTACGCCAAGGACACCCCGAAGGTCGCCAAGGCGATCACGTCCGCGGACGCGGCGGAGCTGGTCCGGGCGCTGCGCGCGGGCGACGCGGCCGTGGAGGCGGCCGATCTCGGCACGGTGCCGCTGGCGGCGGACGACGTGATCGTCACCGAGCGGCCGCGCAGCGGCTGGGCGGTGGAGAGCGCCGCCGGGGAGACGGTCGCGCTCGACCTCACGGTCACGCCCGAGCTGCGCCGCGCGGGCCTGGTGCGGGAGGCCGTCCGGCTCGTCCAGGAGGCCCGCAAGGCCGCCGGCCTGGAGGTCACCGACCGCATCGAGCTGTGGTGGGAGGCGACCGGGACCGACCTCGCCGAGGCGCTGCGCGCCCACAGCGGCGAGGTGGCCGCGGAGGTCCTCGCGACCGCGGTGCACGAGGGCCGCCCGGAGGGGGTCCCCGCCACCCGCGACGAGGAGCTGGGCCTCACCTACTACATCCGCAAGGCCTGAGGAGCCGCGTCCGCGGGCATGAGGAGCCGTGTTCTCCGCCGCGTCCGGGCGCGGCGGGGAACATTTCCGCAACGGGGTTCGTCACGACACATCTCGTTTGCGATGATGGTTCGGTGAGTCTTCCCGAGCAGCCTTCCGGCTCCGACCGTCCGGCCCCGCCGCCGTCCGCGAGCATGCGCGCCTCGGACGCCGACCGCGACGAGGTGGCCGACCGCCTGCGCGAGGCCCTCGCGGAGGGGCGCATCACGCCCGAGGAGCACGCGGAGCGCATCGACGCCGTCTACAAGGCCAAGACGTACGCCGACCTGGAGCCCGTCCTCAGCGACCTGCCGTCGGAGCAGGCGCCGCGGCCGCGGGTGGACCTGCGCAAGGAGCCCGCCCTCCCGCCGCCCCCGGCGCAGTCGCCGCACCTCGTCGCCGTGTTCGCCGGGGCGGAGCGCAAGGGCCGCTGGCTGGTGGAACCGACCACCAACGTCTCCTGCGTGTTCGGCGGGGTGGAGCTCGACTTCCGGCAGGCCGTCCTCAGCCAGAGCGAAGTGACCGTCAACATCACCTGCGTTTTCGGCGGGGTCGACATCACCGTCCCGCCGGGCGTCCGCGTCGCGGGCTCCCCGACCGCGGTGTTCGGCGGGAGCGAGCTGCCCGAGGACGACACCGCCGACCCGGACGCGCCCGTCATCCGGCTGACGGGGATGGTGCTGTTCGGCGGCGTGTCGGTGAGCCGCCGCGCCGCCGGGGAGAAGCGCCGCCGCCGCGACCGGCACCGCGACGTCCACGAACTGCACCGCAGGCGGCACGAGGAGCTGCGGGAACTGCACCGGGAGCACCGCGACGCCCGCCGGGAGCGCCTGCGGGAACTCCGCGCGGAGCGCCGCCGACTCCGCTGACCCGGGGGGATCGCCGCCCCGGGCCCCCGCCGGCCGACGCCGTTCAGCGGCGAGCCGCCCCGCGCTCAAGCGGCCGGCGGCCGTGCCGTCTCACCAGCGCTCGACCGGCAGCGCTCGACCGGCGGTGGTCGGCCGGCCGCTGCTCCGCCGCTCAACGGCCAGGCGGCCATGGCCGGCCGGCCGCGGCGAGGCGGGCCGCTGCCCTGCAGGGCGGGTGATCTGCCCGGGGCGGGTGATCTGCGGGGCGGTGGTCAGTCGCGGGCGTGTTCGCGGTCGGGCTGGCAGACCAGGCAGGGCGTGCAGCCCCGGGACTTCGCCTCCGCGCGGGACAGCGACTCCAGGTCGTCGGCCTCGTCGCCGATGTCCTCGATGAGGGCGCAGTCGACGCGGTGGTAGCGCTTGGTGCCGCTCAGGATGCGGACCTGCGGGCCCTCCCCCTCCGGTTCGCCGTGCGGCTCGTCGTCGGCGGCGTCCGCGCCGGACGGCTCGGGCTCGGGTGCGGGCTCGGGCTCCGGGGCCTGCTCCGGCTCCGCCGTGCGAGCGCCGCTTTCGCCGGGCAGGTCCCCGGCTTCGTCACGGGGCTCCTCCCCGGACGTGCCGTAGGCCGGGCCGGAGTGCGCTTCGGAGGCCGTGTCGCGGGCGTGGCGGGGCTTCGGCGGCGTGTCCGCACCGGCGTACGGGGACGGCCCCGGGTCGACCACGGCGTCCGGTGCCGCGGATTCGGTCTCAGCGGGCCTGTCCCAGACGGAGCGGACCTCCGGCTCCCGCTCCCGCGACTCGGATTCATCGGCCGTCTCCGGCGCGCTGGGCGCCTTCCCGGCCGCCTTGCCGAACAGCCCGGTGACGGGCAGGTCGGTCAGGGTCGGACCGGCGGGGTTCGCGGGCTCGTCCGCCCGCGGGATCTCGGCGGTCCGGTCGGAGGCTCCGGGCCTGTCGAAGGGGGACGGCGCGGAGTGCGGCGCGGGCGCCGGCTTGGCGAGGCCCGCCAGGCCGCCCTCGGAGCGCGCCGCACCGGGCTCGCGGCCCGCCGCCGTGCCGCCCGCGTCCCGGCCGCCGGAGCCGGGGGCCGCGGGCGCCGACGCCGCGGCGCGCGCCGCCAGTGCGGTGTCGGGCATGCAGGCGGTGCAGGGGCTGAACCCCTCCTCCTTGGCTTCGGCGTAGGTCAGCTCCTCGGCGTCGCGCCCGGCGAGCTGCCGGCACGTGTCGAGGTGGTAGCGCTTGCGGCCGCGGACGACGAACACGAGCGCGTCGTCGGGGACGTCGGCGGGCGGTGGGGGCAGCTCCATCGCGTCGTCGTCCGGGTCGGCGGCGGGTGCGGCGGCCGCCGGGGCGGCCGGGGCGCTCTTCGCCGGCGCCGGGGGCGCGGCCTTCTTGCGCTTTTCCTTCTTGGACTTCTTGGCGGGGCGGGCCGGTGCCGCGGAGGCTCCGGGCCCCCAGAGCTCCTTGCGCCGCAGGAACACCCCGATGGCCAGGCACAGCGCCGAGACGATGCTGACGGCGATCGATATGTAGATCACCACCAGCGCGTCCAGGCCGAACACCTGGGCGCTGTCTCCGTTGCCGGCGACGATTCCCGCTACCAGCAGGGCGATCGCCACCACCACGAGAACGCCACTCAGGATGATCACAGGGTCTCTCCCACTCGTTCGGACCGCTCGGCTCCGGGCCGCGCGACGGGCCCGGCGGCCGTCCCGTGCGACCGCCCGGCATCACCGGGGTGGCGCCGCTGCCACGCCCGGCGCGGGGGTCGGGACGACACTACCGCCTGCGCGGCCGCGATCAGCGCCGGTCGTGCGGCGGGTTGTCGCCGCCCGCGTGGAACGCGCCGGTCGCCGAGTGCTGGACCTGCTGGCCGTGCTCGCCGGGCGGCGGGAACTGGCCGGGCGCGGGAGACGGGCCGCCCGCGGCGCCGTTGCGGTTCTCCGCGTGGGGCAGGCCGCCCTGCGGTCCGGTCTGCGGACCCTGCGGCGCGTTCTGCTGCGACTGGGCGGGGGCCGCGCCCGGGACGGCGGCGAACGCGCCGGTCTCGGTGCTGCCCGCCTCCAAGTCGCGGAGCTGGCCCTCCAGGTAGACCTTCAGGCGGCTGCGGTACTCGCGCTCGAACGCGCGCAGGTTGTCGACCTCGCGCTCCAGCTCCTCGCGCTGCTGCACGAGCGAGCCCATGACCTGGCGGTGCCGCTCCTGGGCGTCGCGGTCGAGGGCCTCGGCGCGCGAGCGCGCCTCGCTGACGATCTGGTCGGCCTGCCGGCGGGCCTTGCCGAGGATCTCCTCGGCCTCCCGGCGGGCGCGGCCGAGCGTCTCGTCGGCCTCCCGGCGGGCGTCGGCGATCGCCTGGTCGGCGGTCTGCTGCGCCAGCGCGAGGACGCGCGCCGCGGTGTCCATGTTGTCCTCGCCGGAGGGCGCGGGCGCCATGCCGAGGCCGCCGAGAGGGGCGGGCTCCGGCTCGGGCTGCGGCTGCGGCTCGGGGCGCGGAGGCTCGGGGATCTTCTGGACGTCCGGCTTCGGCTCCACGATGGGAGCGGCCATGGCGGGAACCTTGCCGCGCAGGCATTCGGCCAGCTTGGCCCGCAGCTCCTCGTTCTCCTGGATGAGGCGGTCGAGCTCCGCCTCGACCTCGTCGAGGAAGGCGTCCACCTCCTCCTCGTCGTACCCCGGCCTCAGCCTGGTGGTACTGAACTGCTTGTTCCGCACGTCGGCGGGTGTCAGCGGCATGTTCTCGTCTCCTTGGCGCGCTTGGAGTCTGTCCCTGAAGGACGGTATCCGATCGGTCTACGGACCGCCGAATATGGAGCCGATGACCATGATCAGGATCCAGACCACAAGGATGAGCACGGTGAAGCTGAGGTCCAGTGCAACGTTACCCAGCCGGACGGGCGGGATGAAACGCCTCAGCAGTTTCAGGGGCGGATCGGTGACGGTGTAGGTCGCCTCGGCGATCACCAGCACCACCCCGGACGGCTTCCATTGGCGGGCGAACGACTGCACGACCTCCAGCACCAGCCTCCCGATCAGGAAGAGGAGGAAGAAGTACAGGAGGTACGTCAGTACCTGTCCAGCGATGTTCACTGATTCTCTCGCATGCGACTCTCAGCTTTGGTTGAAGAACCCACGTTCCGCCATCCGGGCCTTGTCCTCCGCCGTCACCTCCACGTTGGCGGGCGACAGCAGGAACACCTTGTTCGTAACACGCTCGATGCTCCCGTGCAGGCCGAACACGAGACCCGCCGCGAAGTCGACCAGACGCTTGGCGTCGCTGTCGACCATCTCGGTCAGATTCATGATCACCGGCGTGCCCTCCCTGAAGTGCTCCCCGATGGTCCGAGCCTCGTTGTAGGTCCTTGGATGCAGAGTAGTGATACGAGCCAGGTCCGTGGTACCGGACTCGTAGAGCGCCACGGAGCGTCGTTCGATGGTCGACGCGGAGTGATGGTCGCGATCCCGGTCCGCGGTCTCCTCCGCTCGGGTAAGCTGACCGCCGGATTCGTCCTCGCGACGACGGCTCTGCCCGGGGTCGGTCTCGTCGTCGTAGACCTCGTACTCGTCGTAGTCGCCGTACTTGTCGTCGTAACGGTCGTCCTCCACAAGGCCGAGGTAGACCGCCATCTTGCGCATCGCGCTGGCCATACGCCCCTCCGTGTCCTGTGGTGGCGGCCTCGGGCGCGTCCAGAGCCGCCGGTGGACTGATCCGTAGTGGCGGCCCGCGTTCCGGCAGGTACCACTGGGGGGACATTACCTGACGATTGCCCGTCGGCCGCCGAGCAACGCCGTACCGACCCGCAGGTGTGTCGCGCCGCACGCGATCGCCTGCTCCAGATCGCCGCTCATACCCGCACTGACGATCCGGGCGTCCGGATGGTTCCGCCTGATCTCCGCCGCGATCCCCGCGAGCCGGGTGAAGGCGGGCAGCGGGTCGGCGCCGAGCGGCGCGACGGCCATCACGCCGCCGAGTTCCAGGCCGGCGGCCCCGGCGATCTCGTCGGCCAGCCCCGGCACGGCGCCGGGCGCGGCGCCGCCCCGGCCGCCCGGGCCCCCGGCGCCGTCCGCGCCGCCGTCCGGGTCCTCGTCCAGCGAGACCTGGACGAGGCAGCGCAGCGTCCGGCCGGCGCGGACGGCGGCGTCCGACAGCGCCGTCACCAGCCTGGAGCGGTCCACCGAGTGGACGACGTCGGCGTACCGGGCGACCGCGCGGGCCTTGTTGGTCTGCAGCCTCCCGACGAAGTGCCAGGTGAGCGGCAGGTCGGCGCATTCGGCGGCCTTCGGCCCGGCCTCCTGGTCGCGGTTCTCGCCGATGTCGGTCAGGCCGAGTCCGGCCAGGAGCCGCACATCGGAGGCGGGGAAGGTCTTGGTCACCGCGATGAGGGTGAGCTCGCTCTCGTCCCGTCCCGCGGCGGCGCAGGCGGCGGCGATGCGGGCGCGCACCGCGGCGAGGCTCTCGGCCAGCTCCGCCCGGCGCTCCTCGGGGGTGGGCTTCCTCTCGTCGGTCACGCGCGGTCCTCGGGCGAGTCGTTCTTGAGGGACTGGGGGGAGCCGTCCTTCCGGACGGGGCCGTCCTTGAGCCAGACGTAGCCGGCGAAGCGGCCGGTGCGGCCCTCGCGGCGGTAGGAGAAGAGGCCGGGGTCCTCGATGGTGCAGCGCGGGTCGGTCTCGACGGCGGCGACCCCGGCGGACGCGAGCTGCGCGGCGACGCCGGCGCGGATGTCCAGGCCGGGCGTGCCGCGGGACGTGGTGGAGTGCGCGGCGGGCACGGCGGCGGCGACCTCGTCCCGCATCCCGGCGGGCACCTCGTAGCAGCGCCCGCACGCGGCGGGCCCGATCGCGGCGGTCATCCGGGCGGGGTCGGCGCCGTGCTCGCACATCGCCCGCACCAGCGCGGGGACGACCCCGGCGGCGGTGCCGGGGCGGCCGGAGTGGGCGGCGCCGACGACCCGGGCTTCGGGGTCGGCCAGCAGCACGGGCGCGCAGTCGGCGACGAGGACGGCGAGGGCGAGGCCGGGGACGGTCGTGACGACGGCGTCGACGGGGCCGGGGGTCTCGGGGGAGGTGACGAAGGCGACGTCCGCGCCGTGCACCTGCCGCATGAACACGGTGCGGCCGGGGTCGACGCCGAGCGCCTCGGCGGCGCGCCGCCGGTTGCCGAGCACGGCGGCGGGGTCGTCGCCGACCGCGCCGCCCAGGTTCAGGGAGTCGTAGGGGGGCCTGCTCACGCCGCCGGCGCGGCCGGTGAAGGCGGCGCCGACGCCGTCGCCCAGGGCGACGGCGGTGATCACTTCAGGAAGTCGGGGACGTCGAGGTCGTCGTCCTCGTCGAACACCACGGGACGGCGGCGCTGCCCCGAGGAGGCGGGGCCGCCGTCGTTCTCGCCCGCGTGCACGCGGGGGGACGACGCCTGCTCGGTGGGCTGGCGCGGCGCGGGCGCGCGGGTGCCGCCGGAGTCGGCGTCGCGGTCGCCCGGGGGGCCGGCCGCGGCGGCGTCCGGGCGGGCGGGCTCGTCGCGGTCGCCGCGCCCGGACGCGCGGTCGTCGCGCCCCTGCGCCCGGTCGCTCTCGGCCCGCGGCGCGGCCGGGGCGGACGGCGCGGCCGGCGCGGACGCCTGCGCGGGCGGGTGCGGGGCGGCGGCGGCCTGCGCCACCGACTGCTGCGTGCCCTGCTGCCCGGCCTGCTGGCCCGCGGGCCGGTGCGCGCCCGCCGGCTCGGCCCGCCCGACCTTGCTGGGGATCGGGTTGGCGGGCGGCGCGGACGCGGGCGCCGGGACCGGGCGGGGCGGAGGCGGGGGCAGCCGCTTGCTCTCCGGCTCGGGAGCCGGCTTGCTAGGGCGCCCCTCGTCAAAACCCGCCGCGATCACCGTGACCCGGACCTCGTCGCCGAGCGCGTCGTCGATGACCGCGCCGAAGATGATGTTGGCGTCCGGCGCGGCCGCGTTCGACACCAGCTGCGCGGCCTCGTTGATCTCGAAGAGCCCGAGGTCGGAGCCGCCGGAGATGGACAGCAGCACGCCGTGCGCGCCGTCGATGCTGGCCTCCAGCAGCGGGCTGGAGATCGCCATCTCGGCGGCGGCGACGCTGCGGTCGTCGCCGCGCGCCGACCCGATGCCCATCAGCGCGGAGCCCGCGCCGGACATGACGGACTTGACGTCGGCGAAGTCGAGGTTGATCAGGCCCGGGGTGGTGATGAGGTCGGTGATGCCCTGGACACCGGACAGGAGCACCTGGTCGGCGGCCTTGAAGGCGTCCAGCACGCTGACCTGCCGGTCGGAGATCGACAGCAGCCGGTCGTTGGGGATGACGATGAGGGTGTCGACCTCGTCGCGCAGCGTCTCGATGCCGGCCTCGGCCTGCATCGCGCGGCGCTTGCCCTCGAAGCTGAACGGGCGGGTGACCACGCCGATCGTCAGCGCGCCCAGCGAGCGGGCGATGTTGGCGACGACGGGCGCGCCGCCGGTGCCGGTGCCGCCGCCCTCCCCGGCGGTGACGAACACCATGTCGGCGCCCTTGAGGACCTCCTCGATCTCCTCCCGGTGGTCCTCGGCGGCCTTCCGGCCGACGTCGGGGTTGGCCCCGGCGCCGAGGCCGCGGGTGAGCTCGCGGCCCACGTCCAGTTTCACGTCGGCGTCACTCATCAGCAGCGCCTGGGCGTCCGTGTTGATCGCGATGAACTCGACGCCCTTGAGACCCTCTTCGATCATCCGGTTGACGGCATTGACGCCGCCGCCGCCGATGCCGACGACCTTGATGACCGCGAGGTAGTTCTGCGGTGCTGCCACGACGAGGGGCCTTTCCGCTCTCTCCGACCGCCCTGACCGGTCTGCCGACCGTGCCGCCGCGGTTTTCCCGACCTGTGCACTGGGGGCGGGGCCTCAAACCCTCACCCTCAACTTGAGGCTTACAGTTATGTCAACCTGAAGACTGATACGGACAGTAGGGCGGCCTTACCGCCAGGGTCAACTAACCTCCCCCGAACGACACCGGCGTGTCGCACCTGGCACAGGTTTGCCCTGGTTGGGCTCGGACATGCGCCCGTACGGCGGGTGCTGTACACCGGCTCGTCCCTCCCTCGTCCGCATCGGTCCGGCATGACCGTTCCAGCGTGCCCGATCGGGCCGCCGGAATCGCCGCGACACACGCACCCGGTCCACTTCCCCCGGATCACTTCTTCCGGGTCACTTGGTCTTGAGGACCTCGGGGGAGCTGACGTCGACGGTGCGGACGGCGCGGCCGGCCGCGGTGCGCCGCACGGCGTCCAGCAGCCGGATCTTCTCCCGTGCCCGCTCGGCGGCCCCCCACACCACCGTCTGCCCGTTCTTCATGTGCAGGCTGACCGCCTCCGGGCCGGTGGCCTCCACCTCGGAGACGCCGCCGCGCAGCCGTTCCGGCAGGCCGGTCAGCACGGTGAGCGCCGCGCGGGTCGCCTTGTCGGACGGCCCCGGCGAGGCGACCGCCAGCGCCGGCAGCCCGGACGGGCGGGTCTCCCCGTCGGCGACGACGACGCCGTGCCGGTCGAGGAGGTGGTAGCGGCCGCCGCGCTCGAACACCGCGACCGGGACCCGCTCCCGCACGACGATCCGGACCGTCCCCGGCCAGTGCCGCTCGATCTCCGCCGACTCGACCTCGCGGAGCCGCTCGACCCGCTCCCCGATCGCGCCGGTGCGCAGCCGCGCCATCGGCGTGCCGAGGTGGATCCCGGCGGCGGCGACGATCCGGTCGCGCGGCGCCAGCGCGGCGCCGGCGACCTCGACGTGCCGCACCACCAGCAGCCGGGAGCCGAGCAGCACCCATGTCACCAGGCCGAGCGCGCCGACCACCAGCAGCGTGACGAAGATCGCCTTCCACCGGCCGGGACCGCCGCGGCCCCCGCCGGCCGCCGCGGCGGCGGCGCGCCGGTCCGTCTGCGCCTCGGTCATGACCCAAGCTTGGCAGTTCCGCGCCCCGGCGCCGCCGACCGCGCGGGCGGCGGCGTGTCACTCAGGACGCGGCGAGGCGGTCCAGGACGAGCGGGCCGAGCTGCGTCACGTCGCCCGCGCCCAGCGTGATCACGACGTCGCCGGGCCGGGCGAGGGACGCCGCGACGGCGGGCGCCTCGTCCCGGACGGGCGCGTAGACGGTCTCGGTGCCGGCCGGGACGGCGTCGGCGACGAGGGCGCCGGTCACCCCGGGCTCCGGGTCCTCGCGGGCGCCGTACACGTCGAGCACGACCGCGGCGTCGGCGAGGCCGAGGGCCGCGCCGAACTCGGCGGCGAAGAACCGGGTGCGGCTGTACAGGTGCGGCTGGAACACCGCGACGATCCGGCCGCCCCGCCCCTGCTCCCCCAGGTAGTCGCGGGTGGCCTCCAGGTCGGCGGTCAGCTCGGTGGGGTGGTGGGCGTAGCTGTCGAACACCTCGACGCCGCCCGCCTCGCCCTTGCGCTCCAGCCGCCGCATCGCGCCGCCGAACGCGGCGAGGCCCGCCCGCACGGCCGCGCCGTCCACGCCGAGCGCCTGCGCGACCGCGACGACGGCGGCGGCGTTGAGCGCGTTGTGCCGCCCCGGCACGGCGAGCACGACCTCGCCGGCCCCGTCCCCGCCCTCGCCGGAGCCCTCCACGGTGAACCGGGAGCCGAGGCCGCGCGGGGTGAACCCGGTCACCCGCAGGTCGGCGCCCTCGGCCGTCCCGTAGGTGCGGACGGCGAGCCCGCGCGCCCGCGCCCGGCCGGCGAGCTCCATCGCGACGGGGTCGTCCGCGCCGGCGACGAGCGTCCCGCCGGGCTCGACGCGGTCGACGAACCGCGCGAAGTTCTCCTTCACCATCTCGAAGCCGCCGTAGTTGTCGAGGTGGTCGGCCTCGACGTTGGTGACGACCGCGATGTGCGGGGTGTACCGGAGGAACGAGCCGTCGCTCTCGTCGGCCTCGGCGACGAACACGTCGCCGGAGCCCTCGTCGGCGCCGAGGCCGGTGGTGACGAGCTGCCCGCCGATGCAGTAGGACGGGTCGGCGCCCGCGTGCTGCAGCGCGACCGTCAGCATCGACGTGGTGGTGGTCTTGCCGTGCGTCCCGGCGACCGCGACGGCGCGCCGCCCGGCCATGAGGGACGCGAGCGCCTCCGACCGGTGCAGGACGCGCAGCCCCCGCTCGCGGGCGGCGACCAGCTCGGGGTTGGTCTCCCGGATCGCCGTGGAGACCACCACCGTGTCGGCGTCGCCGACGTGCGCGGCGTCGTGCCCGACGAACACCTTGGCGCCGAGGTCGCCGAGCTGGGCGAGCAGCTCGGAGTCGCGGGCGTCGCTGCCGGACACCGCCATGCCGCGGCGCAGCATGATGCGGGCGACGCCGGACATCCCGGCGCCGCCGATCGCGATGAAGTGCACCCTGCCGAGCGCGTCGGCGGGGACGACCTCCCCCGGGTCGATCGGGTTCATCGCGCGGCGCCCGCCTGGCGGACCACGTCGTACACCATCCGGGCGAGCGCGACGTCGGCGTCCCGGCGGCCCATCCGGCCGGCGGCCTCCGACATGTGCGCGACGCGGGCCGGGTCGGCCAGCACCGGCAGCAGGTTCCGGGCGATCCAGTCGGGCGACAGCTCGGCGTTGTCGACGAGCATGCCGCCGCCCGCCGCGACGATCGGCTCGGCGTTGAGGCGCTGCTCGCCGTTGCCGATCGGCAGCGGCACGTACACCGCGGGCAGCGCCACCGCCGCCAGCTCGGCGCACGTCATCGCGCCGGCGCGGCACATGGCCATGTCGGCGGCGGCGTAGGCGAGGTCCATCCGGTCGCAGTACGGGATGGTGACGTACTGCGGGCCGCCGGACGCGGGCTCGGGCTCCTCGGTGTTCTTCGGCCCGACGATGTGCAGCACCTGGATGCCCGCCTGCCGGAAGTACGGCGCGGCGGCCACCGCGGCCTGGTTCAGCGAGCGGGCGCCCTGCGAGCCGCCGAAGATCAGCAGCGTGGGCAGGTCGGGCAGCAGCCCGAAGTAGGAGCGGGCCTTGTCGCCCATCGCGAGCCGGTCGAGGGTGGCGATCTCGCGGCGCAGCGGGATGCCGACGAACGTGGCGTTCGGCAGCGGCGAGTCGGCGTGCGAGACCGCGACGTGCTCGGTGAACCGGGCGCCGAGCTTGTTGGCGAGGCCGGGCTTGGGGTTGGCCTCGTGCACGATGATCGGCACCTTGCGCTTGCGGGCCGCGAGGTAGCCGGGGGTGGCGACGTACCCGCCGAAGCCGACCAGGATGTCGGCCCGGGCCTGGTCCAGGACGGCCGCCGCCGCGTTGATCGCGCCGCGCAGCCGGCCGGGGACCGACAGCAGCTGCGGGGTCAGGGTGCGCGGCAGCGGCACCGGCGGGATGAGCGCGAGCTCGTAGCCGCGCTGCGGGACGAGTCGGGTCTCCAGCCCCCGCTCCGTCCCGAGGCAGACGATCCCCGTGTTCGGGTCGTTGCGGCGCAGCGCGTCGGCGAGGGCCAGCGCGGGCTCGATGTGTCCGGCGGTGCCCCCGCCGGCCAGGACAACCCTCATGCTCGTTGACAACTCCTCAGCGTGTTCGAAGGGGGGATTTCAACGCCGTGCCAGACCCAGCCAGCTTAGAGCCCTCACGACCGGTCCGGGGCCACGTGCGGAGAGTGCCTGCCGCGCGCCGGGCTCGCGTTTGGCGAAGGCGAGCAGCATCCCGAGCGCGAACAGGCTCGGGATGAGCGCCGAGCCGCCGTACGACACCAGCGGAAGCGGGATCCCCGTAATGGGTAGGACGGCGATGACCGCGCCGATGTTCACGACCGCCTGCACGACCAGCCACGCCGTGGCGCCCGCGGCGGCGAGCCGGGTGAACGGGTCCTTCACCCGCCGCGCGATGCGCAGCCCGGCGTAGGCGAGCATCCCGAACAGGCCGAGGACGACGAGGGTGCCGGCGAGCCCGAACTCCTCCCCCACGATCGCGAAGATGAAGTCGGTCTCGGCGTGCGGGAGGTAGTCCCACTTGGCGCGGCCCTCGCCGATGCCGGTGCCGAACAGCCCGCCGGACGCGACCGCGTACAGCCCCTGGGTGCCCTGGTAGTTGGTGGTCAGCTTGTTGCCGGACGGGTCGAGGAACCCGGTGAGGCGCTGCATCCGGTACGGCTCGACGACGATGAGGATCGACACGAGCAGCGCGACGAGCCCGGCGATGCCGACGAACAGCCGCCCGGGCGCGCCGACGACCCACAGCAGCGCCAGGAAGATCGTGAGCAGCACCAGCGTGGTGCCGAGGTCGCTGCCCAGCATGACGAGCAGGACCAGGACGCCGGCGCCCGGCATCAGCGGGACGAGCAGCGGCCGCCACTCGGTGAGCTGGCCGAGCCGGTCCTTGCGGGCCAGCAGGTCGGCGCCCCACAGCACGAGGGCGAGCTTGGCGAGCTCGGACGGCTGGATCTGCACCGGCCCGAGGTCGACCCAGCGGGTGGCGCCGCCCGCGCTGCGCCCGAGCCCGGGGACGAGCACCAGCGCCAGGCAGACGATCGACAGGAGCAGCATCGGGTAGGCGAGCGCGCGGAACGTCTTCACCGGCAGCCGGGACGCCAGCCACATGCCGGGCAGCCCGATCGCCACCCACACCGCCTGCTTCTGGAACAGCGTGTACGCCGACCCGGTCGCCTGGATCTGCTTCACGATGGAGGCCGACAGCACCATCGTCAGCCCGAGCGCGAGCAGCATCATCGAGCAGCCCAGCACCAGGTAGTAGGAGGTGAGGGGCCGGTCGAGCAGCCCGACGGCGGCGACCACCTGCTCCCGTGGCCCCGGACGCCGGCCGCCCTCCTCCTCGGCCGCGGCGGACACGGCTAGCGGGGGTCCCCGGGGGCGTCCCCCCGGCCGGCCGCCCCGGCGAGGCGCTCGACGGCCGCGATGAAGGCGTCCCCGCGGGCCGGGTAGTTGGCGAACATGTCGAAGGACGCCCCCACGGGCGCGAGGAGGACGGTGTCCCCGGGGCGGGCGAGGGCTGAGGCTTCGCTGACGACGCGGTCCATGGCCCCAGTGTCGGTGTCGGGGACGTCCACGACCGGGACATCCGGCGCGTGTCGCGCGAGTGCCTCCGCGATCCGCCCCCGGTCGCGCCCCATCAGCACGGCGCCGCGCAGCCGCCCGGCGCAGGAGCGCACCAGGTCGTCGACGTCCAGCCCCTTGAGGAGGCCCCCGGCGATCCACACGACGCTCTCGTAGGCGGCGAGGGACGCGGCGGCGGCGTGCGGCTGGGTCGCCTTGGAGTCGTTGACGTAGGCGACGCCCGCGACGTCGGCGACGTGCTGGATGCGGTGCGGGTCGGGCACGAACGAGCGCAGGCCCTCCCGGACGGCCTCCGCCGGCACGCCGAACGCGCGGGCCAGCGCGGCGGCGGCCAGCGCGTTCGCGACGTTGTGCGGCGCGTACGGGCGGACGTCGGCGAGCGCGGCCAGCTCCTCGGCGCGGTTCGCGGGGTCGCCGGTGAACGCGCGGTCGACGAGGAGGTCCTCGACGACGCCGAGCTCGCCGGGGCGCGGCACCCGGAGGGTGAACCCGGCGCGCCGCTCCGCTCCCTCGGCGAGCGCGGCGGACGTGTCGTCGTCGGCGTTGTAGACCGCGACGCCGCACCGCGCGTAGATCTTGCCCTTGGCGCCCACGTAGGCGTCCATGGAGCCGTGCCAGTCGAGGTGGTCGGGGGCGACGTTCAGCACCGCCGCCGCCTCCGGGGCGAGCGAGCCGGACCAGTGCAGCTGGTAGCTCGACAGCTCCACCGCGAGCACGTCGTACTGCTCGCCGGGACCCGCGACGGCCTCCACGACGGGGGTCCCCACGTTGCCGACGGCGAGGGCCTTGCGGCCGGCGGCGGTGAGCATGCAGGCCAGCATCCGGACGACGGTCGTCTTGCCGTCCGTGCCGGTGACGGCCAGCCACGGCGCCGCGCCCGGCCCGCGGAGCCGCCACGCCAGCTCGACCTCGCCGATGATCTCGATGCCCGCGGCGGCGGCCGCGGCGAGCAGCGGCACGTCCGGCCGCCACCCGGGCGAGGTCACGACGAGCTCGGTGCCCGCGGGCAGGCTCTCCCCGTCGCCGAGGCGGACGGCGACCCCGCGCTCCTCCAGCTCGGCGGCGTGCCCGCGCTGCTCCTCCCCGTCGCGGGCGTCCACGACGGTGACGCGGGCGCCGCGCCCGGCGAGGACGCGGGCGGCGGCGCGGCCGGACACGCCCAGGCCGGCGACGCACACCCGGAGGCCGTTCCAGGAGCGGCTCACTTCTTCGGCATCCATTCCAGGTAGAACAGGCCGATGCCGATCGCGGTGAACAGCGCGGACATCAGCCAGAAGCGCACGACGATCGTGGTCTCGGCCCAGCCGGACAGCTCGAAGTGGTGCTGCAGCGGGGCCATCTTGAACACGCGTTTCGGCTGCGGCATGAACTTCCCCGTCACCTTGAAGCTGCCGACCTGGATGATCACCGACAGGGTGATCATCACGATCAGGCCGCACAGGATGGCGAGCAGCAGCTGGGTGCGGGTGAGGATCGCGAGGCCGACCAGCACGCCGCCGAGGGCCAGCGAGCCGGTGTCGCCCATGAAGATCTTCGCGGGCGGGGCGTTCCACCACAGGAAGCCGAACACGCCGCCGAGCATGGCCGCGGCGACGACCGCGAGGTCGAGGGGGTCGCGGACGCTGTAGCAGTTGGGGGCGAGCGCGAAGTCGGTGCAGCTGTTGCGCAGCTGCCAGTTCCCGATGATCACGTAGGCGGCCAGCACCATGCCGGCCGGGCCCGCGGCGAGGCCGTCCAGGCCGTCGGTGAGGTTCACGCCGTTGGACATCGCCGCGATGAGCAGCAGCGCCCAGATCACGAACAGGTACGGGCCGATCGAGGGGCCGAAGTCGCGCAGGAAGCTCAGGTGGGGGTCGGCGGGGGTGACGTCGTAGCCGTTGGGGAAGTTCAGCGACGCGACGGCGAACACGACGCCGACCAGGATGATCCCGATCATCTTCGCGCCGCTGCGCAGCCCGAGGCTGCGCTGCTTGAACACCTTGATGTAGTCGTCGACGAACCCGACGAGGCCGAGGCCCGTCATCAGGAACAGCACCAGGAGCCCGGAGATCGTCGGCTCGTTCCCGGTGACCAGGTGCGCCGCCGCGTAGCCGACGAGCGCGCCGACGATGAAGACCGCCCCGCCCATCGTGGGGGTGCCGCGCTTCTTGAGGTGCGCCTCCGGGCCCTCGTCGCGGATCATCTGGCCGTAGCCGAGCCGGTTCACGATCCGGATCCACACCGGCGTGCCGACCATCACGAAGACCAGCGCGACCCCCGCGGCGATGATGATGTTGGTCATCGGGCCGCCTCCGCGAGGAGCGCCTCGGCCACCCGTTCCAGTCCGGCCACGCGGGAGCCCTTCACCAGTACGACGTCCCGCGGCGCGAGCCGCTCGCTGAGCGCGGTCACCGCCGCGCCGACGTCATCCACCTGCACGCACTCTCCCGTCCATGACGCCACCTGCCCGGCCCCTTCGGCCATCGCCGCCGCGTTCGCGCCGACGACGACGAGCCCGGCGATCCCGCTGCGCGCGACATGCTGCCCGATCTTGGCATGTTCCGCCACGGAGGCGTCGCCGAGTTCGGCCATCTCCCCCAGCACCGCGTAGGCGCGGCGCCCGCGCGCCATGTGCACGAGCACGTCGAGGGCGGCGCGCACCGAGTCGGGGTTGGCGTTGTAGGCGTCGTTCACCACGGTGACGCCGTCGGCCCGCTCGGTGACCTCCATCCGCCACCGGCTGGCCGGCACCGCCGCCGACAGCGCCTCGGCGATCGCGCCGGGCGCGAGCCCCGCGGCGCGCGCGGCGGCGGCCGCGGCGAGCGCGTTCGGGACGGCGTGCGCGCCGTGCAGGCGCAGCGCGACCGGCGCCGAGCCCTCCGGGGTGACCAGGGTGAACCGGGGCCGGCCCTGCTCGTCGAGCGTCTCGTCCGCGGCGCGGACCGCCGCGTCCGGCGCGCGGCCGAACGTGACGACCTCCCCCCGGGTGCGGGACGCCATCGCGGCGACCAGCGGGTCGTCGGCGTTGAGGACGGCGGTCCCGCCCGGCGGCACCGCCTCCACGATCTCGCCCTTGGCGCGGGCGATGTTCTCCCGGCTGCCGAACTCCCCGACGTGCGCGGTGCCGACGTTCAGCACCACCCCGACGTCGGGCCGCGCGATCCCGGTGAGGTAGGCGATGTGGCCGATCCCGCGCGCGCCCATCTCCAGGACGAGGTGGCGGGTCCCGGCGTCCGCGCGCAGCACGGTGAGCGGCAGCCCGATCTCGTTGTTGAACGAGCCCGGCGGGTGCACGGTGGGCCCGGCGCGGGCGACCAGCTGCGCGATGAGGTCCTTGGTGGAGGTCTTGCCGGCGGAGCCGGTCACGGCGAAGACGGTGACGTCCGGCAGCCGCTCCAGCAGGCCGCGGGCCAGCCGGCCGAGCGCCTCCTGGACGTCGGGCACGACGACGCACGGCCCTTCGCCGGCCTGCCCGGCGGGACGCTGCGCGAGCACTCCGGCCGCACCGGCGGCCAGCGCCGCGGCGGCGAAGTCGTGCCCGTCCGCGCGCTCGCCCTTCAGCGCCGCGAACAGCGCCCCGGGCTCCACGGCGCGGGAGTCGATGACGACGGGACCGGTCACCACGGCGTCCGGAGGCCCGTGCACGGTGCCTCCCGTGATCTCCGCGATCGTCGCCAGCGGAAGTGGGATCACGCCTGCGTCCCGTCCCCTCTAGTCCCTCGTGTCCGGCGCCGGAGCGCCGCGCGGACGACCTCCCGGTCGTCGAACGGATGCACCTCGCCCGCCACGTTCTGCCCCTGCTCGTGGCCCTTGCCCGCGACGACCAGGACGTCGCCGCGGCGGGCGCGGCCGACGGCCAGCCCGATCGCGGCGGCGCGGTCGGGCTCCACGACGATGTGCGCGCGCTCTGGCTGCGGCACCTTGAGCCCGCCCTCGACCATAGCGGCGAGGATCGCCAGCGGATCTTCCGACCTCGGGTTGTCGTTGGTGAAGTACGCCGTGTCGGCCAGCCGGGCGGCGGCCTCCCCCATCAGCGGCCGCTTGCCGCGGTCGCGGTCGCCGCCGCAGCCGAGCACCACCGTGAGGCTGCCCTCGGTGACGGGCCGCAGCGCGTTCAGCACGGCCTCGACCGCGCCGGGCTTGTGCGAGTAGTCGACGAGGGCGACGAAGTCCTGGCCCTCGTCGACGCGCTCCAGCCGGCCGGGGACGCCGGGCAGCGACGCGACCCCGCGCACGGCGGCCTGCAGCGGGACGCCCGCCTCGACCAGCGCGACGATCGCGGCGAGCGCGTTGGCGACGTTGAACGGCCCGGCGAGCGCGACCTCGGCGTCCGCCTCGATCCCGCCGGGGCCGACGACGCGGAACACGCCGCCGTCGGCGCCGACGCGCACGTCCTCGGCCCGCCAGTCGGCCGCCGGGTCGCCCGACGCGGAGAACGTCGTCGTGGGCACCGCGGCGATCTCCAGCAGCTCCCGGCCGTAGTGGTCGTCCAGGTTCACCACGCCGACGCGCGAGTACTCCGGCGTGAACAGCCGCGCCTTCGCCAGGAAGTAGTCCTGCATGGTCGGGTGGTAGTCGAGGTGGTCCTGGGAGAGGTTCGTGAACACCGCGACCTCGTAGCGGGCGCCGCCGACGCGGCCCTGCACGAGCGCGTGGCTGGACACCTCCATCGCGGCGGCGCCGACGCCGCGCTCGCGCATCACCGCCAGCAGCGCGTGCAGGTCGGTCGCCTCGGGGGTGGTGAGCGCGCTCGGCACCCGCTCGCCGCCCACCCGGATCTCGACGCCGCCGACCAGGCCCGTCTCGATCCCGGCGGCGCGCAGCCCCGCGTCGACCAGGAACACGGTCGTGGTCTTGCCGCTGGTGCCGGTGACGCCGATGAGCGTGATGTCGCGCCCCGGGTCGCCGTACACCCACGAGGAGGCGTCGCCGAGCCGCGCGCGGACGTCCGGCACCACGAGGACCGGCAGGCCCGTCCGGGCCGCCCGGTCGTACCCGTCGGGGTCGGTGAGGACGGCCGCCGCGCCCGCGTCGGCGGCCTGGCCGGCGAACTGGGCGCCGTGGGCTCGGGCGCCCGGCAGCGCCGCGTAGACGTCGCCGGGCAGCACCGCCCGCGAGTCGTGGGTGATGCCCGTGACCGAGGTTCCGTCCCGGCCGTCCCACTCGATCCCCAGAAGCTCCGCGAGCCCGCTCAGCGGACGGGCCGGATTGGTGGTCGGACGCATGGCTGTTCTTTCGGTGCGAGCGAAACGGGACTGGTGGGACAGGGGTGGTGGACTCACAGGCGAGGAGGGTACTCGCTGCCGTCAGTCCCCGGCGTGGATCTGGATGATCGGCGGTCGGCTCCCCGTCGGCGGGATCTTCTCGGACTGCAGGGCGAAGCTCATCACGTCCTTGAAGACCGGTGCGGCCACATCGCCACCATAGTGGCTGCCCCGCTTCGGGTCCTGCAGGACGACCTGCACGACGAGCTGAGGGTCGTCCGCCGGGGCGAACCCCGCGAACGACGCGGTGTAGCCGCCGCCGTCGTAGCACCCGCAGCGCGGGTTGACGATCTCGGCGGTGCCGGTCTTGCCGGCCACGCGGTACCCCTTGATCTGGGCCTTGGGGGCGGTGCCCTCGTCGGTGGTGACGCCCTCCAGCATGTCGCTGATCTGCCGCGCGGTCTCCGCGCTGATCACCTGCTTGCGCGCGGGCGGCGGCGCGGGGGTGAACTCGTCGTCCTCGCCGACCGTCCCCTCGACGAGGGTCGGCGCGACGCGGACGCCGCCGTTGGCGATCGTCGCGTACACGCTCGCCATCTGCACCGCGTTCACCGACACCGTCTGCCCGAAGGCGATCGGGTACCGGTCGGTGCCCGACCACTTGTCCGGGGGCTCCAGCAGGCCGGGCGTCTCACCGGGCAGCGGCAGCCCGGTCTTCTGCCCGAACCCGAAGTCGCGCAGCGTCCGGTAGAGCTGCTGCGAGGTGATGCTCTGGCTGGCCAGGATGGTGCCGACGTTGCTGGACTTGGCCAGCACCCCCGCGAACGTGAGCCGCTCGGTCGGGTGGGGGTGCGAGTCGTGGAACACGACGTCGTACTTCTTGATCTTGTCGGGGACGCTGTAGGGCGTCCGCGGGGTGACGCCGCCGTACTCCATGACGGCGGCGGCCGTGACGACCTTGCCGGTGCTGCCGGGCTCGTAGGCGTCCTGCACCAGCGGGCTCCCCCAGCGGGACCGGTCGGCCTCGGCGTAGCGGTTCGGGTCGAACCCGGGCGCGGACGCCATCGCGAGCAGCTTGCCGGTGCGCGGGTCCATCACGATGACGCTGCCGCTGTCGGCCCGGGTGGCCTTCACCTGCTTCTCGATGGCCTCCTGCGCCTTGAACTGCAGGTCGCGCTGCAGCGTCAGGCGGACGCCGCGGCCCGGGACGGGGGGGCGCTTCTGGTCTTCGCCCATGGGGATGTGCTGGCCCTCAAGGCTGATCTCCACCCGCTGCCAGCCCGCGCGCCCGGCGAGCACGCCGTTCATGGAGCTCTCCAGGCCCGCGGCGCCCTTCCCCGTGTCGTTCACGAAACCTATGACGCCGGCGGCCAGCGAATCGTTGGGATACTCGCGGCGGTATTCCGGCAGGGTGCCGATCCCGGGCAGGTTCCAGCCGGTGATGAGCCGCGCCTGGTCGGGCCGGACGCCGTGCGCCAGGTACACGAACCGGGTGCCGGGCTTGCTGATCTGCTTCATCAGCGCCGCCGGGTTCAGGCCGAGCGTCGGGGCGAGCGCGTTCACCACCGACTGCCGCCGGCCGGCGTCGATCAGCGACGGGTCGGCGTAGATGGCCCGGGCCTCCACCGTCATGGCGAGCGGATGCCCCTGGGCGTCGGTGATGTCGCCGCGGACGGCGGGCAGCGTGATCTCCTGCAGCCGCTGCCGCATCGCCTCCTCGGTGTACTTCCCGGACTCGATCGTCTGCAGCTGGACGAGCCGCCCGGCGAACAGCGACAGCACGAACGCGACGGCGAGCAGGCCCGCGTTGAGGCGCTTCATCGGGTCGCGGCGGTTGAACGGCACGCGGGTGCGCGGGCCCCGGCCCGGCGGCCGCGGCCCGGAGCCGCCGGGCCGGGTCCGCGTCGCGGGCGGGCGGCCGCCGCGGGCCGTCCGCGCGCCGGCCTTGCCGGGCGCCCGGCCGGCGGGCGGCTTCTTCCGGGCGGGCTTGGCCGGCGCTCCCCGCACCGACTCGTTCCGCGCCGTCTCCTTGCGCGCCGTCTTCTTTCGCGTTTCCTTGCGCGAGGCCCCGTCGCGCGTTTTCTCCTTGCGGGCAGTCTCCTTGCGCCCGGTCTCCTTGCGCCCGGTCTCCTTGCGCCCGGTCTCCTTGCGCCCGGTCTCCTTGCGGGGGGCCGCCTTGGTGCGTTCGGCGGCCCTGCGCTCGGCCGGTGTGCGCTCGGCCGCCTTGCGGGGGGCGGGGGCGGTGCCGCCGCGCGCGGGACGGCGGGGCGCGCTGCCCTTGTGGCCCGGCCGTCCCGCGCCGTCCGCCCTCCCGCCCGGGGAGCGCGGAGTGCCGCCGGTCTGGTGCCCGGACGCGCGCGCCGCGCCCGGGCCGCTCTTGTCGTCCCGCCCGGCCGAGCCCCGGGGGGCCCGCCCGTCCGGTCCGCGTCGCCGGCCGGGCGGCGGGCCGGCGGTCCCGGGTCCCGGCCGTTTCGTCACCGCGCCCCCCGCTCCTTCGTCACCGTGCGTCCTGCTCCCCCGTCACCGCGCGCCGCTCGCCCGGACGCCGTCGCCGGGCACCACGGTGCCGGGGACGCCGAGCACGCCCGCGGCGCCGGCCGAGGCGGCCGCGGCGTGCGGGACGGGGCGGATCGCGCCGCCGCTCGCCCGGCCGGTCTCGGTGTAGAAGAACGCGGGGTCCTCGGCCTCCTTCATGCCGAGCGCCTTGGCCTTCTTCCCCAGGCTGGCCGGGGAGCCCTCGCGCGCGTTCTCCTCTTCGAGGGCCTGGCGCTGCTGTTCGAGCTGCTTGTTGCTCTGCTGCAGCCGCGTGAGCGTGAACGCGTCCTTGGCGAGGACGGTGTTGAGCAGCAGCAGGCTCACCAGCGCGCCGCCGAGCAGCCCGACGATGAGCAGCACGAAGGGCGCGCGCGGCGCGGCCCGGCGGGCCGCGGCCGGGCGGGACCGGGCGGCCGGCGGCCGCGCGCTCCCCGCCCTGCCGCTCTTCCCGGACGCGCTCTTCCCGGACGCGCTCTTCCCCGGCGCGGCCTTCTTCGGCACGGCCCTGGACGGCGTCCCGGCCGGCGCCTTCGCCGGCTTGGGCGCGGTCTTCACGGCCGTCGCCGTGCCGCCCCCCGGCGCGGTGGCCGGGGCCGCGGGCGGCGCGGCGGCCGTCCTCTTCTTCTTGGGCGCCTTGACCGGCGGGCGCCTGCTCGTCGTCGTCATGTCGCCTCCCGGACCCGCTCCGCGGCGCGCATCCGCACCGATCCGGCCCGTGGGTTGGTCGTGGTCTCCGCACCGGAGGGCAGCTCGGCCCCGCGCGTCAGGAGCCGGAACCTCGGCTCGTGCTCGGGCAGCGGGACGGGCAGCTCCGGCGGGGTGGTGTCGGCCGCCTGGGCGGCGAGGACGCGCTTGGTGATGCGGTCCTCGAGGGAGTGGTAGGACAGGACGGCGACCCGGCCGCCGACCGGGAGCGCGTCCAGGGCGGCGGGCAGCGCCCGGCGCAGGATGTCGAGTTCGCCGTTCACCTCGATGCGCAGCGCCTGGAACGTGCGCTTGGCCGGGTTGCCGCCGGTGCGGCGCGTCGCGGCCGGGATGGCGGAGCGCACGAGGTCGGCGAGCCTGCGGGTGGTGTCCAGCGGGGCGCGCTCGCGTTCGCGGACGATGGCCGAGGCGATCCGCTGGGCGAACCGCTCCTCGCCGTACTCGCGCAGGATCCGGGCGAGCTCGGCGGGCGGGTACCCGTTGACCACCTCGGCGGCGGTGAGGCTCTGGGTGCGGTCCATCCGCATGTCGAGCGGGGCGTCGTAGGAGTAGGCGAAGCCGCGGTCCGCCTCGTCGAGCTGCGGGGAGGACACCCCGAGGTCGAACAGGACGGCGTCGACCGCGGGCACGCCGAGCCCGGCCAGCACCGCGGGAATCCGGTCGTAGACGGCGTGCTCCAGCGTCACCCGGTCGCCGAACGGGGCGAGCCGGCGCGCGGAGCGCTCCAGCGCGACGGTGTCGCGGTCGAGGCCGATGAGCCGGAGCCGCGGGACGGCCCGCAGCATCGCCTCGGCGTGGCCGCCCATGCCGAGCGTGGCGTCGAGGTAGACGGGGTCGCGGCCGCTGACCGCCTCGGCGGCGGGGACGAGGATCTCCAGGACGCGGCCCAGCATGACCGGCACGTGGCCGCTCGGCGGCCCCGGCTCGCCGGCCGTGCGGCCGGCGCCGTCGGACGTGCGGCCGGACGCGCGCTCTGCGGCGCGGTCGCCTGCGCCCATGGTTCACCCCCTGTACTGCCACCTCGCTCGCGGACTGTGTGGCATCGCCGGACCGGACCGTCCCGTGCCCCCGGCGGCGGCCTCGCCCGGCCAGGTCCCCATCCGCTGCCCTAGAGGAAGATCACCGCGTTGCCGCGGGGGGTCGCCGTCTGGCACCGGGGAAGCTGCGCCAGCTGGCTCGGAGAGCGGCTGGAGACCTGGCCGAACGTGGGCCATAGCCGGTCAACGGACCGACGAGTCTTCGCTCAGAGGATCCCTGGCAACACCTCCTCCGAGACGTCGGAGAACGTCTGCTCCTCCCGCTCCAGGTAGGTCTCCCATGCCTGGGCGTCCCAGATCTCCAGACGCGTGTTGGCCCCGATCACCGTGCAGTCGCGGGTGAGCCCCGCGTACTTGCGCAGCGGCGGGGGGATCGTGACGCGCCCCTGCTTGTCCGGTACCTCGTCGGAGGCGCTGGCGAAGAAGACCCGGCTGTAGCTCCGGACCGCCTTCTCGGTGACCGGCGCGGCACGCAGAGCCTCGGTAATCCGCTGGAACTCCGCCATGGGGAAGACGTACAGGCAGCGTTCCTGGCCCTTCGTGATCACCAATCCCCCCGACAGCTCCTCGCGGTACTTCGCCGGCAGGAACAGTCGTCCCTTGTCGTCGAGGCGCGGGTTATGGGTGCCGAGGAACACCGGCCCACCTCCCGCGCCGCATGGGGGTGCAACCGCCCCCACGGCGCCCCACTCTACTCCACTCTTCCCCACCGTCAACAAGAAAAACATCGCCCACGGGCGAATTCGGCGAGCAAAAGTGCAGGTCAGAGCGGGTGGTGCGGAGTGGGGCCCGGCGGCCGCCGGCGCGCGCGCCGCACCGTCCCGAGACGTCCGATGACGCGATTTCGCGCATTTCGGCGGGTGCTGGATGATCGTGGTGGAGCGAAGTGGCGGGCGGGGCCGCGGCCGCGAGGCAACATCTGGACGGCATTCGCCGTCCTTCCCGTAGAGCACAATGGGCTCGCGTTCCCCATGAGCATCGCAGTGGGCGTTCCGACGACGTACTGTCGGTTGGAACGGCTGAGGAGGGTTTGGTGGCAGTAGGCACGCACGGCGAGTCGTTCATGGAGACCGACCCCCCGGCATCCCACCCTGCCCGGCGCCGCGCCTCGGGGGACGGGGGGACGGCTCGCGGGCTCGACGGACTCGCCCACATCGCGAACAAGATCCGGGACGCCGTGGAGTCGGTGATCGAGGGCAAGCCCTCGGTGGTGCGGCTCGCGCTCACGGTGCTGCTGGCGGAGGGGCACCTGCTGATCGAGGACGTGCCGGGGGTCGGCAAGACGATGCTCGCCAAGGCGCTCGCGCGCTCGGTCGACTGCTCGGTGCGGCGCGTCCAGTTCACCCCGGACCTGCTGCCCAGCGACATCACCGGGGTCAGCGCCTACAACCAGGAGCTGCGCGAGTTCGAGTTCAAGCCGGGGCCGGTGTTCGCCAACATCGTGGTCGGCGACGAGATCAACCGGGCGTCCCCGAAGACGCAGTCGGCGCTGCTGGAGTGCATGGAGGAGCGCCAGGTCACCGTCGACGGCACCACCTACGCGCTGGAGCCGCCGTTCATGGTGATCTCCACGCAGAACCCGGTGGAGATGGAGGGCACCTACCCGCTGCCGGAGGCGCAGCGCGACCGGTTCACCGCCCGCATCTCGATGGGCTACCCCGACGCGGCCGCCGAGCTGGAGATGCTCGACACGCACGGCCAGACCTCCCCCCTCGACCGGCTCACCCCGGTCGCGCACGCCGCCGACGTCCGCGACCTCATCGAGGTGGTGCGGCGCCAGCACGTCGCGCCCGCGGTGAAGCAGTACGCGATCGACCTCGTCGCCGCCACCCGCAAGCACCCCGAGCTGCGGCTCGGCGCGTCCCCGCGGGCGACCCTGCACCTGGTGCGCGCGGCACGGGCGTACGCGGCGCTCGACGACCGCGACTACGTCGTCCCCGACGACGTGCAGGACCTCGCCGTCCCCGTCCTCGCGCACCGGCTGCTGCCGACCGCGGAGGCGCAGGTGGAGCGGCGGCGTCCCGAGCAGGTCGTCGCCGACCTGGTGAAGCGCCTGCCGGTGCCCTCCCCCGGGAAGTGACCGGTGCGACGCGCGCTGGCCGGCCTCACCACGCGCGGGCGGTCCTTCGTGGCCGCCGGCGCGACCGCGATCATCTGCGCGCTCATCCTGGGCGAGCGCGACCTGCTGCGCGCGGGGGTGCTCGTGCTGGTGCTGCCGCTGCTGTGCATGCTCGCGGTGTCGCGGACCCGGTACCGGCTGGCGTGCGCGCGGCGGCTCGACCCGGCGCGGCTGCCGGTCGGCCATGAGGCCCGCGTCGACCTGCGGCTGGAGAACGTGTCGCGGCTGCCGAGCGGGCTGCTCATGGTGGAGGACCGGGTCCCGTACGCGCTCGGCGGCCGGGCCCGGTTCGTGCTGGAGCGGATCGAGCCGCACGGCTCACGCCAGCTCGGCTACCGGATCCGCTCGGACGTGCGCGGCCGCTACCGCACCGGGCCGCTGACGGTCCGGCTCGCCGACCCGTTCGGGATGGTGGAGCTGGTGCGCTCGTTCAGCCTGTCCGACACGCTGACCGTGACGCCCGCGATCGTGCCGCTGCCGCACAGCCGGCTGTCGGGCGCGTGGACGGGCGGCGGCGACAGCGTCGCCCGCGCGGTGTCCGCGGCGGGCGAGGACGACGTGGCCCCCCGCGAGTACCGGCACGGCGACGACCTGCGCCGCGTGCACTGGCGGTCCACCGCCCGGCACGGGGAGCTGATGGTGCGGCGCGAGGAGCAGCACTTCCAGAGCAGCGGCACGCTGTTCCTCGACACCCGCCGCAGCGCGCACTGGGGCGAGGGGCTGAGCAGCTCGTTCGAGCAGGCGGTGTCGGCGACCGCGTCGATCGGCGTGCACCTCGTCCGGACGGGGATGAGCCTGCGGTACGTCACCGACGCCGGGGAGGCGCTGCCCGCGGCGCCGTCCGAGGGCGCGTTCGAGGGGCTGCTGCTCGACGCGCTCGCGGTGGCGCGCCGGTCCCGGGGCAACTCGCTGTCGGCGGGGCTGGCCGCGCTGCGCGGCGGCGAGGCCGGCGCGCGGGAGGGCGAGGGGCTGGTCGTCGCGGTGTTCGGCGCCCTGTCCGCCGAGGAGGCCCGCGCGGTGGCGGCGGCGCGGCGCGGCACCGGGACGTCCGTCGCGGTGCTGCTCGAGGGCGCGCCCGGCGCCGCGGAGCGGGCGGAGCCGCAGGGCGAGGGGACCGCGGGGCTGCTGCGCTCGGCGGGGTGGCGGGTGCTGCCCGTCGCGTCCGCCGCGGACCTCGCCCGGGCGTGGACGACGGCCGGCAAGGCCGGTGAGGACTTCGTCAGGGACGGCTCATGAGGATCCGGATGACGGTCATGGCCGGGCTGGCGACGGTCGCCGGCTCGCTCGGCCTCTACCCGCTGTACGAGAAGGCCGGCTGGTTCTGGGCCGGGCTGGGCGCGGTGCTCGCGGCGGCGGGCGGCGGGCTGCTGGCCCGGCGGCTGCGGCTGCCCGCGCCGATGAACGCGGTGTTCGGGCTGGCGGCGCTGCTGCTCTACCTCGACCTCGTCTACGCCGCCGACCTGGCGTGGCTGGTGTTCGTCCCGTCCCCGGAGTCGGTGGGGCACCTCGGCGACCTGGCCGGGGAGGGCTGGCGGGCCGCGAACCGGTACGCGGCGCCGGTCCCGCTGCTGCCCGGCATCGCGATGCTGACCGCGACCGGGATCGGGCTGGTCGCGGTCATGGTCGACCTGCTCGCCGTCCGGCTGCACCGCACCGCGCCCGCCGGGCTGCCGCTGCTCGCCATGTACAGCGTGCCCGCGGCGGTCCGCGAGGACGGCGCCGGCTGGCTGGCGTTCGGTGTCGGCGCGCTCGGCTTCCTCGCCCTGCTGATGGCCGATTCCCGGGAGAAGGTCGGCGGCTGGGGCCGCACGGTCACCTCGCGGCACCGGCCCCGCGAGGTCCCGCTGGCCGGGACCGGGCCGCGCCCCGGCGAGGAGCCGGAGCCGCCCGCCACGGCGGCGCTGGCGGCGAGCGGCCGGCGGATAGCGCTCGGCGCGGTCGCCGTCGCGGTGCTGCTGCCGGCCGCGGTGCCGGGCCTGCACCCGCGCGGCGTGTTCGGCCTGGACGGCGGCGGGGGCTCGGGCACCCGCACCGTGACGACGCCCGACCCGCTGGTCAGCCTGAAGCGGGAGCTGACCCGGCTGGACGACTCGGTCGTCCTCACCTACCGGACCGACGACCCGGAGGGCCCCGACTACCTGCGGCTGTACGCCCTCGACCGGTTCGACGGCGACCGCTGGACCTACAGCCCGCTGAAGAGCAGCTCCAAGGACAGGATCGTCTTCGGGCGCACGCTCCCGCCGCCGCCGGGGCTGTCCATCGGGCGGGTGCACAAGGTGACGACCACGGTCCACGTGCGGCCCGAGGTCAGGAACATGACGTTCCTGCCGGTGCCGTACGCGCCGACCAGCGTGTCGATCAGGGGGGACTGGCGGGTGCACCCCTCGTCGCTGATGGTCTACTCGCTGCACGACGCGGCGGGCGGCCGCTCCTACACCGTGGAGAGCCTGCGCGCCGACCCGACCGCCGGGCAGCTCGCCGCCGCGGGCGGCTACCCGGCCGACATCGTCGCGCACTACACCGCGGTGCCGAAGAACATCCCGCAGGAGGTCAGGAGGCTCGCCGAGCGGGTCACCGCCGGGTCGGCAACCGCGCTCACGCAGGCCGTCCGGCTGCAGCGCTGGTTCACCACCACCGGCGGGTTCAGCTACGACCTGTCCGCGCCCGCGCCGCAGAAGGGCAGCGACCTCGTCGACTTCCTGCTGCACAGCAAGCACGGCTACTGCGAGCAGTACGCCGCCTCGATGGCGCTGATGGCGCGGATCCTCGGCATCCCGTCCCGCGTGGCGATGGGGTACACGCCGGGCAGCGAGGTCAGGCCGGGCGAGTGGGTCGTCCGGTCGCGGGACGCGCACGCCTGGCCGGAGCTGTACTTCCAGGGCACCGGCTGGGTGCGGTTCGAGCCGACGCCGTCGGGCGCGGCCGGGCAGGGCACCGCGGTCGCGCCGGCCTACAGCCGTCCCGCGGTCAGCGCCGGCGGCGGGAGCAACAGCTCGTCCGCGCAGGCGCCCGACTCCTCCGCGCCGGGCGGCGAGGCGGCCGCCTCGCCGAGCGCCGGCGCCCGGCACCGCGACGACCAGGCGCCCGGCAGCACCTCCGCCGCGCAGGACACCGAGGACGACGGGTTCACCGCCACGCCCTGGATGGCGGGCGCGCTGCTGACGCTGATGCTGCTGGGCGTGCCGATGGCGCTGCGGGCGTACACCCGGCGCCGCCGCTGGGCGGCGCTGACGCCGCCGCCCCCGCCGGTGCCCGGCGCCCCGCCCCGGCCCGGCCCGGCGCGGCGGCGGGCGGCCCCGCCCGACCCGGCCGGTGCGGCGCACGCCGCGTGGCGGGAGATGCGCGCCGACGCGCTCGACCACGGGCTGGAATGGCGGGCCAGCGACTCCCCGCGGGCCGCCGCGCGGCGGCTCGGCGAGCTGCTCGACCTGGACGGCGCGAGCGCGCGGGCCCTCACCCGCATCGCCCGCGCCGAGGAGCTGGCCCGCTACTCCCGGTCGCGCTCCCCGGAGCCGGTGGAGCGGCTGCGCGCCGACGTGAAGACCGTGCGGGAGGCGTTCGCCGCGTCCGTGGGCCGCCGCGCCCGCTGGCGCGCCCGGCTGCTGCCGCCGTCCACGATGGCGCAGACCCGCGCCGCGCTGCGCACCGCGTCGGATCGCGCCCTCGACGTCACCGCCCGGCTGAACGCCCTGCCGGGCCGCCTCGCCCGCCCGCGCCGCCGGTAGGGCCGCGGAACGCCGGAGGAACACCCCCGGGATGCGCGCGTCCCGGCCCGCGGTCGCCGCCCGGTGGCGGGACGAGCGGAGCGGCGCCCGGCTCCACCGGAGCGCCGCGGCCCCTCATACGCAGACGTCCCGGCCCCGCGGTCGGCACGCGGGGCCGGGACGTCGGCGCGAGGTCTGTCAGTCGCCTTCGGTGCGGCGGCGCCAGCGCTCTTCCATGCGCTCCATGAAGCCGGCCTTGGCCGGGCGGGAGGAGCGGCCGCCGCCACCGCGGGCGGGCTCGTTCCCGATGCCGGTCATCCGCTTCCAGCTCGTCAACGCCCAGACGCAGCACACCACCATCAGCAGGAAACCGGTCACACTGATCGCGATGGTGACCGTGCCCTCATTGATCACGAGGCCGGCCATCAGGGCGCAGACGCCCACGACGAAACCGAGGGCGGCCTTGATGATCCGGCGCTTGTAATGGACCTGGGGGTTGGTCGAGCGAACCGCGTGAGCGAACTTCGGATCCTCGGCGTACAGAGCCGATTCGATCTGTTCGAGCATGCGCTGCTCGTGCTCAGAGAGCGGCACGGCACCTCCCAACGACAGCTCCGCGACGGGGTATCCGATGCGGGACGCGAACGTCAACGGTGATATGCCCAGAATACGAGCACTGTCGAGCGCGCGAAAGCGAACGGCCCGTCGAGGGCCCCGTCCAGGTCACCCCACAGCCTTCTTTCATTGCCTTCCGTCCCTGCCGTCACTTCCGTCACCGTCCGCCGCCCGCCGGACGAGCGCGGCGGGACGGACCGCGCCGCGGCCGAACCGGTGCGCGACCTGGTCCATGGCACGCTCGGCCTCACGCCAGCCGCGTTCCGGCTCGTCGAAGGCGAGCTGACGGGGGGCCTCGCCGGCGGGGACCAGGTTCTCGACCCGCACCCCGACCAGACGGAGTCGTACCCGTTCCAGCCCGGCCGCCTCATAGAGCTCGCGCGCTGTGACATAGATCACACGGGCGAGATCAGTGGGCTCGTTCAGCGTCCGCGCCCGGGTGATCGTCCTGAAGTCCGCCATCCGGAGTTTGACGCTGACCGTCCGGCCCGCGTTCCCGGCGGCCCGCAGCCGCTCGCCGGTCTTCTCCGCGAGCCGCAGCAGCGACCGGCGGATGGCCTCGGGGTCGTCGACGTCGGTGTCGAACGTCTCCTCGGCGCCGATGCTCTTGTCGGGCGTGTGCGGGACGACCTCGCGCGGGTCGCGGCCCCACGCCAGCTCGTGCAGGTGCGCGCCCATCGCGTTGCCGAGCTCGCGCCGCAGCGTGGCCGGCGGGACCCGGGCGAGCTGCCCGACCGTCCGCAGGCCGAGCCGGGCGAGGTGCTCCTCCGTCCGCTCCCCCACGCCCCACAGGGACGCGACGGGCAGCGGGTGCAGGAACTCGACGACGCCGTCGGCGGGCACCACGAGCAGCCCGTCGGGCTTGCACCGGGTCGAGGCGAGCTTGGCGATGAACTTGGTGCTCGCGACGCCGACCGAGCACGTGATGCCCTGCTGGTCGCGGACCTGCTCGCGGATCATCTGGGCGATCCGCGCCGGCCGGCCGAGCCGCCGCCGGGCGCCCGCCACGTCGAGGAACGCCTCGTCCAGCGACAGGCCCTCGACCAGCGGGGTGACGGACCGGAAGATCTCGAACACCGCGGCGGAGACGCGGGAGTACTTGCCGTGGTCCACCGGCAGCACGACCGCCTGCGGGCACAGCCGCCGCGCCCGCGTCATCGGCATCGCCGAGTGCACGCCGAACGCGCGGGCCTCGTAGGACGCCGCGGACACCACGCCCCGCGGCCCGGCGCCGCCCACGATCACGGGGCGGCCGCGCAGCTCGGGGCGGTCGAGCAGCTCGACGCTGACGAAGAACGCGTCCATGTCGACGTGCAGGATGGCGCAGCCGGTGTCGTCTGCGGGCGGCCCCGGCTGCGGACCCGGCCGGTGCAGCTGCTGCTTGCGGCTCACGCTCTATTAGTACTCGACTGGTCCCCGACTGGTACCCGGCCGGCGCCCGGCGGCTACCCGGCCGACTTGTCGGCCGGCTTGTCGGCCACCAGGTGCAGCTGGGTGGCGAGGTCGCGCAGGACGGGGTGGACGGCCGCGACGGACTCCAGCGCGATCAGCGCGTCCGCCGAGTCGGAGTCGCCGTCCAGCAGGCTGCTCGGCACCAGGTCGGCGAAGATCCGCACGCCGTGCAGCTCGGCGACGCGCAGGCCCGCGCCGCGCACCAGGGACGACAGCGTCTCGCGGGTGAACCGGCGGGGCATCCGGTCGCCCTCGCCCCACCGCCCGGACGGGTCGGTGAGCACCCGCCGCGCGTCGTCGAAGTGCCCGGACACGGCGCGGTGCAGCGCGGCGGCGACCTGCCCGGCGACGAGCACGCTCACCGAGCCGCCCGGCCGGACCGCGCCGGTCAGCGCGGCCATCGCCGCGCCGGGGTCGTCGACGTACTCCAGGACGCTGTGGCACAGCACGAGGTCGGCGGCGTCCGGGCCCAGCAGGTCGGGCAGGTCGACGGCGTCGCCCTGCACCGCGCGGACCCGGACCCCGGACTCGGCGGCGCGGCGCTCCAGCGCGGCCAGCGCGTCGGGGTTGGCGTCGACCACGGTGACGCGGTGCCCCAGCTCGGCGAGCGGGACCGCGAACCCGCCGGTGCCGCCGCCGACGTCCACGACGTCGCGCGGGCCGGCCTCCGGGGTGATGCGGGCGAGCACGGTGCGCAGGGCGTCCCACAGGACCGCGCTGCGCACCCTGGTGCCGCCCCGCACCCGCTTCTGCTGCCGGCCGGTCACGGCGGCTCCCTTAACGTCAGTCATCGCCGCCCAGCCTAGCCGCCCGGTGCGCCGCAACCGGCGCGATTCACAGCGTGAGGGAGGGCTTGAGCTGCTGCAGGCGGGAGAGGAGGCCGTTGACGAAGCGCGGGGACTCGTCGGTGGACAGCTCGGTCGCGAGGGCGACGGCCTCGCTGACCGCGACGCCGTCGGGGACGTCGTCCGCCCACAGCAGCTCGAACGCGCCCATCCGCAGGATGTTGCGGTCGACGGCCGGCATCCGCTCCAGCGTCCAGCCGGTGGCGTAGGTGGAGATCAGCTCGTCGATGCGCTCCCGGTGCTCCTGGACGCCCTCGATCAGCCGGACGGCGTGCGGGTACTCGGCCGGCTCGTCCTGGTTGGGGCGGCCCCGCGCCGCGAGCACGGCCACCGGCTCCTCCTCCCGCAGCTCCGCCGCGAACAGGATGTCGAGCGCGAGTCTCCTGGCCTTGGTGCGGGCCGCCATCTCAGGCGCGGCCGAGGTACTCGCCGGAGCGGGTGTCGACCTTGACCTTCTCCCCGGTGGTGATGAACAGCGGGACCTGGATCTGCGCGCCGGTCTCCACGGTGGCGGGCTTGCTGCCGCCGGTGGAGCGGTCGCCCTGCAGGCCGGGCTCGGTCTCGGTGATCTCCAGCACGACGGCGGCGGGCAGCTCGACGTACAGCGGGGTGTCGTCGTTGAAGGCGATCACCGCGTTCTGCTCGGGCAGCAGGTAGTTCGCGGCGTCGCCGACGACGGCCGCCGGGATGTGCGGCTGGTCGTAGGTCTCGGTGTCCATGAAGACGAAGTCCTCGCCCTCGCGGTAGAGGTACTGCATCTCCCGCTTGTCGACGCTGGCCACCTCGACCTTGGTGCCGGCGTTGAAGGTCTTGTCGACGACCTTCCCGGACAGGACGTTCTTCAGCTTGGTGCGGACGAACGCGCCGCCCTTGCCTGGCTTGACGTGCTGGAACTCGAGGACGGTCCACAGCTGGCCGTCGAGGTTCAGCGTCATGCCGTTCTTCAGGTCGTTCGTCGTCGCCACTGGCTGTTCTCCCGGTCGCGACCCGCGCGTCTAGAGGACGAGCAGGTCCTTGGTCGTCGTGGTGAGGAGCTCCGGGCCGTCCGCGCGGACCACGATCGTGTCCTCGATGCGGACTCCGCCCCGGCCCGTGAGATAGACCCCCGGCTCCGCGGTGATCGGTACCCGATCCATCAGTTTACCGGTCTTGTCGTACCCCATGAGCGGCGCTTCGTGGATCTCCAGGCCGACGCCGTGCCCCACCCCGTGGGTGAACTCCGCGCCGTGCCCGGCGTCCTTGATGATCTCGCGCGCGGCGGCGTCGACGTCCTTGGTGTCCGCGCCGGGCCGGGCGGCCTCGACGGCGGCGCGCTGCGCCCGGCTGACGAGGTCGTACAGGTCGCGCTGCCAGCCGGCGGGCTCGCCGATCGCGACGGTGCGGGTCATGTCGGCGTGGTAGCCGCCGTACAGGGCGCCGAAGTCCATGGTGACCAGGTCGCCGGCCTGCAGCTCGCGGCCGCCGGGGTGGTGGTGCGGGACGGCGCCGTTCGGGCCGGACGCGATGATCGACTCGAACGCGGGGCGCTCGGCGCCGAAGTCGACCATGGCGCGTTCGAGCGCGACCGCGACGGCCCGCTCGGTGACGCCGGCGCGGATCTCGGGGAGGACGGCCTCGAACGCGCGGCCGGTGATCGCGCACGCCTCCCGCAGGAGGGCGATCTCCTCCTCGTCCTTGACCATGCGCAGCTCTTCCACGAGGCGGCCGAGCGGCGCCAGCTCGACCTCGGCGGCGTCGAGCAGGGCGGCGTGCTGCTCGACGGTGATGTCGTGCGCCTCGAAGCCGACGCGGCCGTGGCCGTCCGCGGCGGCCCGCGCCACCAGCGCCTCCACCACCTGCCGGTCGACGACGACGGGCAGCTCCGGGCAGACCTCGGCGGCCATGCCGGCGTACCGGCCGTCGGTCGCGAGGACGGCCGGGCCGTCCGCCGGGACCAGCAGCGCGGCGCGGGAGCTGTCGAGCCCGGTCAGGTAGCGGACGTTGACCAGCCGCGTCACCAGCGCGGCGGCGGCGCCGCGCTCCGCGACGAGCCCGGCCAGCCTCCGGCGCCGGGCGGCGTGCGCCTCACCCATGCCGCGCCTCACCCATGCCGTGCCTCACCCATGCGGCGTCCCGCCATGCGTCCTGCCATGCGTCCCCCATGGGCAGGACTCTAGATGATCGCCGGGGCGGGCCGGGAGGCCGTCTCGACGCGGTCACGAAACATGAAGAACCCTCGACTTCAGGTTGAGGGCGGGCCTAGCGTGAGCTGCCGTGTGAACCTTCCGTCCCCCCGCATGGACACCCCTGGAGGGATTCCCCTTGACCCGAGTCAGCCGCCGCAGACTGCTCGGCACGGGCGCGCTCACCGCCGCCGGCGCCGTCGCCTCCGCCGCCGCGGCGCCGTCCGCCGCCGCCCGCACCGCTCCGGTCAGCACCGACGTGGTGATCGTCGGGGCCGGCCTGTCCGGCCTGACCGCCGCCCGCGACCTCGTCGCGGCCGGCCGGTCCGTGATCGTCCTGGAGGCCCGGGACCGGCCGGGCGGGCGGGTGTACGGCCTGCCGCTCGGCGACGGCACCACCAGCGAGGGCGGCGCCGAGTTCATCGGCCCGACGCAGGACAGGATCGCCGCGCTCGCCAGGGACATGGGCGTCGAGACCTTCAAGACCTACAACGAGGGCAAGAACGTCTACTACCGCAACGGGAAGCGGTCCCTGTACGCCACCGACGGCCTGCTCGGCGCGGTCCCGCCGGACTGGGGCGTGCTCGACCTGGAGCTGGCGCTGCTCAAGCTCGGCAACATGATCAAGCAGGTCCCGGTCGGCGAGCCGTGGAAGGCGGCGAAGGCCGAGGAGTGGGACGCGCAGACGTTCTACACGTGGTCGCGGTCCAACTCGCTGAGCAGCGGCGCGCGGTTCCTGATGGACGCGTTCGCCTCCTCCACGCTGTCGATGCGCTCGCAGGAGATCTCGCTGCTCTACCTGCTGCACTACGCGGCCGCGGCGGGCAACGAGAGCAACCCCGGGACGATCGACCGGCTGATCAACACCAAGGACGGCGCGCAGGAGTCCCGGTTCGTGGGCGGCTCGCAGGAGGTGCCCGTCCGGCTGGCGGCGCGGCTGGGCGACATCGTCCGCTACAACGCGCCGGTACGGTCCATCGCGACCGGCGCCGGCGGCGTCACCGTCACCGCGGACGGGATCACCGTGTCGGCCAAGCGGGTCATCGTCGCGATGTCCCCCGCGATCGCGAACAGGATCGACTACTCGCCGGCGCTGCCCGCGAGCCGGGCGCAGCTGATGCAGCGCTACCCGATGGGCTCGATCGCCAAGTTCGTCGGCGTCTACGACACGCCGTTCTGGCGCGCGGACGGCCTCACCGGGCAGGCGGTCGCCGACAGCGGCGCGATCGACGCGACGTTCGACAACAGCCCGCCGGACGGGTCGCGCGGCATCCTGATGGGCTTCATGAACCAGGCGAACATCCGCAAGCTGGACGGCGCGTCCGCGGACGAGGTCCGGGCGGCGGGCCTCGACTCGTTCACCAAGCTGTTCGGCGACAAGGCCGCCCACCCGCGGATCACGGCGTTCCAGCGCTGGGACAACGAGATGTGGAGCGGCGGCGGCCCGGTCGGCATCGCCCCGCCCGGCGCGCTCACCGCGTTCGGCCCGGCGCTGCGCGCCCCGTGCGGCCCGATCCACTGGGCGGGCACCGAGACGTCCGACTACTGGACCGGCTACATGGACGGCGCGGTCCGCTCCGGCGAGCGCGTCGCCAAGGAGGTCCACGCCGCGCTCTGACCCTCGGCTTGCGGCGTGTTGCCCTTATCGGCGCGCTCATAAGGGCTCGTCGGGATCACGCACGGGCACGAGGCCGGCTGGGCGGCGCTGCCGGTGGCGCGGCGCCTGCTCCGCCACGTCGTCCCCGATGCGGC